>DASUSL010000052.1:0-8657 GCA_036375135.1 Thermoanaerobaculia bacterium | reverse complement strand
TAAACCAACCCCACCATCTCCCGCACCTCGACCTCCAGCGCGTTCATCTCTCCCTTGTCGGTTTCGTGGTCGTAGCCGAGGGCGTGGAGGATGCCGTGGAGGATGAGGTAGCGCACCTCGGTGGCGAGCGAGTGCTTCTCGTCGACGGCCTGGCGGCGGGCCTGGTCGATGGAGATCACGATGTCGCCGAGGGGGCGGCGGCCTTTCTGGGAGGGATCGTTGTACGAGTCGTCGGCGGGGAAGGTGAGGACGTCCGTCGTCTTCGACTTGCGGCGGAACTTGCGGTTCAGAGCCGTCATCGCCTCGTCGTCGACGAGGGCGATCGAGATCTCGGAGATCTCCTCCGGCAGGAGGTTCCTCTTCTCCAGCGCGAGGAAAACGCGGCGCGTGTAGGCGGCGATGTCGCGGCGGCTGAACCGCGGCACCGCCTCCCCGGTGACCTCGACCTCCGTCACGAAGCGGCGGCCTTCTCGCGGTCGTTCCGGTCGTACGCGGTGACGATCTTCGCCACGAGCGGATGGCGCACGACGTCGCGGTCGCTGAAGTCGAAGAACTTGAGCCCCTCGACGTGCTCGAGGATGCGCCGCACCTCGCGCAGTCCCGACTTCTTCCCGTCCGGAAGGTCGACCTGCGTGATGTCGCCCGTGACCACCGCCTTCGAGCCGAAGCCGAGGCGCGTGAGGAACATCTTCATCTGCTCGGGAGTCGTGTTCTGCGCCTCGTCGAGGATGATGAAGGAGTCGTTGAGTGTGCGTCCGCGCATGAACGCCAGCGGCGCGATCTCGATCACGCTGCGCTCCATCAGCTTCTCCACCTTCTCGAAGCCGATGATGTCGAACAGCGAGTCGTAGAGCGGGCGCAGGTACGGATTGATCTTCTCGGCGATGTCGCCGGGAAGGAAGCCGAGCCGCTCTCCCGCTTCGACCGCGGGACGGCACAGCACGATGCGCTTGATCGACTTCTCCTGCAGCGCGGCGGCCGCCGCGGCCACGGCCAGATAGGTCTTGCCCGTGCCGGCCGGGCCGACGCCGAAGACGATGTCGTTGTCGGCGATGGCCTGCAGGTACATCTTCTGCGCGAGGTTGCGCGGCGACACGACCCGGCGGATCGCGGAGTTCAGCGAGTCGTCGGTGAAAAAGTCGACGAGGTTCATCTCCGGCTTGTCGCGCATCACGCGCACGCCGGTGGCCACGTCCGACTTCTGCATCGGATAGCCCTGGGTGATGAGCTGCTGCAGCTCGCCGATCAGTTTCTGCACCGAGGCGCGGTTGTCCTCGCCGCCGGTCACGAAGATCTCGTTGCCGCGCGAGGAAATCTTCACGTCGAATGCGTCCTCGATGGCCCGCAGGTTCTCGTCGTGATTGCCGAACAGCGTGTGTGCCTGCCGTTCGTCGAGAGTCAGCTCAATGGTGGTCTTCTCAGCCATGCAACCTCATGCAATGAAAAAACTGATCCAGACTTCGCCGTACTCGCTGGTGCGCCACGCGCGCAGGCGGTTCGGGGCCGTCGGGAAAGGATTGGTGTTGCGCCGGTGCTCGATCGCCACGACGGCGTCGGGCGCGAGGGGGAGCTCTGTGTCGATCGCGGTCAGCAACGGTTCGTAGTGCGCGTAATCGTATGGGGGATCGGCGTAAACGAGGTCGAAAACCGCGCTGCCGAGACGCTTTATGCCCGCCAGCGCATCCGCCTGGATCGCTTTCACCGGGACGCTCAGCTCGCGCGCCGCCTTCTCGATGGCGTGCGTGTGCGGGCGGGAGATGTCGACCGCCACGCCGGCCGCCGCGCCGCGCGACACCGCCTCGAACGCGAAGATCCCGCTGCCGGCGAAGAGGTCGAGGAAGCGCGCTCCCTGAATCCGCTCGCCGACGATGTTGAAGTACGCCTGGCGCGCGCGCTCGGAGGTGGGGCGGACGTCGTCTTTCGGCACGGCGATGCGTCGTCCGCGCAGCGCGCCGGCAGTGATGCGGAGGGACGTCACTCCTGCGGCTTCGCCCCCATGAAGTACAGATGGAGGTCCCGCTTGGCGACGTAGATCGTCGTCGGCGCGGTGAGGCACTGCAGCTCGACGATCTGCGCGTCTTTGGTCAGACGCACGACGCGATAGACCTTGTGATCGTCCGACACCAGCTCGTCGCCCGGCTTCGGCTCGTACCCCGCGATCGACGTCGTCACGCCGCGATCCTCGGAGATCGCGCGCAGCAGGTCGCGCAGCGGCGCGATCTGGTCGTCGAGCTGCTTGGGCAGCACGCGATTCGGATGGAACACGCGCTCGACCGCTTTTCCGTCGGCGTCGTACACGCGCAGTTGCGCGCGCTGATTCTTCTCCGGCGCGACCAGCGAGCGCGCGTCGATGGACTGGAGCGTGACGGCGTTGACGCTGCGCAGGTATTGCGCGAGCGCGTCCGCCGGAATGATGACCTTCTTCTGGATCGACGCCGCGCCGGTCATCTTCACGATGACCAGACCACCCTCGAAGATGGAGACGCGCTGCTCGACGGTCCCCTCGGACACGAGATAGTCGGCGAGCGGCTTCGGCAGGCGTCCGTCGATGAGCTGCGGCCCGAGGGCCTGCCGCGCGCCGGCCAGCTCCGGCATGTCGTACTTCTTGAGCCGGCGCTGCTCGCTCACCGGCAGCGGCGTCGAGATCGCGGCATCCGGCGCGACCGGCTCGACATGCGTGATGTCGTGCTGCATCGCTGCGAGCAGGACGGCGATCGGGAGGAGGGGCACGGCTTTAGTTTATCCCGAGCGGAGCGAGGGATCTCGGGTGCACTTGCGTTGCACGAGCCGTCGACCGCGTAGTGATCACCCGCGCGCTTCCTCGAGCAGCCGCCGCGCCTCGGCGCGCGCGTACGAGCGCGCCTGCTCCGCCGGGATCTCGCCGCGGAACACCGCCTCGCGGGTCCGCTCCAGCGCCTGCGCCACGTGCGGGCCGCCCGGCACCTCGAGATCGTTGCCGCGCAGCGGGAGGCGGAACTTCTCGAACTCCTGGTAGCGCTGCAGGTGCGGGCGCTGGTCCGGATGCTCCGCCGCGACGAGCAGCAGCATCTCCGGCGACACGCGGCGGTAGACCATGAAGCGCTCGCGGTCGTCGCGCACGTCCGCCAGCGTCTCCAGCACGCGGGGCAGCTCGTTCGCGATCTCCACCACCGCGCGCGCGCGCTTCTGCGAGAAGCCCGAGCCTTCGAAGTCGATGGGGGAGGCGTCGCCGTGCAGCAGCACGCCGGTGTAGAGCACGTAGCGGTCGGCGTCGGGATTCGCGGCCAGCTCGGCGCGGATCGCTTCCAGCCGCGCCTTCAGCGTCCCGTTGCCCTTGCGGCCGAAGAGGTGATGCAGCGCGCCGCTCGCGGAGAGCTCGGACAGGATCGCCGGCGCCTCCTCTTCGTCCATGGCCAGGAACAGCTCGCGCCAGATGCGCTCCTTCGTGACGGTGCCGAGTGCGTCCGAGTCGATCGCCTCGCGCATCAGCTCCGCCGTGCGCGCTTCGACCGTGAAGCCGAGGCGCGCGGCGAGGCGTGCGGCGCGAAAGATGCGCGTCGGATCGTCGAGGAAGCTCTTGTCGTGCAGCACGCGCACGACACCCGACTCGATGTCCTGCGCACCGCCGGTCGGGTCGTGCATCTTCCCGTCGATCAGATCGAGGGCGATGGCGTTGATCGAGAAGTCGCGGCGGATCAGATCGTCCTTCAGGCGTCCCGCGGTCACGGCCGGCAGCGCGCCGGGCTTGCGGTAGCGCTCCTTGCGCGCGGTGGTGAGGTCGATCTCCGGGAACTCCGGCGCCGTCACCTTGTACGTGAGGAACTGCGGGAAGGAGCGCAGGCGTCCGTCGATGCGCTTGGCCAGCGCGCGGGCGAGCGTCGAGGCGTCGTGCTCGAGCGTGAGGTCGATGTCGATGGCGTGGCGGCCGAGGAGGATGTCGCGGACCGGACCGCCGACCAGGAACGGGTGGCAGTCCTTCTCCAGCGCGATCTCGCGGACCAGATCGATGGCGCGGCGCTGCGGGTTCGGTAATCCCTGGAGGAGGTTCATGCGATCAATGTTTCGTACAACTTCGTGAGGATGCGCAGGCGGTGCTTCGCCCGGAACCTGGACGACGTTTGTCCCGCTGCTCGAATTTTTTCCTGCGCTACCTCGGACTTGAACAGGGCCGCTAGTATCGCATGAGTCATCTCATTGGGATCGTTTCGCGGAACGAGAAACGCCGTCCGTCCTTTTTCACATCTTGCAAGGTTGATCTCCGTTCTCGCGGCCACGACGGGAACGCCACTCACCAGCGCCTCCGCCGTGAATCCATCGAGGTCTTCTTCTTCGACGGCCGGATCGACCCAAACGTCTACCTTCCGTAGATCCTCGGGCGTCGGAACGTGGTCGAGCACGTTCCATTGGACGTCGTCGCGGAAGCGATGGATGCGCGCCAGCGTGCGCTCGACCATGCTGTGCGCGCTCTTCCGTGCGTACGAGCCGACGACATATGGGCCGGGCTCAACCCCATGTGGGCCGGGCTTCAGCCCATGTGGGCCGGGCTTCAGCCCATGTGGGGCGGGCTTCAGCCCGTGTGGGGCGGGCTTCAGCCCGTCCGGACGGGCTGAAGCCCGTCCCACATCCACAAAGTACGCATCCTCGACCACTTCAGGGAGCTCGCGCCACGAGACCACGTGTGCCGGCTCCGTTCCGCTGCGGCGCCAAGGCCACCGCGAAGAGGTCATTGGCGCAGAGCTGACGAACGGAACCGGCACACGGAGGCTCCGAGGAAGCTCCCTGCTTCCATAGACGTGCGCAAGATCGCTTTTTCCCGGGTCGTCGACGAATTCGTAACGTCCGGCGAGGGCGGCGCGGTCGGCGCGCTGCGACTTCCGCTCGTACTGCGAGGCGTCGGGGAGGATGATCTGTGCGATACGCATCACGTAGAATCATGAACTTAACGCATGCCGCACGATGCCGGAATCTACAGTTCCCGCGGCGACCTCGCGGCTCGCCTGCGCGAAGCGTGTCCCGGCTGGACCTTCCACGAGTCGGGCGAAGAACGGCAGCGCTGCCGCGTGGCCGTCGTCGAGGATGAAGACACCACGGACAGCAAAAGTGTGGCGCGGCTCGTCCTCGGCGACCGCGAGCGCCGCTCCGGTGAACTGGTCCTGGATCGCGACGAACTGTTGCGCGACCCCTGCGCCTATCTCGACTTCGCCGGCGACATGGCCGACGCGGTGCTGCACGCCGCGCAGCTCGAGCAGGAGGCGAAGAACCTCCGCGAGATCCACGAGCTGATGTCGATGATCGACGCGGAGGAAGTCTCCGAGCGGATCACCACCACGCTGCTGGAGATCCTCGGCCTCCCGCACGGGACGCTGTTCCTCCACGACCCGCGCTACGAGCGCTACGTCGTCAGCTTCAGCAACGATCCCGGCTACGAGGACACGAACGAGTTCCTCCCGGGCGTCCCTCCGGACATCCTGCAGCAGGCGCTGGCCTCGCCGTCGCGCTTCGCCCTCGGCGGCGGGATGATGGTCATGCCGCTGCAGGTCAACGACGACCTCCTCGGCGTGATCAAAGTGCCGGTGCCGGCCTCGCACGCGATGGACGACACGCGGTCCACGAACGTGACGCGCTACCTCTCCGCCGTGGCGCAGGTGCTGAGCAACATCTATCAGCTCACGCGCAGCCGCGACCTGGCCATGCGCGACGATCTCACCAAGGCCTACAACCGCCGCTTCTTCGAGACCTATCTCGACGAGGAGATCGAGCGCTCGCGCCGCTACGGCACGATCTTCAGCATCATCTTTCTCGACCTCGACGACCTGCGCATGGTCAACAACTTCTACGGCCATCTCAGCGGCTCCCGCACGCTGCAGGAAGTCGCCAAGCGTATCCTCGGCGCGGTGCGCGGCATCGACAAGACGGTGCGCTTCGGCGGCGACGAGTTCTGCGTGATCCTCCCGCAGACCGATCAGGAGCAGGCCGTCGCCGTCGCCACGCGCATCTCCCGCGCCATCACCTCGACCGCCCTGCGCATCGACGCCAACGTCGAAGTGACCATCACCGCCTCGTTCGGCATCGCCACGTACCCCACCCACGCCATCACCAAGGACGCCCTCATCCGACAGGCGGACGCCGCCATGTACCGCGTCAAGTCGACGACGAAGAACGCCGTGGGTGTCGCGGTGGTGGAGGATGCGACGAGGCCGGTCTAGGAGTGCGGCGGCGACGAGCCGCCGCTTTGGTAAGCGTGCCGCGCACCGCTCCGTCGCACCGTGACCAAAGCGGCGGCTGGGCGCCGCCGCACTCCTGAACCGGCGCGGACCTTGAAAAAGACCGAACCCATGCAAGCGAAAAAAGGCGACACCGTCCACGTTCATTACCGCGGCACCCTCGATGACGGGACCGAGTTCGATTCATCCGAGGGGAGCGAGCCGATCGTCTTCACGATCGGGGCGGGGCAGGTGATTCCGGGGTTCGAAGACGCCATCGAGGGGATGAGCGCCGGCGATAAGAAGACCGAGAAGATCGAGTCGGGGAACGCGTACGGCGAGCGGCGCGACGAGCTCGTCTTCACCGTCCCGCGCGATCAGATGCCCGAGGGGACCGACGTCGAGGTCGGCGACATGCTGCGCGTCGGCTTCCCGGACGGGAGCAACGCCGCGGTGCAGGTCACGGCGGCGGACGATCAGTCCGTCACGCTCGACGCCAATCATCCGCTGGCGGGGAAGAACCTCACCTTCGAGCTGGAGCTGGTGTCGATCGAGTAGGCCGGCACGGCGCTGCGCTGGTTGGCCAGGTCTCATTGTGTCGTTGTCGCCAGTCGGGTCGTGCCTGTCGCACAATACGCGCCCTATGGAAGACAACCTCTCCATTCAGGGCGCGCTCGCGGAGACGACCGTCCCGGATCTCTTCCGTTCCATCGTCCGCAGCAGCGAGACGGCCGTGCTCACGCTCGACGCCATCGGCCGCAGCGACACGATCTACTTCAGCGAAGGGCGCATCGTCTCCGCCGCCAGCACCGATCCCGACGTCGGGCTGGCCGAGACCCTCCTGCGCGCCGGAGAGCTGACCATCGAGCAGTACACCAACGCCATGGAGCGGCTGGTCGTGGCGCGGCGCATCGGCGGGCTGCTGTGCGAGCTCGGGTACCTCAAGCCCGAAGACCTCACCCGCGCCATCGAGCGGCAGGCCAATGCCATCGTGCTCAACGCGATGGCGTACCGCACCGGCAGCTACACCATCGAGTTCATGGACCAGCTTCCCGACGGCGTCATCGCGCTGCCGATGGCCACCGAGCGGCTGATCCTCGACGGCGTGCGGCGCATCGAGTTCTGGTCGCTGATCGCGCGCGGCATCGGGCGTCTCGACCGGACCCTCGAAGCGGTGCCGAACGCCGACACGCGCACGTTCCAGCTCGAGCTGAGCGACGACGAGAGCCACGTGCTCAGCCTCCTCTCCGATCCGCAGACCGTCGAAGAGCTCTGCGCGCGCAGCTACCTCTCCAACTTCCAGACTTTCCGCACCATCTGGGGCCTGCTGGCGGTGAATCTCATCCAGGACGCCGAGGTCGCGGCGGTCGACGAGAAGCGCGCCGCGGTGGAGACCGAGTACGAGCTGGAGGGGCTGGTGGAGCGCTACAACGGCGTCTTCCAGCGCATCTTCGGCATCGTCTTCCAGAAGATCGGCGATCACGTCTACGACTTCGCGGACCGCGTGGCGCTGCAGCTCTCGCCGGGGACGCTGCCATATCTCTCCGGCATCAACTTCGTGAACGAGGGGCGCATCGACTTCGACCAGCTCCTGAACAACCTCTACGCCTCCGGCTCGCGCGATCACGGCACCGTCGTGCGCACCGTCCTCGACGAGCTGCTCTCGGGGTGGATCTTCGAGGTGAAGCGCGAGTTCGGCGGCGCGCTCGACAACGACGTGCTCAAGGCCGCCGGCGCGTTGCGCAAATGATCCGTCTCGCCACGCGCGCCGATCTGCCGGAGATCCAGCGCGTGATGCACGCCTCCATCGCCGCGCTGAGCCGCGGCTTCTACGACGAGCCGCAGACCGCGAGCGCCGTGCGCTACATCGGCGTGCCCGATGGTCAACTCATTGACGATGGGACGTACTTTGTCATCGAGGAGGAGGGACGGGTCGTGGCCTGCGGCGGCTGGAGCGCGCGCGCCAAGCTCTTCACCGGCACCAGCGACCAGGAGACGGCGAGCGGCTTCGCCGACGTGGCCCGCATCCGCGCCATGTTCGTCGATCCCGCCTGCGCCCGCCGCGGCCTCGGACGCCGCATCCTCGAAGCCTCGGAAAAGGCGGCGCAACGAGCGGGCTTCACCACCTTCGAGCTCATGGCCACGCTCCCGGGCGTGCCGCTGTACGAGGCCTGCGGCTACCGCGCGGTCGAAGCTGCCGGCATCGAGCTGCCCGACGGCACCGCGCTCCCGTGCCTGCGGATGCGTAAGATCGTCCTTCTCGAGTGACCGACAAGTGGACCGCCGGCGTCCTCGCCGGCTGTCTGCGCAGGCGTCCCGCCTGCGCTCACGCGCGGGGCGGCGGGACGCCGCCGCGGCAGCCGGCGGGGACGCCGGCGCTCCGCTGGTTCAACTCCTCGGAAATCCTTACACTTGCGGCGCGGTTCCCCTGACCGCGATCGCATGAAGTTCACCGACAAGCTCCAGTACCTCAAA
>DASUSL010000051.1:0-6401 GCA_036375135.1 Thermoanaerobaculia bacterium | reverse complement strand
GTTGTCCACCGCACGCGTCCGCGCGAAGTCGAGATACTCGAACGCGCCGATGATCTGCAACGCCTCCGACGCCGGATCGAAGATCTTCCTCAGCGTGAACACGACGTCGCTCGCTTTCACAGGCGTGCCGTCGGAGAACGTCGCTTTCCGATTCAGCTCGAAGCGATACAGCTTGCCGCCCTCGAGAACCTCCCATGAGTCGGCGAGTCCCGGGATCGGCTCGAGGTCGTGATCGAGGTAGACCATCGGCGTGAAGAGGTAGTCGACCACCTGCCGGTCGTACGTCGACGTGCTCGTGATCGGATTGAGGGTGACGATGTCGGCTTCGATGCGCCGCACCAGCGTCCCCCCCTCCTGCGGCGTGCCGTCACCCGCCGCGGGGGCGGGTGCTTGTCGCGGTGCCCGCGTGCTCTGCGCTGGTTTCTCGTCGCGCAGGCAGGCGAAGCAGAGGAGCAGTGCAATGAGTGCAGTGGACCGACGACTCACGCCGGCGATTATAGATGGAACGCCGCCGCGGGGGCGGCGTTCTCCTACTTCACCGTGGCCGTGGAGACGTTGTAGAACGAGTCGACCGCGCGGACGATGACGAACTTGCCGTCCACCGTGCCGCGGTCGAGGCGGAACGTCTCCTCGCGCGAGTCGGCGATGCCGTCCGTCGGCGTGAGGCGGATCCACTTCTCCGCGTCGGCCGAGTACTCCACGCGGCCGATCGGCGACAGCTCGTCGCTGATCTTCACTTCCACCGCGCTGCCGTTGCGCGCGACGCTGATGCGCGGCGCGCCGTTGTCGACCTGGAACTCGACGCCTTCCTTCGTGTCCGTCAGCGCGCCGTCCGGGTTGTCGTTGGCGTCGGTGGCCACGAGGCGCAGCTCGTAGCGGCCGTCCGGCAGTTGCGACGTGTCGAAGTTGAGCTGCGTCTCTTCCATGTTCTCGCGCAGCCGCAGCCAGCGGTCGCTCCCCTTCAGGCGGAACGACAGCGTGTAGCGGAGCTGGTCGCCGTTGTCGTCGGAGGCGCGCCAGCTCACGGTGCGGAAGCCGCGGCGGAACATGCGCTTCCCCTGCTCGGCCGGCGTGCGGTCGCGCGGGGCGTCGAGGCTCGTGAAGATCCCGTACTCGTCCGGGTTCGTCGCCTCGACCACCTGCGGCGACGCGGGATAGGCGTTGGTGATGAAGATGACCGCCGGATCCTGCACCGCGATAGCGTCGATCTCCGGCGCCACGTTGCGGTTGATGAAGGCGATGGAGACGCCGTCGACGGCGGCGTTCGCGCTCGCCTTGGGCATGGTCAGCTTCCACTGGATGTACTGCGCGGCCGGCGCGGCGATGTTGCCCTCGAGCGCCGTCTGCGGCGAGGTCCACGCGCTCCAGGTCGCATCGGGGGTGCGGGTGTTGCCGCTGCGGAACGAGATGGCGACGGTGTTCCCTTCGAGGTTGCGTCCCTCGATGCGGTAGTTGCCGAAGCGCGAGAAGCGCTCGACGTCCTTCGCCGCGGAGCGGAACTCCGGATTCTGCGCGCCGCGCGACTCCATGCGGTACACGGCGCCGGAGTTGGTGGTGGTGATCATGTTGCCGGCGATGGAGACGATCTGCTTCTCCGGCACCGCGCCGAGGAGCGACAGCTCGCCGTCGCGCAGATCGTAGATGCGGCCGTTCGGCCCGGTGGCCAGCAGCACACCGCCGTTCTCCCCGCCGCTGACGGCGTAGACGATCTCACGCTCGAACTTGCGCACGGTCTCCACGAAACCGTCCGGCTCGATCCGGTACACCTCGGACGATCCGCTCTGCGCGGCCGCGGCCGAGCTGCTGCTGTCTTCGAAGGAGAAGCTCACTTCGACGCTCTCTCCTTCTTTCTTCTGTTCGCTCTGCTGCTGTTGCTGCTGCCCCTGCTGTCCCTGTTGCTGCTGCTGCGTCGAGGACTTCGACTGCGACTTCGCCGGGGCGCTCGACGGGAGGACGTTGCTCACCGCCGCGGCCCAGCCGGTGCCGTTGGCGTCGACGTGCAGCGAGGCGATCTCGTTCAGCGACGAATCGAAGAGCGCGTGCGCGGAGCCGCTGCGGTCGATGGCGTAGATGCGTCCCTTGCCCGAGGCGCCGGCGAGGAGTGAGCCGTCCTTGCGCTCGGCGAGTGAGCGAATGTGTGTGTCCGGCGAGTCGTAGAGGATCTTCCCTTCGCCGTTCGCGGAGACGCGGAAGAGCTTTCCCTCGACTCCCGTGGCCACGGCGAGGTCGCCGCTCTCGAGCGCTTCGAGCGCCCAGATGTAGGCCTGCTGCGGATCGAAGAGCGTCGTCTGTCTGCCGCTCTCCGGATCGACGCGATAGACCTTGCCGTTCGGCGAGCTGCCGACGACCAGCGAGCCGTTACTGAAGGCGACGGCGTAGATCTCCGGCTCCGGCGCGGTGAAGACGAGCTTCAGCTCTTCGCCGCGCAGGCGGTAGACCTTCCCCTCGTTGCCCGTGCCGAAGAAGCGGTCGCCGTTCGGCGCCACGGTCTGGGAGAGGACGAAGGGATCGGTGAAGCTGGCCACTTTGCGCATGGCCGGCGCGACACGCAGCTCGCCGCGCGAGGTGATGGCGAAGCCTTCGAGCTCGCCGGCCAGAAAATCCTCGGCGTTCTGCACGCGCCAGAACTGGGGCGCGACGGCGAACACGTGCGTAGCAAACAAGAGAGCCGAGATCAGGGACAGCGATCGGCGCATGAACATCCTTTCGGGGTGCTGAGTGCTGGGTGCCGGGTGCTGAGTTACGCGCTGAAGACGACTCAGCACGCAGCACTCAGCACACAGCACCTCTTACCACGCCGGCTGCACGTCGATGTCGATCTTCAGGGCGCCATCGACGATGTAGCCGAGCGGGCGGGCGTTGTGCCCGGCCGGATGGTACTTCACGGCGGCCTGTGCGCCGTTCGACGTATCTGCAACAACCACCGCGCGCATCGACGGCGGGAGGTTCGGCAGGTAGACGCCTGACGTCACCGCGCCTTCACCCGTCGAGTAGAGCCCGACGGTGAGGTCGGTGGCGGGACGGAGGCGTCCGACGACGCGGATCACCTGCTCGAGCGTGCGGGGATCGGGCGGTACGAGCGAGAAGTCGATCGCGTTCATCACCGAGCCGCTGCCGACCAGGAGGTACGACGCGCCGACCGGCTGCTCGTCGGGGATGCGCACGTCGAAGGTCTCGACGAACGACTCGCCGCGATACGGCTTGAGCACGGCGCGCACCTGCACGGTGTCGCCGGGCGAGACGCGACCTTTGTCCGGCTTCACCAGCGATGCTTCCATCAGCTTGGCGATGCGGAGGTCGTCATCGTGGCGGAGGTGGATCTTCACCGACTCGATCTCCGCGTCCTTGAACTCGTTCGACATCAGATAGCCGGAGATGAGCGCGAGGTACTGCGGGATGGCCTGGCGCGCCTGCTGCCCCGCGAAGCCTTCGCGGATGCGCACGCTGTCGAAGCCCTTCAGCTTGATCTCGGAGTCGAGGAGCACGGTGCGCTCTCCCGCCGCGCGCTGCGCGTTCGAGACGATCGAGTCCGTGACCATGGCCAGCATCAGCGGCGAGAGGTACGAGTGGCGCACGACGTCGACGTGGAACTTGTGCTCCGGACCGGCGCCGTTGAGCGTGACGTCGACGGGGATCATGTCCGCCTTCGCGCCGAGGACGCCCATGATGCCGGCGGCGCGATCCTGGCGGAGCATGCCGAC
The DNA here is from genome assembly GCA_036375135.1 of Thermoanaerobaculia bacterium. Taxonomy (GTDB): domain Bacteria; phylum Acidobacteriota; class Thermoanaerobaculia; order Gp7-AA8; family Gp7-AA8; genus QHVT01. The sequence goes on along the minus strand of DASUSL010000051.1, from coordinate 2,700 downwards.
GATGTCGCCGGTATTCGAGAACTTGAACGAGCTGGCCACGCTCGGCAGCACGGTCACGACTTCCGACGTCGCCATCGGGAAGTTGATCTCGCCCATGTCGAGGAACGGATGGCCGAACGCGTAGACGTGCTCGTTGTCGATGTAGGTCACGGTGCCGCTCGCCGCGACGTTGAAGTCGCCGGTGAGGAGCACGGCGCCGACGGGATCGCCGGGCGCGAAGGTGGTCTTGCCGCTCTTTTTCGTGGAGGCCGAGGCCGCACCCGCGGGCACGGCCATGAAACCGAGCTGCTCGAGGTGCGGGGCGAAGCGCTGGATGGTCTCCGGCGCGAAGCTGCCCACCGACATCGGCAGGGCGATGCGCGTCGCGCCGTTGATCGCATTGACCGGCCGCGCGGCCATGCTCTTGATGAACTTGTCGAATGCCGCGTCGGACGTGCCGCCGCCGCCGGCGAGCGCGTTCAGCAGCTCGCCGCCGCTCATGCGCGGAGCCGCGCCCGCGGGCGAAGCACCGGCCGGACGCACGACCTGCGAGAGCTTGAGCATCTCCTCGATCGGGGTGATGCCGGCCACCGGCTCTTTGGCGAACTGCCAGGCGTAGGCGAGCGCTCCGATGACTTTGCCGTCGACGAAGACCGGCGAGCCGCTCATGCCGGCGATGACGCCCGCGCGCTTGACGACCGGATGGTCGACCTTGGCGAGGATGAGGTTCTGCCCGGGGCCGATGTTGTGCAGCACGCCGAGGATCTCGACGTCGAACTTCTCGACGTTCGTCCCTTCGAAGACCGTCAGGCCGTAGCCCTTCATGCCTTTCTCGACCTGCGACAGCGGCATGCGCTCGGCGGCCTGCACCGTCGAGGCGAGCACCACAGCAATGGCGATGAGGTAAGTCAATTTTCGGGTGAGCACGTGTGCCGTAACCGCCTCCCTGGCTTCGTCATTTCGTGAGACGTGCCAGGAAAGAAAACGTGCTGCGTGCTGCGTGCTGGGTGCTGAGTCCCGCCGGCCGCTTCTCAGCACCCAGCACCCAGCACTCAGCACCTCCTCACTCGTACCTGAGCGCCTCGATCGGGTCCAGCTTCGATGCCTTTGCCGCCGGGTAGATCCCGAAGAGGATGCCGATGATGGCGCAGAAGGCGAACGCGCCGACGATGGCCGCCAGAGGCGTGTGCACGGCGGGGAACTCGACCCAGCGCGACACCAGCGCACGGATGAGCGTGGCCAGCACGAAGCCGCCGACGATACCGACCAGACCGCCCAGGCCGGAGAGCGTGACGGCTTCGATCAGGAACTGCAGGAGCACGTCGCGGCGGCGCGCGCCGAGGGACTTGCGGATGCCGATCTCGCGCGTCCGTTCCGTGACGGACACGAGCATGATGTTCATGATCCCGATGCCGCCGACCAGCAGCGCGATGCCGACCACCGCGCCCATGATCAGCGTGACCATGCCGAGGGCGCCGGAGACGGCTTTGAGGATCTCTTCCTGCGCGAGGATGCGGAAGTCGTCCTTCTCCCCTTCTTTCAAACGATGGCGGGTACGGAGCACGTCGCGGACCTGCTCGCGGGCGAGCTCGAGGTCGGCGCCGGGGGCCATCTGGAAGGCGAGCACGAGCTTGCGCATGTTCTCGGTGCCGTAGATGACGGTGGCGGTGGAGAACGGGATGAGGACGATGTCGTCCTGGTTCTGCCCGAAGGAGCCCCCTTTCTTCTCCATGATGCCGACGACGGTGAAGCTGTTGTTGTCGATCTGGATCAGCTTGCCGAGCGGGTCGTCGCCGAGGTTGAGGTCGGCCGCGGCATCGAGTCCGAGGACACAGACCCGCTTGCGCTGTTCTTCATCCACCGGCGTGAAGAAGCGGCCGCGCTCGACCCAGTGGTTGACGATCTCCTGATACGACGCGCCGACGGCCATGAGCTGCACGCCATGCCGCGCGTCGCCGTGCCGGGTCTGCACCTGCGAGATGAAGAGCGGCGTGAAGTCCTGAATCGACGTCGTCCCCCGCCGCACCGCCGCCGCGTCGTCGATGGTGAGATCGGGCATCTTCTGTAGCAGCGGATGCCGCTGCTCGCCGGGATCGGGAAAGACCTCGATGAAGTTGGAGCCGATCTCGTTGAGGTCGGACGCCATCTTGTGCTGAATCCCCTGCACGATCGAAACGACCGCAATCACCGCCGCCACCCCGATCATCACCCCCAGCACGGTCAGGATCGACCGCATTTTGTTGGCCCAGATGGCGATCAGGGCGATTTTGAGGTTTTCGGTGAACATTGGAGGAAAGAGGAACAGAGGAAGGAGGAAAGAGGTCCTACTTCCGTTTTGCGGCGTCGCGTTGTCTGGCGACGCTCGACTGCAGTTTGCTGATGATTCGGCTCACTTCCTCCGCCGAGTGCAGTGCTTCCGTCGTCGTGTCGGTGTCGAGGTAGCCGAAGCGGTGCGCGAGGTGAAGGTGCGTGCGCGTCTCGCCGCACGACCCTTTCGCGATCATGAGGAAGCGGTGGAACTCCGCGCGGCTGCCGCGCTCGTAGCCTTCCGCGATGTTGGCCGGCACAGAGATGACGGAGCGGTGGATCTGATCGCGAAGCACGAAGTCGCGCGCCCATTCGCCGGCCCGCGACAACTCATGCACCCGAACCGCAAGATCCATCCCACGCTGCCACGCGATGAGCTCCTCGAACTGACCAATAGTACGAGCCCCCATCTCT
>DASUSL010000050.1:0-19812 GCA_036375135.1 Thermoanaerobaculia bacterium | reverse complement strand
AGATGCACGATCTGCTCGAGCTTGCAGCGGAGAAGCGGGCCAGGCGTATCCTTGAAACAGCCCGACGTCTGGGGCTGGAGACGATGCCCGCGAAGAAGCCGTTCGATGATGAGCTGGGAGGACTCTGAATGAGCGTTCCGGCATTGACGCCTGTACAGAAACTGCCGGTGCCGGTGCTGGAGCATCCGCACTGGAGGGTGAACTATCGGCCGTCGGCGTATGTCGCCGGCAAAGTCCCGACGTTGGACGAATGCTGGGAGATCCTGCAGAGGACGACCGTTCGACTCGGGGGGTGGCCTTTTCCGCGCATTCCTGTGCGCGATTCGGATCGGGACTACGGCGATGGGTGGATCGCCGGGTGGAGCAACTCCAGCAGTCGCGTGGAGTATTGGCGGTTCTACCAGAGCACGCAGTTTCTGTATCTCGGAAACCCGCGCGAGGTTGCAGACCCGCAGCAGATGTCCGAGCTCCGGAGTGCAATGACGTCCAATACGGATTCGCCCTCGGACCTCGAATCGGTTCCGGGATTTCTCTCGATCACGAATTCCGTCGAGACCATCACGAAGTTCTTCGAGTTTGCAGCACGACTCGCGCAGGCGCGGGTCTACGTCGATCCCATCACCATCGACATCTCGATCAAAGGGATTGCTGGGTTCATGCTGGCCGCCGAGAGCAAGTGGTGGTGGACTGATTACGTCGCACGCCAGGCGGAGTTTCGATACGAAAAGACGATCGCGCCGGCGGAATTGGTCGCCGCTGCCGCGGAGCACGCAATTCAATGCGCCGTATGGCTCTTCGGGCGCTTCGGATGGGCGAAGCCGAACGTCGACGCCATTCGAACGGACCAGCAGAAGCTGCTCGCGCGCGGGTCCTGAGGTTCTTTCCGCGGCCGCGCGTCGTCCTACTGGCGATGAAGCGCGCGCTCTCCATCATCGTTTTCGCGATCGGAGGCAGCGCGCTGACCTGGTGGCTGTTCGGTTGGACCACGACACGCGTCGGGCCGATGGCGGTCACCGCGCAACGCTTCTTCGGCAGGACGCTGCGTGCGTCGCGGGTACTAAACTGCGCCGCGCATGACGACGTACGACACCTTCTTCTCCCGCGACGCCCACTCCTTCCGCGCCTCGGCCATCCGCGTCTTCGCGAAGCTGATCAACGATCCGAAGATCATTTCCTTCGCGGGTGGGGTGCCGAATCCGGAGACGTTTCCGGCGGAGAGGATCGCGGAGGTGGCGGCGAAAGTGGTGCGGGAGCGGCGGGCGGTGTCGCTGCAGTACGGGCCGACGAAAGGGTTGCCGCGGTTGTGCGAGTCGATTGCGGCCATCACCAGAGCGCGCGGCGTCGAGTGCACGTCCGACGAAGTGCTGACCACGACGGGGTCGCAGCAGGCGCTCGATCTCATCGCGCACACGTTCCTCGATCCGGGCGACGTCGTGGCGGTCGAGCTGCCGACGTACATCGGCGGCTCCGCCTCGTTCTACGCGCGCAGCGCGACGCTCGCGGGCGTGCAGCAGGATGACGAGGGGATCGTCCCCGAGTCGCTGCGCGAAGTGGCGTCGCGCACGCGCATCAAGCTGCTCTACACCATCCCGAACTTCCAGAATCCGTCGGGACGATTGATGACGCAGGCGCGGCGCGCGGCGGTGCTGCAGCTCGCGGAGGAGCTCGACTTTCTCGTCATCGAAGACGATCCGTACGGAGAGCTGGTCTACGTCGACGGCGCGGACACCACGGCCATGAAGAAACACGACACCAGCGGCCGCGTGCTCTACCTCGGCTCGTTCTCCAAAGTGCTCGCGCCGGGGCTGCGCTGCGGCTGGATTGTCGGCGCGAAGCCGCTGCTCGAGCGCCTCGAGATCGCCAAGCAGGCGGCGGACCTCTGTTCGGGCATGCTCGATCAGTCGATCGTCGACGAGCTGGTCGCCGGCGGCGAGCTCGCGCCGCAGATCGAGCGCGTGCGGGCGTTCTATCGCGGCAAGCGCGGCATCCTCATCGAAGAGCTGGAACGGCATTTCACCGGACACGCGCGCTGGACCTCGGCCGACGGCGGACTGTTCACCTTCATGACCCTGAACGACGACGTCGACACCGCGGCCAAGGTGCAGGACGCGGTTGCGAGCGGCGTCGCCTACATCCCCGGCGGACCGTTCTTCGTCGACGGCAGCGGGCGCAACACGATGCGCCTCACCTTCGCCAAGGAGGGCGACGAGCGCATTCGCGAAGGGGTGGCGCGGCTGGCGAAAGTTTTCGGTTTACACTAGCCGCCAACTTACCCCTCGGAGGCTCATCCCTTGGATCATCATCGTGGCGGCTGGATCGAAATCATCGCCGGAGGCATGTTCTCCGGGAAGTCGGAAGAACTGATCCGCCGTCTGCGGCGCGCGGTCATCGCCCGCCAGCGAGTGCAGGTCTTCAAGCCGATCCTCGACGACCGCTTCGCCACCGACGAAGTGGTCTCGCGCGATGAGCGCCGCCTCAAGGCGCACGCCGTCGGGACGAGCGCCGAGCTGCTGGCCCGTGTCGAGATCGGCGTGCAGGTGGTGGGCATCGACGAGATCCAGTTCTTCGACCCGGGCGTGGTCGAGGTGTGCATGCAGCTCGCGGACGCCGGCATCCGCGTCATCGCCGCGGGACTCGACCAGGACTACATGCGCCGCCCGTTCGGTCCGATGGGCGCGCTGCTGGCGGTGGCCGAGGTCGTGGACAAGATGCATGCGGTGTGCGTGCGGTGCCGCGGCGCCGCGCATTACTCGCAGCGCGTGTCGGGCGGCAACGCGCAGGTGGAAGTGGGCGACTCGTCGTACGAGGCGCGTTGCCGGCACTGCTACGAGCCGTACCGCGCGACCGCGGAGGAGACGCCGGCGGTGCAGTTGACCATCCCGGCGCCCGCCGTCGGTAACGCGTGAAGCGCGCCGCGACCGCGCTCTTCGCGCTTCTCCTCATCAGCGGCTGCCGCGAAGCGAGCGGCGTCCTCGCCGATCCGATGGATCGCGAGGCCGAGAACGCGCTGGTCGCCTATCTGAAGATCGACACCACGAACCCGCCCGGCAACGAGACCTCGGGCGCGGCGTACCTGCGCGACCTGCTGAAGAAGGACGGCATCGACGCGCAGCTCGTCGGCGACGACCCGAAGCGGCAGGGCGTCTACGCGCGCCTCTCCTCGGGGACGAGCGAGAAGGCGCTGCTGCTGCTGACGCACATCGACGTCGTGCCCGCCGACGCGCGCACGTGGCGCAATCCGCCGTTCGCGGCGGTGCGGGAAGGCGGCTACATCTGGGGCCGCGGCGCGCTCGACACGAAGTCGCTCACCATCGCGCATCTGATGTCGCTCATCGACCTGAAGCGCCGCGGCGCGAAGCTGTCGCGCGACGTCGTTTTTCTCGCGGTGCCCGACGAGGAGCTCGGCGGACTGCGCGGCGCGAAGGTGCTGCTGGAGCAGCGTCCGGAGCTCTTCGCCGGCGTCGGCTTCGTGCTGAACGAAGGCGGCTCGAACGAGACCGCGGTCGACCGCGTGATCTTCTGGGGCATCGAGGTGCAGCAGAAGGTCCCGCTCTGGCTGCGCGTGACGTGCGAGGGCGACGGCGGCCACGCCGCCGCCCCTCCCGACGACGGCGGTGCGACGCGGAAGCTCGTGCGCGCCCTGGCCGCGGTGCAGGCCATCGAGACGCCGTACCGTCTCGATCCGAGCATCGCCCGCGTGACCGCGGCCGCGGCGGCGGTACGCACGGACGGCCGCGGCGCGAAGCTGCGGGCACTGCGCGAGCCGCTCGACGACCAGGTGGTGGCCGAGCTCCCGCGCGGCTACCGCGCGCTGCTCAGAGACACGATCGCGGTGACGCACATCAGCGCCGGCAGCTCGGTGAACGTGATCCCGACGCGCGCCGTGGCCGGCATCGACATCCGCCTGCTCCCTTCGACCTCGCCCGCCGCGATGCTGGCGCGCGTGCGCGAGGCGGTGGGGAAGGACGGCACGGTGGAGGTGGTGCTGGAGTCGCAGCCGCTGCCGGAGAGCCCCCTCTCCGGCCCGCTGTGGGACGCGGCCGCGCGGGCGATGCGCGCGTCGGCGCCGGGATCGACGGTGGGGCCGATGGTCTCGGGCGGGACGACCGACAGCCGCTTCTTCCGCGCGCGCGGCATCACCGCGTACGGCGTGATGCCGTTCAAGGTGAACTACTACGACGCGGAAGGGGTGCACGGGAACGACGAGCGCATCCGCGCGCGCTTCTTCGCCGAGGGAGTGCGGCTGATGCGGACGATCGTGCGAGACTTCTGCAGCGAGCGATGAGTGATGAGTGATGAGCGATGAGCAGAAGCGGCATCTGTTTCCGTTCGCGCTGATCGCGGTGATCGCTCTCCCGCTTTTCCTCGGTCCGCTGCTGCGCGGTGAAGTGTTCACGCTGCGCGATCACTTCGACTACTTCCAGCCGCTGCGCTGGTTCACGGCGGTGGAGCTGCAGGAGGGGCGGATTCCGCTGTGGAATCCGTACAACGCCGGCGGCGAGCCGTGGCTGGCGAATCCGCAGACGGGCGTGTTCTATCCGCCGGCGTGGCTGTTCGTGGTGCTCCCCTTCGCGGCGGCGTACGTGCTGTTCCTGTATCTGCACGTGGTGCTGCTGGGGTGGGGGGCGTATCTGCTGTTCGCGCGCGGCGCGTCGCAGGGGGCGGCGCTCGTGGGGGCGGTGGCGCTGATGTTCTGCGGGCCGGCGCTGTCGCTGCTGGACGTGTCGAACAATCTGGCCACGCTCGCGTGGATTCCGCTGGCGCTGTGGTGTGCCGCCGAAGGGGCGTGGCGGCGGGGCGGGGCGGCGCTGGCGCTGGCGTTTCTGGCGGGGGAGCCGTTTTTTGCGGCGGTTGGGGCTTTGTTGTACGCGGGTCGGGCTGCGGCCCGACTGGACAGGCTGAAGCCTGTCCTACGTTTGGGGGACAGGTTGAAGCCTGTCGTGCGTTCGGCGCTGGTGGCGTTTGGATTGAGCGCGGTGCAGCTTTTTCCGTTTCTGGAAATGCTGCGGAACAGCGATCGGGCGGCGGGGCTCGATCGTGGGCTGATCCTCATGCATTCGATGTCGTGGAGTGACTGGCTGCGCTTCGTCATTCCGATCGAGCGCGGGGCGACGCAGCAGTTCATCCCCGCGGTGTACACCGGCGTCGTCGTGTGCGCGCTCGCGCTGCTCGGCATTCGCAGGCGCACGTGGCCGTGGCTGCTGCTGTTCGTGGTGAGCGCGGTCATTTCGTTCGGGCCGGAATGGCTGGTGCGGCTGCCGCTGACGCTTTTCCGTTACCCCGCGCGGCTCGTGCCGCTGGCGGCGTTCGCGGTGGCGGCGCTGGCGGTGGCCGGGTGGGAGCGCGTGCGTCCCAACCGGCGCTGGGTGGACCTCGTCCTGGTGCTGCTCGTCGTCGTCGACCTCGCGCCGCGCGCGTGGCCGCTGCTCGTCTCCGCGCCGTTCCGCCGCGACGTCGTCCCGTACGGCCCGGTGGTCGGCGAAGACTCGAAGTTCCTCCGCGCCGGCACGGTCGACGCGCATCACCGCACAGCCTGGATCGCCGGCTACCTCAATCTCTACGACCGCCGCTTCGACGCCTCCACCGCCGCCCCCGTCGCCTCGGACGCCTGGCTGCGCGTGCATCGCGGGCTGCTCGAGAATCCGACGCGCGAAGAGCTGGCGCGCAAAGGGATCGGCTGGGTCGTCAGCACGCACGATCTCCGCTCCGCCTTCATGCATGTGACGGCCGCCGAGGGCGTGAGCGTGTATCGCAACCACACCACGCTGCCGCACGCGTTCCTGATCACGCGCTCGCCCCTCGACGTGCGTCCGGTGCGCGCGGCGTTCGACACGTCACACGTGCGTGTGAGCGTCGAGGCGCCGCGCGAAGGAGTCATCGCCGTGCTGCAGCAGCGCGCGCCGGGATGGGAAGTGAGCATCGACGGCGTGCCCGCGCGCGAGTTCCCGATCGACACGTTTTTTCGCGGCGTGCAAGTGACGCGCGGGTACCACGAAATCGTCTGGAAATACCGTCCGCGGTCGCTTTATTTCGGTGCGGCCGTGACCGCGATCACGCTTCTCTTTTGTTTTGTCAAGCGCGCGCGATGAGGAAAAATTTTTCTTCGTGTCCGTCGAATCTTGAGTAGTAGAATCTCGACTCTTCCAAGATCACCACTGAGGTCAACAACAGCATGGTAAGCATCGACGATCGCTTGAACGCCATCATTCGCGAATTGATCGGCAACGGAATCACTCTCGCACAGGCGGTCGAAGCGTTCGAAGGCAAGTACATCGCGGCGGCCATGACCGCCAGCAAGGGCAACGTCACCCAGGCGTCGCGCAAGCTGGGCGTGCATCGCAACACGCTGCACAACAAGCTGCGCACGCAGACGATGCTCAACGGTTTCGCCGAGTCCGTGCGTCCGGTCCGCCGCCGGGTCTCGCACAAGCGCGCCTCCCTTCCTGCGACTCCGCGTCGCACTTCGCGGTAGCATGCGCGCGGACTGAAGTCCGCGCCACATGAGCAAGCTTTCCGTACCGCAGCGTCCCGCACTCCATGAAGAACTGATCGACCTGCTCCGCCAGCGGGGCAACCGCCTGCTGCGCGTGAGCGAGATCCACGAACGGCTCGCCGACCCCGACGTCACGCCCGAGGAGCTCGAGCGCGCCGTCGAGGAGCTCGAGCGCGACGGCGTGATCCTGGCCGTGCGCGGCAGGCGCTACTCGCTGCTCGAGTTCACGCCCTATCACGCCGGCCGGGTGAAGATTCATCCCGACGGCCACGGCACGATCTTCGGCCCCCGCGGCAGCGACGGCGAAGGGCACGACATCTACATCGACCGCAAGGCCGTGAAGGGCGCCATGAACGGCGACCTCGTGGTCGTGCGCGTCGACAAGCGCAGCCCGCAGTTCCGCCGCGTGCGCGACCGCAAGTACATCGTCGGCGAGGTGTCGCAGGTGCTGCGCCGCGCGCACCGCACGGTGGTGGGGCGCTTCCATCTCGAGCCCGAGCCGTACGTCGTGCCGTTCGACATCCGCATCGACACCGACATCCTCATCGACGAGGAGGCGACGATGGACGCGCGCGAAGGGGAGATGGTCAACGTCGAGATCGACCGCTACCCCGACCGCACCACGCATTTCGCGCGCGGCCGCGTCGTGGAAACGCTCGGCTTCATCGGCGATCCCGGCGTGGACATCGAAGTGGTCATCCGCAAGCATCACCTGCCGCACGACTTCCCCGAGGACGTGCTGCAGCAGGCGGACTCGATCGGGGAGGAAGTGCCGGCGGAGGTCATCGCCGGGCGCGTCGACCTGCGCGACCGCAACATCGTCACCATCGACGGCGAGACGGCCAAGGACTTCGACGACGCGGTCGAAGTGCAGCTCCTCGCCAACGGCAACTATCTCCTCGGCGTGCACATCGCCGACGTCGCGCATTACGTGACCGAGGGGAGCGCGCTCGATCGCGAGGCCTTCGAGCGCGGCACGTCGGTCTACTTTCCGGGACGCGCCATTCCGATGCTGCCCGAGCGGCTGTCGAACGGCATCTGCTCGCTGAACCCGAAGATCGAGCGGCTCACCTTCTCCTGCGAGATGGAGATCGACAAGCGCGGCCGCTTCGTGAAGCACAAGATCTACAAGTCGGTGATCCGCACCAAGGAGCGGATGACGTACACGAACGTGAACGCCATCCTCGTCGCCAGCGGCACGGCCGACGCCTCGGGTGCGGAGCGCGATCGCGCGGCCGAGGAGCGAGGTCCCGAGCTCCTCGAGCGCTACGCGTACCTGCTCGAGGACTTCAAGCGCATGCATGCGCTCTACGAGATCCTGCGCATGCGCCGCGAGCAGCGCGGCTCGATCGACTTCGACCTCCCCGAGGCCGAGGTCATGCTGGGAGAGACGGGAGACATCGAGGCCATCCGCCCGACGGAGCGCAACGTCGCGCATCGCCTGATCGAGGAGTTCATGCTGGCCGCGAACGAAACCGTCGCGCGCGAGCTCGTCTTCGCCAATCAGCCCGGCCTCTACCGCGTGCACGAGCAGCCCGACCCGCAGAAGCTCGAAGACCTGCGCGAGATCCTCAAGGAGTTCAAGGTCAAGCTGCGCGGCAACGTCGAGGAGATCCGTCCCGGCGAGCTGCAGCGCGTGCTGAAGGAAGTGGCGGGGACGCCGCAGGAGCGTTTCCTGACGAACATCATCCTCCGCTCGATGCGGCGCGCGTTCTACTCGCAGGAATCGACCGGACACTTCGCGCTCGCGCTCGAGCATTACTGCCACTTCACCTCGCCGATCCGCCGCTATCCCGACCTGATCGTGCACCGCAGGCTGGCGGAGCTGATCGCCAACGGCACGCTCTACGGCGAGCGCCGCGACGAGATCGAGCGCGCGCATCCGATGTATGCGACGCAGTCGAGCGAGCGGGAGCGCCGCGCCGACGACGCCGAGCGCGAGGTGCTGGAGTGGAAGAAAGTCATCTTCATGCGCGACAAGGTCGGCAACGAGTACACCGGCATCGTCACCGGCGTCGCGCCGTTCGGCCTCTTCGTCGAGCTGGAAGAGATCTTCGTGCAGGGGCTCGTCCCCGTGGCCACCATCGGCGGCGATTTCTGGCACTACCACGATCGCGAGCACCGCATGCGCGGGGAGTCGACCAGCCGCGAGCTGCGCCTCGGCGACCACGTGAAGGTGCGCGTGGAGTCCATCGACGAGGACAAGCATCAGCTCGAGTTCCGGCTGCTGGAGGTTTCGGGGCAGCCGATCCGCGAGAGGGAGCGGTCGTGATGCGGATCACCTCGCTGGCCCTTTAGTTGCTACGAGTCTAAGATTTAGCCATGGCCGAACGTGACCTCTCGGCGCGCTTGAAGCAACTGGTGGACGAGCGCGTCGCCCTCGAAGCGAAACTCCAGAACGAGCCGGGCGAGCTCGCAGACGCCGCCGTGCGTGAGTACGACGGGCGTTATCAATCGCTCCAACGCCAGCTGGCATCCCTCTTCCGCGAGGCCAGCGCCGACCAGCAGCGCATCACCGTGATGCTGGAAATGATGCGCATCCTCGAGAACCGCCTGGTCTATCTGCAGAACTTCATCGTCGACCCGACCGCGGAGAACCGCGTGCTCGCGCAGCTGGTGACGAAGTTCATCGACGACGTGAGCCGCGACCGCTCGACGATCCTCACGACGCTGGAGGCGACGTACTACCGCGCCGTGGCCGCGCTGTACGCGGGCGAGCTCGGGAAGGCGCGCGAAGGCTTCAGCGCGGCGTGCGCCTCCGAGGAGTCGGACGAGGCGAACGACATCAAGTACAAGTCGTACGTGATCCTCGGGCACCTCTCGCACGAGGAGGCGGACTACGCCAAGGCCAAGGAGCTGCACGAGCAGTCGATGCGCTACTCGCCGAACGACAACGTGACGGCGCAGGCGCTCGCGCTCAAGGCGCTGAACTCGTACGCCCTCGGCGATCACGACGACGCGCTGCATCTCTTCCAGGAAGCGCTGCAGCTCTTCGACGAGAACAAGCCGTTCTTCAACTCCTACTTTTTCCGCAACGCGCTGCTCTTCTGCGGCGCGATCTACTTCGACCGCAAGCAGCTCGACGACGCGGCCTCGTTCTACCGCCGCGTCTCGGCCACCGTCGACCAGAGCTCCTTCGACTACTTCGACGCGCTGTCGCACATCGGCCGCATCGAGTACGCGCAGGGGAACTACGAGGAGGCCGTGGCCTCGTTCGAGCGCGCCGTGCAGACGCACCGCTTCAGCGAGAACGAGTACGTGGTCGACACCTGGTTCTGGATCGCGCGCTGCCACCTGCGCCGCAACGAGTCGGGCGAGGCGCGCAAGTACCTCGAGAAGATCGCCGCCACCGACGTGCGCTACGAGAAGAAGCCGCAGGCGGTCGAGCTCCTGCAGAGAATCGCGTGACGATCGACGACTTCGAAAAGCACGTCATGGCCGGGCTGCTCGCGGGCGACGATCCGCTGCTGGCCGCGCTGCGCAGGCAGTACGCCGCGGCGACGGTGCGCGCCCGCGAACAGACCGCGACCGGCTTCATCACCCGCTACGACGTCCCCGACTCCGTGCCGGCGGTCGAACGGAAGCTGCTGCATCTCGACGATCTGCAGGTCGAGCTCGCGGGCGCGAAGTCTCCCGCCGACACCTCGGTGCACGTGTTCAACGGGCGCCTGAAATCGCTGGAGTGCTTTCTCTACGACGGCGCGTTTCCCGCCGAGCCGGAGATCCAGGCCGCCTGGTATTACGGGACGCAGAAGTTTCCGGGCATCACGCCGGAGCTCATGGCCCAGCGCGACACGGAAGAGCTCCTCGAAGAGGATGACTAACGTAGGACAGGCTTCAGCCTGTCCATGGTCAGGCTGAAGCCTGACCTACGTTACTTCTTCGCGGGGGCCACGACCACGTCGCTGTAGCGGTCGTACAGGTTCGTGATCCAGATCTCCGGCTGCCTGCCGGTGATCTCGAGCTCGAACGGCTCGTTGGTCTTGCCGAGCACGCGCTCGCCGCCCATCACTCGCGCTTCCACCGGCTTGCCGGTGGCGGCGTCGACGGCGGTGATGGTGACCTTGTTCCTGCCGCGCTTCAGTTTCGCCGGCTTCATCTCGGCCTTCATCACCGGCACCTGCACGGGCAGCCGGAACGTCTCCGCGCGGTACCCCGGCGCCTCGATGCGCACCTCGGGGGCGACGACGTCGCGATGCCCCTGCGCGTTCGGCACGCGGAAGAGCTTCACCTTCCACGGCACTTTGTAGAACGTGGTCGGCAGGCCGCTCGGCGCGTCGTCGGCGTAGATCGACTGCGCGCTCTGGATGTGCAGGCGCGCCTGCACCGGCACGCGCGTCTCGCTGTCGAGCGCGTAGACGTGGAAGACTCCGGAGTAGTCGGGGCCGAACGCGGCCGGCACGAGCCACCAGTCGAGCGTGCGCTCCGTTGCCGGCTGATGATGCTGCGCCGCGCAGTCGCGCATCGCCGTCCAGGCTTCCTTGCTGTTGTGATCCTGTCCCGCGGTGATGGCGGTCATCGTGAAGATGCACTTCTCGCGATCGCTTCCCGAATAGCGGTCGCACAGCGTGAACGCCTCCGCCGCGGCGATGTCGCTGCAGAAGAGGTTGTCGTTCGCGGCCGTGACGAAGCAGGTGGCGGCCTTCGCCCAGATCGGCTGCAGGCCCTCGCTCAGCTCCTTCCAGTGCGCGTCCACCCACTCCTGCCCGACGTCGTAGCCGCGCAAGGCCGCGATCTGCGCGATCTGCGACTGCGGGAAGGTCTTGCCCGCCTTCGCGATGGCCGCTGGCGTGGCGCACGGGCTCGGCGTGTAGCCGGCCGGGAAGGGCTCGCGGGTCGTGGCGAGCAGGAGAAGGGCACCGAGGAGCGATTTCATGGTCGACAGCGGATCAATGGAACCGCGTCACCACGAACGCAATGTCGTCCTTGAATTCTTCCGTGGCCAGGAAACCCTTCACGTCCGAGAAGATGGCGTCGTAGACCGTGCCGAGGTCGGCATCGTGCGATCGCTCGAGCACGGCGGCCACGCGGTCGATCGAGTAGAAGTCGCCGGCGGCGTTGACGCGGTCGGTCAGGCCGTCGGTGTAGACGAAGAGCGTGTCGCCCGGCGCGACGGTGATGGAGTGCTCCTCGAAGACCATGTTCGGCATCGCGCCGAGGAGGTTGCTGGGCTGCTCGAGGAGCCGCGTGCGGCCGCTGGCGCGGCTGTGCAGCAGGAACGGCGGATGCGCCGCGTTGGCGTAGACGAGCTGGCGGCCGGCCTCCATGCGGAAGAGCGCCGCGGTGGCGAACTGCGTCGGCAGGCTGACCGCGAAGAGGAAGTCGTTCAGCCGGGTCATGAAGTCGGCCAGCGAGCGCTCGGTGGCGGCCTCGCTGTGGATGTAGCTCTTCAGCAGCGACACGAGGATGGCCGCGGGGAGGCCGTGTCCGGAGACGTCGGCCACGAAGAGGTACATGGAGTCGTCCTGGACGAAGTAGTCGTAGAAGTCGCCCGAGAGCGTTTCGCTGGGGATGTACGCGGAGCGGATCTCGATGCCTTTCGACGCGAACGCGTTCGGCGGCACGAGCGCCTCCTGCACGCGCCGCGCGATCTGCAGGTCGCGCGTCATCTGCTGGTTCATGCGCCGGAGCTGGTCCTGATAGGCCTTCATGCGCAGCAGCGCGCCGAGCCGCGCCACGACGATCTCGATGTCGGAGCCCTTGGTGACGAAGTCGTCCGCGCCGGCCCCGAGTCCCTGCACGACGTGCTCGGAAGAATCCGACCCGGTGAGCATGAGCACGGGGATGGTGTGCAGTTGCGGATCGGACTTCATCCGCCGCGCGACCTCGAAGCCGTCCATGCCGGGCATGCGGTAGTCGACGATCAGCGCGTCGGGAAGGAGCTGTTCGGCGAGGCGCAGTCCCTCTTCGCCCGAGGAGGCAGGAATGGCGTCGTAGCCCCTGCGCTCCAGGAATCGTCGCGTGACCTGCAGGTCATTCGCGTTGTCGTCGATGATGACGATGCGCTGCCGCTTCTCCATGGCCGAATTTCGCGGGGGATTATGCAGGAAGATTGCCGCGGGCGGGGGAGGGAGTGATGGGGATCACGGCTGCCGCTCAAGCTGCTGCAGGTGATTCATAGACCGGTCGCTGCGTCAGCTTCAGGACTTCGACAAAGTAGGGATTCTCGATGTGGTTGCGGTCCACGAGATCGACATTCCTTCCGAACAGTTCCTGAAGCTCGCAAAGAAGACTGAAGTAGGGCCCGTGCAAACCACCCGCGGGCGTGTCCGGCAGAAACTCCACCACGAAATCGAGATCGCTCTTCTCGGCGTTGAACGACCCCTTTGCGGCAGAGCCGAAGATCGAGAGGCTCTTTACTCCGTACTTCTCACACAATGCGTGAACCTCCGGGAGCCGCTCGGCAACGAGGGGTAGCAGCGCGTTCATGCTCAGGATTGTACGCGGACTCAGTCAGCCCCAGACAGAAGGGTGCGGACTTCGGTGAGGAGGCGGGGGAGATCGCCCTGGATGATGCGCCACACTCCCTCGTCGTACACGATCGCGTAGTCGTGGACGAGGATGTTGCGAAAGTCGATGATCCGCCGAAACTCCGTGATGCGCGTGCCGATGGTGGGGTCGAGTCTGTTCGCTTCGCGCAAAGCTTCGCCGATGATCGTGAACAAGCGTTCCACCGCGGGCGGAAGCGCTTCGGTCGTCGTGTAATCGAGAAACGTCTTGCCGACCGTGATCCTTAGAATCTTCTCGCCCGCTTCGATGACGTGGTGCAGGCGCGTGCGGACCTCAGGCTGCATAGAGATCGAGATGGTCGCGGTGAATCGACTCGGCGATGTACGGGTTCTTGATCGTCGAGGCCACGAGCAGGTCGATGTTGCGGCCGAAGAGATCCTTCAGCTCATCCCACAGTTCGAGCCAGAGACGCCCCCGCTCCAGCGGATCGGGATCCCATTCGAACTCCACCACGAAATCGAGATCGCTCGTCTCCGGATCGAATGTCCCCTTCACGGCCGACCCGAACAGCGTGAGCCGCTTCACCCGGTACTGTTCGCAGAGCGCCCGAAGCTCATCGAGCCGCTCCGCGACAAGAGGTGGCAGCGCGTCCATGCTCGTGATTGTACCCGCCGCACGGCTGATCATGGCGAAGCGAGCAGGGCTCGGACGCGTTCGAGCAGATGTGCGCAAGCCGCGCCCGCACCTCAAGCTGCGTCATACAACTCGCGTGCGGTCAGTTCGAGGACCTGTTTGAAATAGGGGTTCTCGATCGACGTGCCGACCACGAGGTCGACGTTCCGGTCGAACAGCCGCTGCAGGTCGACGAGCAGGTCGAGGTAGTACTCGCCGCGTCGGATCGGGTCGTCCTCCGGCAGAAACTCCACCACGAAATCGAGATCGCTTTTCTCGGGGTCGAACGTCCCTTTTACGGCGGAGCCGAAGATCGAGAGGCTCTTCACGCCGTGCTTTTCACACAACGCGTGAACCTGCGGGAGCCGCTCGGCAACGAGAGGAGGGAGCGCGTTCATGGTCTCGATCGTACGCGGACTCAATCAAGCTCCCGAGAGCAGGGTGCGGACTTCGTGCGGAACGCCGTGACGCGTTCCCCGACGGTCGCATCGAGTCGTCCGGCCTCGCGCAGTGCCTCCCCGACGATCTCGAAAAGGCGTTCCACGGCGAGGCGGAGGACGAGGTCGTTCTCGTAATCGGCGAACGTCTTACCGGCGGGTCATCTTCAGAATCGTCTCGCCGGCTTCGAGAACGTGACGCAGCCGCTCCTGAAGATCAGGCCGCATACAACTCGACGCGTGCGGTCTCGATCGATTGGGCGAGATACTCATTCCTGATCGTGGACGCCACGATCAGATCGATCGGCCGATCGAACACATCTTTGAGCTCTTCCCAGAGCTCGTTGTAACGCCGCCCGCGCTCCAACGGATCCGGATCCCACTCGAACTCCACCACGAAATCGAGATCGCTCGTCTCCGGATCGAACGTTCCCTTCACGGCCGAGCCGAACAGCGTGAGCCGCTTGACCCGGTACTTTTCGCACAGCGCGCGCACCTCGTCGAGCTTCTCGACCACGAGTGGAGGTAGCGCGTTCATCGTCGGGATTGTACCCTTCGCGCGCGCTATGAAGCTGATCGTGGGACTGGGGAATCCGGGGGCGGATTACGAGCGGACGCGGCACAACGTCGGGTGGATGGTGGTCGACGCCTTTGCGAAGAAGTTCCGCATCGACGTGACCCGTCACGAGAAGAGCGCGCACACCGGGACCGGGCGGGTGGCGGGGGGCGCGGTCATGGTCGCCAAGCCGCTCACGTACATGAACCTCTCCGGCGACGCGGTACGGCTGCTGGTGAACGCCTATCTCGAGTCGACCGACGATCTGATCGTCGTTTACGACGACATCGACCTGCCGCTGGGGAAGCTGCGCATCCGGCCCAGCGGCTCGTCGGGGACGCACAACGGGATGCGCTCGATCGTGCAGGTGCTCGGCACCGAGCGCTTCCCGCGATTGCGCGTCGGCATCGGGGCGGCGGACGGCGGGCGGCTGCGCGACTACGTGCTGGACGAGTTCGCGGCGGACGAGCAGGCCACCATCGACCGGGCCATCGAGCGCTCCGTCGACGCGCTGGTCCTGTTCGCGCGCGGCGATCTGAAGCGGGCCATGAACGAGTTCAATAAAGACCTCGAACCGCCGTGCTAACCTCCGCCGCATGACCTCGATCCACACCCTCGGCGAGCTGCGCGCCTCGGGTTACCGCGTGCGCTCCGTCAAGGACGAAATGCGCGGCAATCTCCTCGACAAGATCGCGCGCGGCGAGACGACCTTCCCCGGCATTCACGGCTACGAGCGCACGGTCATCCCGGCCATCCACAACGCCGTCCTCTCGAAGCACGACATCATCCTCCTCGGCCTGCGCGGCCAGGCCAAGACGCGCATCCTCCGCTCGCTCACGGCGCTGCTCGACGAGCGGGTGCCGGTCATCGAAGGCTGCGAGATCAACGACTCGCCGTTCGAGCCGACCTGCAAGCGCTGCCGCCGCCTCGCGGCCGAGCAGGGCGACGAGCTGCACGTCGGCTGGATCTCGCGCGACGAGCGTTACCGCGAGAAGCTGGCCACGCCCGACGTCACGGTGGCGGACCTCATCGGCGACATCGACCCGATCAAGGCCGCGAACCAGCGCCTCACGTACGCGGACGAGGAAGTGATCCACTACGGCATCATCCCGCGCACGAACCGCGGCATCTTCGCCATCAACGAGCTGCCCGACCTCGCGCCGCGCATCCAGGTGGCGCTGCTGAACATCCTCGAGGAGCGCGACCTGCAGATCCGCGGCTTTCCGATCCGCATCCCGCTGGACGTGGTGCTGGTCTTCAGCGCCAACCCCGAGGACTACACCAGCCGCGGCAACATCATCACGCCGCTCAAGGACCGCATCGACTCGCAGATCCTCACGCACTACCCGCAGAAGGTGGAGACGGCGCGCCGCATCACCGAGCAGGAGGCGTGGCTCGACCGCGGCGGAGAGGCACACATCGACGTGCCGCTCTACATCCGCGACCTCGTGGAATCGGTGGCATTCGTGGCGCGCGAGTCGGAGCTGGTCGATCAGTCTTCAGGCGTCTCCGCGCGACTGACCATCGCCGCGATGGAGCTGCTGCAGTCGAACCTCGAGCGCCGCGCGGCGCTGACGCGCGACCGCGTCGTCTTCCCGCGCCTCTCCGATCTCTCGATGATCCTTCCCGCCATCACCGGCAAGGTGGAGATGGTGTACGAGGGCGAACAGCAGGGGGCCGAAGTGGTGGCGCGGAAGCTGATCGGGCAGGCGGTGGGGAAGCTGTTCGAGTCGAAGTTCCCGCCGATCGAGCGCGCCGGCGTGGCGCAGCGCGCCGAGCGCGAACGCGGCCGCGGCTACGGCGAGATCGACGTCGACGACCTCGACGACGCCTTCACCGGCCGGCGCATGAAGAAAAAGGAGCGCCGCGAGGAAACGAAGCCCGCCGTCGAGTCGGAGCCGGCCTACGAGACGATCGTGTCGTGGTTCGCCGCGGGGAACAAGATCACGGTCTCCGACGAGCAGCCGTTCGCGGAGTTCTTCCGCGAGCTGAATCGCGTGCAGGGACTGGCCGACGTGGCGCGCAAGCACGCGGGCACGTCGCGCGACGAGGAACTGGCGTTCTGGATGGAGATGGTGCTGGAAGGCTTGCACCAGTCGCTGCGGCTGTCGCGCGAGGATCTCGATTCGACCATCACGTTCCAGGAGCTGATGAAGTTCAACGTGCTGCGGACCGTGAGGTGAAGTCTCAGAGTCTCAGAGTCGCAGAGTCTCAGAGTCGCAGAGTCGCAGAGTCGCAGAGTCGCAGAGTCTCAGAGTCTCAGAGTAATTCGCGCTATGAGACTTTGAGACTCTGAGACTTTGAGACTCTGAGACTTTGAGACTTGTGAGACTTTGAGACTATGAGACTCCAGGCAACCGCAACGTAGCCACCGCCCCGGCAGCGTCGGTGCGGTTGGCCAGCGTCAGCGTCCCGCCGTGCGCCTCCGCGATCTGCCTCGACAGGAACAACCCCACGCCCGTCCCCGTCGGCTTCGTGGTGAAGAACGGCACGAAGAGATTGGCCGTGCCGCTGACGCCCGGGCCGTCGTCTTCGACGGTGAGTGTCAGTCCGTCGCCGTTCACGCTCCAGCGCACGCTCACGCGCTCGCGCGCCGCCTCGGCGGCGTTCTTCACGAGGTTGATCAGCAGTTGCTCGAGCTGGTCTTCATCGGCGTGCACGTGGGCCTCGGCACCATCGAGCGCGATCGGCACGCGGCGCTCGAGCGCCGTCACGCGCCGTACGAGCTGGTCGACGCGCAGGTCGCGCCTGCGCGGCTCGGGCAGTCGCGCGAGTTGCGCGTAGGCGCGGGTGAAGCGCGTCAGCGCCTCGGTCCGGCTGCCGATGACGCGCATGCCCGACGCGAGGTCCGCGCGCCAGTCCTCGGGCAGCTCCTCGCGCTGCACGAGCTGTTCGAGGCTCGTGGCGATCGACTTGATCGGGGCGAGGGAGTTGTTCAGCTCGTGGCCGAGGACGCGCACGATGCGGCGCCAGGCCTCGGTCTCCTCTTCGCGCAGCGCGCGCGTGATGTCGGCGAAGACGAGCAGGCGATGCGGGACGCCGCGCTCGCGGAACGACGTGCGGCGCACGTCCCAGCGTCCGCCGCCGCGGTCGATGGTCGTCGGCGCGTCGTCGTCGAGCAGGTCGTGCAGGCCGAGCTTCGAGGCGGTCTCGCCGAGGAGGCGCTCGCGCGGGATGCCGAGCATGCGCTCGCCCGCCGGGTTGACGAGCTGCAGCCGCTCCTCGGCGTCGAAGGCGAAGATCGCGGCGTCGATGCGCGCGAGCACGGAGCGCAGCAATGCCGCCGCTTCGACCGCCTCCAGCTTGCGCGACTCCATGAGGTCGGCCAGCGAGTTCACCTCCAGCATCACCTCGCCGAACGCCCCTTCGCGCGAGGCGTAGCGCGCGCGCAGCGAGTAGTCCTCCTCGCGCAGCGCGGTGATGATGTTCGACAGCGTGCGCAGCGGAAAGACGAGCTGCTCGTAGAGCGTGTAGCCGGCCACGACGCTCGCGATGACGATCACGAACGCGACCGTCCACCGCACCTTCGCGGAGAAGCCGCCCGCGAACACGAGGAGGAGCGCGGTGAGCGCGACCAGCGCCACGGCGAGGAGCGCGGTCAGGACGATGCGTTTTTCGTAGTGCAAGCGTCGAGTCTCAAAGGCTCAAAGTCTCAAAGTCTCAAAGCGGTTGCAATCACGATCTTTGCGACTTCGAGCCTTTGCGACTTTGCGACTCGTCACAAGCCGCAAGCGTCGAGTCTCAAAGTCTCAAAGTCTCAAAGTCTCAAAGCGGTTGCAATCACGATCTTTGCGACTTTGAGCCTTTGCGACTTTGCGACTCGTCACAAGCCATACCTCTGCATCCGCCGATACAGCGCCCCGCGCGACAACCCCAGCGCCTCCGCCGCCTTGCTCACGTTGCCGTCATAGCGCACCAGCGCCTTGCGGATCAGCAGCGCCTCGACGTCCTCGATGCTCATGTCGTCGATGCGTCCCTCGGTCGGGGCGACGAGGCCGAGGTGGCTGCGGCCGATCGTCGTTCCGGTGGTCATCAGGACGGCGCGCTCGACGACGTGATCGAGCTCGCGCACGTTGCCCGGCCAGCCATGATCGAGCAGCGCCTTGATGGCCGCGGGGTCGAACGACGTGACCTGCTTGCGGTAGCGCTGCGCGTGATTGGTGAGGAAGTGGGCGGCGAGGAGTGGGATGTCCTCGCGCCGGTCGCGGAGCGGCGGGAGGCGGATCTCGACCGTGTTCAATCGGAAGAGGAGATCCTGGCGGAAGCGGCCCGCGCTCACCTCGTCCTCGAGCGAGGCGTTGGTGGCAGACAAAAGCCGCACGTCCACGCGGCGCGTCTGCGACGAGCCGACGCGCTCGAACTCACCCGTCTCGACGACGCGGAGCAGCTTGGCTTGCTGCGCCGGCGGCACGTTGGCGATCTCGTCGAGGAAGAGCGTGCCGCCGTCGGCGAGCTCGAAGCGGCCGACGCGGTCCGTGCGTGCGTCCGTGAACGCCCCCTTCACGTGTCCGAACAGCTCGGCCTCGAAGATCGTCTCGGAGAGGCCGCCCGCGTTCACCGTGACCAGCGGCTTGGCGGCGCGCCTCGACGCGGCGTGCAGCGCGCGGGCGACGACGCCTTTGCCGGTGCCGTTCTCGCCGCGGATCAGCACGTGCGCGTCCGAGGGGCCGACGCGCTCGATGATCTCGAGGATCGGGCGCATCGCCGGCGAGGAGGCGATGAAGTCCGACGTGCGCGGCGTCATCGCGCTCTCGAGGCGCTCCGACTTGCGCAGCGCGCGTCCGAGCTCGATCTGATTGCGCACCACGGCCAGCACGCGCGCGTTGTCCCACGGCTTCTCGATGAAGTCGCGCGCGCCTTTCTGCATCGCCTCCACCACCAGCGCGATGGACGCCCAGGCGGTCATGACCACGATGGGCAGCGTGCGGTCGAAGGCGTGCAGGTGCTCGAGCAGCTCGAGCCCCTCGGAGCCGGAGGTGGTGTCGCGCGTGTAGTTGAGGTCGATGAGGACGAGGTCGAACTGGCGCGCGCCGACGGCGCGGATCACGGCGCCGGGCGAGGTGGCCGTCTCGATCTCGAAGCCCTCCGGTTTCAGGAGGAGCCGGAGGGCTTCGATCACATCGGGCTGGTCGTCGGCGATGAGGATGCGCGATTTCATCATGTGGCGCGGGCTTCAGCCCGCGAACGGGGGGGGCGGGCTGAAG
>DASUSL010000049.1:0-9181 GCA_036375135.1 Thermoanaerobaculia bacterium | reverse complement strand
CGCGCATCGGCTTCGCGGCCCGGCACCCAGCGCAGTGCATCACCGAGGTTGCGCCAGTAGAGGAAGCTCGTAGGCGTGAGCTTCACTGCCCGGTCGAATGCGGCAGCGGCCTCGGCATAATGGCCGGTGAAGTACAGACAGGTGCCGAGATTCGAATATCCCTGACTCGTGGGCGAGCGCTGGATCGAGCGCTTGTAGACGTCCGCCGCTTCATCGTAGTGGCCGAGGAGCTGATACATCGCGCCGAGGTTGTTGTATCCGCGCTCACTGTCAGGAACGAGAGCGACGACCTTCTGGAATTGCGGCACTGCCTCCTGATAACGCGACCGCGAGAAATAGAACGCTCCGAGCTTGTTGTACGAACCCCAGTAATTCGGCTGCAGGGCGATGGCTCGCTTGTACTGCACCTCGGCGTTCTTGAAATCACGCGAGTCTTTATACGTCTCCGCCAGCCCCAGCACCGCATCGGCATTGTTCGGCTGCTGCGACAGCACGCGCAGGAACGCCTCCACCGATTCTTTGTGGCGGCCGGTCGCGCGCCGCAGCTCGCCGAGGGTCACGTTCACGTCGAGGCTCTGCGGATCGGCGGCGAGCGCGCTTTCGGCGGCGCGGCCGGCGGACGCCGCGTATTGAGGTGCGCGGGTGTCCTGGTACTTGTAAAGGTATGCGCGGGCCAGTGCGGCCTGCACCGACGGCGAGTCGCCCAACGACTCGAGGATTGCGATCGCGTTGTCGACCGAGCCGCTATCGTCGTACCGCCGCAGGTGTCCGACCGCCTCGAGGTAGCGGCGCTGCGACACGGCCGGGTCGAGGGTCGGACGCACCCTGGTCGTGCCCAGCTCGAGGTTGCGGGCCACGCTGGCGGCGACTTCGTCCTGCACGCCGAAGAGGTTCGTCGCGCTTCCTTCCACGAGGTCGCGCCACTCGCGTCCCGACTTCGAGTCGAGCACTGAGTACGTCACGCGGATGCGGTCGCCGTCGCGCATCATCGAGCCGGTCAGGACGAGGTTCGCGCCGAGGTCGCTCGCCGCCTTGCGCGGGTCGGACGGACCGGCGTCGGAGGCGGGGGGACGCATTACCTGTACGGTGGGAAAGTGCGCCAGGCGCGCGATCAGCGTCTCGGCGAAACCGTCCACGACGAGCTGTCCGTTCGGATCGCCGGTGAGATCCTTGAACTGCAGCACGGCCAGATACTTTTTCGCCGCGGGCGCGGGCGCGACGGCCGTCGTGGTGGCGGCGGCGCTCTGCGTGCGGTTCCTCTCGCGCGTCAGGACGAAGGCGCCGGCCAGGAACACGGCCAGCGCGATGGCCGTGATGATGATGCCGGTCGGTTTGCGCGGCTCGGGGATCGGTTTGTGGAAGCCGCTCTCTTCCGCGGCCACGCGGTCGCGCAGCAGGCGCAGCTCGCGGGCGAGGTCGCGCGTCGAGGAGTAGCGGTCGTCGGGGGATTTCGCCAGGAGGCGCGAAATGATGTCGGCGAGCTGCACCGGCGCGCGGATGTTCGAGCGCGTCACCGGCTCCGGATCGTGATGCAGGATGGCCGAGAGTGTGTCGATGGCGTTCTCGCCGTCGAACGCCGGACGTGCCGTCACCAGCTCGTGGAGGATCGCGCCGAAGGCGAAGAGGTCGGAGCGGAAGTCGATACGCTTGCCCGTGGCCTGCTCGGGCGACATGTAGCCGACCGTGCCGAGGATCGTCCCCGGCGTGGTGCCCGGCATGTCGAGCTGCAGCGTGTGCTCTCCCTCGGGAGTCGGCCCCACCACTTTGGCGAGGCCGAAGTCGAGGATCTTCACGTAGCCGTCGCGCGTGATCATGATGTTCTCGGGCTTGAGATCGCGGTGCACGATCCCGCGCTCGTGCGCGGCGGCGAGGCCGTCCGCGATCTGCACCCCGATGTCGAGCACCTGCCGCACCGACAGCGGTCCCTCGGCGATCAGCGTGCGCAGGTCGCGGCCGTCGATGTACTCCATCACGATGAAGGGCGCCCCCTCGTCGGCGCCGACTTCGTGGATGGTGACGATGTTCGGATGGTTGAGCGCCGAGGCGGAGCGCGCCTCCTGCGTGAAGCGGTTCAGCGTGTCGACTTCGGAGGCGAGGCGCGACGGCAACAGCTTGATCGCCACCTTGCGTCCCAGCTTCGGATCGCGGGCGACGAAGACCTCGCCCATCCCGCCCGCGCCGATTGGTCGGAGGACCTCGTAATGCCCCAGAGTCTCGCGAATGCTTCCCATTGAACCGGAGTGGGTCGGATTCTACCGGTATAATCGCCGCGCTTCCCCCGAGAGTTTCTTCGATGCGCTGGGTCCGCTGCATCGCAGTCATGGCCGTGATGGCCGCCGGAGGCTTCGCGCTCTCCGCTGACGAACGTCCGGCCTCGCTGGTTCCGTGGAAGGTGATCGAGCCGGGAGAGAACGTCGACGCGCCGCTGGTGCTGTACTGGGTGCCGGCCTCGCCGGATGCGATGCGGCGCTCGCCGCTCCTGACTTCGGATGAGCTGACGCGCTACTCGTCGCGCTGCGTGGCCATGCGCGTGGTGCGTCTCGACGACGCCGAGCGGCTACAGGCGTTGCGGGTCGAAGGCGAGCTGCCGCTGGCGCTGCTCGTGGACGGCACCGGACGCGTCATCGCCACGGTGGAAGGGGAGCGAGGGACGTTGTCCGTGACCGAAGTGGAAGAGCTCGTGCGCGAGGAACTGGAGACGCGCATGGCCAGCGCGGAGATGCTGCTCGACGAGGCGCGGAGGCGGGTGCGCGATCGCGACGTCGCGGCGGCCGAGGAGCTGTATCGCGAGGTGTGGGACGCGCGCTGCCTCTGTCCGCGGCAGGGAAAAGTGGCGCAGAAGGCGCTGCGCCGCCTCGCGAAAAAATGATCTAGGAATGCGGCGGCGGGGCGGGGGCCGGGTTGGAGCCGCCGCTTTGGTAAGCCACGCTTACCAAAGCGGCAGCTCGCCGCTGCCGCACTCCTAGGCAGCCTGGAGGATGCGCACGGCGCGCTTCCAGTGGCGCCGCGAGCGGCGCACGTGTTTGGTCGACATCTTCTGCGTCTTGCGCCACGCCGAGCCCTGTGCGCGCTCTTCGATGGCTTTGCGCCAGAGAGCGATGGCGCGCTCGAGGTGATCGGTGGCCACGCGCAGGCGGCGGCGGGCCTCATCGGCCAGCGTCCCCTGCGCGGTGTGCACTTTCGCCTCGACGACGTGCAGCGCGGCGCGCATGCGCGCCTGCTCGATCTGCGGCTCCGGCGTGGTCAGCAGGTTCGAGGCGAGGCCGACGCGCTTCGCGCCGGCGATGAACCACTTGGCCGGATCCCACTGGTACCAGCGGATGCCGTTGCGGTAGTCGGCGGGGAAGCGGTGATGGAACGAGTGATAGCCCTCGCCGAGGGTGACCAGCGCCACCGCCCAGTTGTCGCGGGCCGAGGCCTCGGAGTTGAACTCCGGCTTGCCGAAGTAGTGAGCGAGCGAGTTCACGAAGAACGTCGTGTGGTGGATGACCACCAGGCGCGTGAAGCCGCCCCACAGCAGTCCGCCGATCGGGTCGCCGAAGGCCGCGCCGATGAGCGTCGGGATGCCGAAGCCGCCGACGATCAGGATGACCTTGTTCCAGCGGTGCTGCCACATCACGATCGGATTCGCCTTCAGGTCCGGCGAGTTGGCGTACGTCCGATCCATCTGCTCGTTCCTGTAGAAGATCCAGAAGATGTGCGCCCACCAGAAGCCGCGCTGAATGTTGTACGGATCCCAGTCCTTGTCCGCGTGCTTGTGGTGCACGCGGTGCTGGGACGACCACTCGAGGATCGAGTTCTCAGCCGCCATCGCGCCGAAAAACGCGAAGAACGACTGCACGATCGGGTGCGCCTCGTAGCTCTTGTGCGAGAAGAAACGGTGGTATCCCGCGCAGATGGACATGCCCACGGCGAGATACATCCCGACGAGGAGCAGCGGCATCCACAGGCTGAAACCGCGGTAGTACGTGTACGCGGCCGTGCCGGCGATACCGATGACGGGGGTGAGGGTGAGAAACGCGATGTTCACCCAGTCTTTTTTCAACTGCTGAGCTTCGATGATGCACCTCCAAGTGATCTTGACGCTTAGAGAACGGCGGCGATGGTTGCACTATTCGCGCCGCTGACCCTGTCACAACATTGGAATATCGACGCCCCGCTCGCGGGCCACGTCGATCGCTTCCTCGTATCCCGCGTCGGCATGACGCATGACGCCGGTGCCCGGATCGGTCGTCAGCACGCGGCGCAGCCGCTCTGCCGCGGCCTCGGTTCCGTCCGCCACGACCACCATACCAGCATGCAGCGAATAGCCGATGCCGACGCCCCCGCCGTGATGCACCGAGACCCACGTGGCGCCCGACGCGGTGTTGAGCAGCGCGTTGAGGATCGGCCAGTCGGCGATGGCGTCCGAGCCGTCCTTCATCGCCTCGGTCTCGCGATTCGGCGAGGCCACGCTGCCGGCGTCGAGATGGTCGCGTCCGATGACGATCGGCGCACTCACTTTCTTCTCCGCCACGAGGCGGTTGAAGAGCAGCCCGGCCTTGTCGCGCTCGCCGTAGCCGAGCCAGCAGATGCGCGCCGGCAGTCCCTGGAACTCGACCCGCTTCTGCGCCATGCGCACCCAGCGGTGCAGGGCGGCGTCATGCGGGAAGAGCTCGAGGATGGCTTCGTCGGTGACGAAGAGGTCGTTCGGATCGCCGGAGAGCGCGGCCCAGCGGAACGGCCCGCGTCCCTCGCAGAAGAGAGGACGGATGAAGAGAGGAACGAAGCCGCCGACGTCGAACGCGTTCGGCACGCCGCGGTCGACGGTCTGGCCGCGGAGGTTGTTGCCGTAGTCGAAGGTGACGGCGCCGCGGTTCTGCAGCTCGATCATGGCGCGCATGTGGCGGGCCATTGTCTCGAACGATAAAGCGATGTATTTTTGTGGATCGCTTTCGCGTAACGATAATGCCTCATCAAAACTCATCCCGGCGGGCACGTAGCCGGTCAGCTCGTCGTGCGCGGAGGTCTGGTCGGTGAGGACGTCGGGCACGATGCCGCGTGCGATGAGCGCTTCCAGCAGCTCCACCGCGTTCGCCACGACGCCGATGGAGACCGCCTCGCCGGCGTCGCGCGCCTCGAGGGCGCGGGCGATGGCGGCGTCGAGCGACAGCGCCTCTTCGTCGAGGTAGCGCTTCTCGATGCGGCGCTGGATGCGCGTGCGGTCCACTTCCGCGACCAGCGCCGTGGCCTCGTTCATCGTCGCGGCGAGAGGCTGCGCGCCGCCCATCCCGCCGAGGCCGGCGGTGACGACGAGCTTCCCGCGGAGGGAGTCGTCGAAGTGCTTCTTCGCCACGGCGGCGAAGCATTCGTAGGTT
Organism: Thermoanaerobaculia bacterium; assembly: GCA_036375135.1. GTDB lineage: Bacteria > Acidobacteriota > Thermoanaerobaculia > Gp7-AA8 > Gp7-AA8 > QHVT01. The sequence continues at coordinate 3,824 of DASUSL010000049.1, read as the reverse complement.
CCCTGGAGGATGCCCTGCGTGCCGATGTAGATCCAGGAGCCGGCGGTCATCTGGCCGTACATCGTCAGGCCGAGGGCGTCGAGGCGGCGGAACTCGTCCCAGGTGGCCCAGTGCGGGACGAGGTTGGAGTTGGCGATGAGCACGCGCGGCGCGTTCTCGTGCGTGCGGAAGACGCCCACGGGCTTGCCCGACTGCACGAGCAGCGTCTCGTCGTTCTTCAGCCGCTTGAGCGTGGCCACGATGGCGTCGTAGCACGCCCAGTTGCGCGCCGCCTTGCCGATGCCGCCATACACGATGAGCTGCTCCGGCCGCTCCGCGACCTCGGGGTCGAGGTTGTTCATGAGCATGCGCAGCGCGGCTTCGGTCTGCCACGACTGGCATTGCAGCTCGGTGCCGCGCGATGCGCGGATGACTCGGGGCTCGTGGATGGCGGTGGTCATGAGAGGATTCTATGCCGATGCCTCGTCCCGATCTCAAAGCGCGCGCCGCCGAAGTGAACCAGCGCCTGAAGAACGCCTACCCCGACGCGAAGATCGAGCTCGACTTCAACAACGCCTTCGAGCTGCTCATCGCCACGATCCTCGCCGCGCAGTCGACCGACGCGCGAGTGAACATCGTCACGAAATCGCTTTTCCGCAAGTATCCGGACGCGCGTGCGTTCGCCAACGCGGACCAGGTGGAGATGGAGGTGGCGGTCAAGCAGACAGGCTTCTTCCGCAACAAGGCGAAGGCGGTCATCAACTGCTCGAAGGCGCTCATGGAGCGGCACGGCGGCGAGGTGCCGAAGACGATGGAGGAGCTGGTCGAGCTCCCCGGCGTGGGACGCAAGACCGCGAACGTGATCCTCGGCAACGCGCACAAGATCGAGGCAGGCTTCATCGTCGACACGCACGTGACGCGCCTCTCCGGCCGCCTCGGCTTCACGAAGCACGCGGACCCGGTCGACATCGAGCAGGACATGATCAGGATCGTGCCGCGCCCGGAATGGACGGCGTTCGCGAACCGCCTGATTCTTCACGGCCGGCGCGTCTGCATCGCCCGCAAGCCGGACTGCCCGAACTGCGTGGTGAACGACATCTGTCCTTCGGCTATGGTCGATCCACAGTCCCCGGCGAAGTCCAGGGGCCGCACCGCGCGATCCGCCAAAGCGTCTTCGCCGACCCCTTCCCGAAGCCGTACTTTGCAATCGCCTCGCGGCCGTAAGCCGAGCACGTAGGCTCGAAGCGGCAGACCACGCTGCCGCGGATGCGCGGAGAGATGTGGGCGCGGTATTCGTCGATGAGGAAGAGCGCGCCGCGCGCGGCGTAGCCGCGTCCGTGAGGGACGGCGAAGTCATGGACGGCGATGACCAGGACCGCCAACACGAGCAGCGTGGTGAACTTGCGGGCGCGCGCTCTCATCGCGACCTCCAGTGGACCGCCGGCGTCGCGCCGGCTGTCTGTGGCGGCGTCCCGCCGCCACCATCGCGGCCGCAGGCGAGACGCCTGCGAAGACAGGCGGTGAGGACGCCGGCGGTCCGCTTCGCTACGCCTGTTTTGCCGCGTCCCACAGCTTGTCCATCTCCTCCAGCGTCAGCGACTCGAAGTTCTCCGCGTGCGTTTCCATCCACTGAAACCGCTCCATGAACTTGCGGTTCGTCGACTGCAGCGCCTCCTCCGGGCTCACGTTCACTTTGCGCGCGATGTTGGCGATCGTGAAGAGGAGGTCGCCGATCTCCTCGTGCACGTGCGCGTTGTCGCCCGAGGCCACGGCCTCGCGCAGTTCGGCGATCTCCTCGTCGAGCTTGTCGAAGACGTCTTCCGTGCGGCGCCAGTCGAAGCCGACGCGTGCGGCCTTCTCGGTCAGGCGTGAGGCCTTGAGCAGAGCGGGCAACGACTGCGGCACGCCGGCGAGCAACGATTTGTTCTCCGCCTTCCGCTCCGCCTGTTTGAGTTTCTCCCAGTTCGTCAGCACCTGCTCGGCGTCTTTCGCCTCGACGTCGGCGAAGACGTGCGGGTGGCGGCGCACGAGCTTGTCGTGGATCGCGGTGATGGAGTCGTAGACGTCGAACGTCCCTTCCGCGCGCGTGATCTCGGTGATGAAGACCGCCTCCAGCAGCATGTCGCCGACCTCTTCCAGGAGCGCCGCGCGGTCGTCCTGATCGATGGCGTCCACGACCTCGTACGCCTCCTCGATCACGTACGGCTTGAGGTCGGAAAGGGTCTGCTTGCGGTCCCACGGGCAGCCATCCGGGCCGCGCAGACGCGTCATCAGTTTCACGAGATCGTCGAACGAGCGTTTCATGCGCTCATTGTGTAGCATGCGTCCTGACGTTCATGGTCAATCAGGTCCTCATCGTCGCCGCGGAGCATGCTGCGCGCACGCCCGCGGAGGTAGCCCGATCCCTGCAATTCACTCCGGTCGTCACGGGCTCCGAGCAGGAGGCGGTGGAGCTGCTCGACCGCCATCGTTTCCGCCTCATCGCGGTGAGCGGCGCCTCGGCCTGGCGGCGTCTGCGCGACGCGGCGGAGAGCAAGCAGCCGATGGCGCGCGTGCTCGAGCTGCCGGACCTCACCCATGACGACGCGGCGATCCGCAATCTGATGGTGCGCTACCTCGAGCCGAACGGCGCCGATCGCGCGCGCTTCACGTCCGAGGAGCGGTACCGCTTCCTGTCCGGCATCCTGGAATCGTTCACCGGCACGCTCGAGCTGCGCGAAGTGCTGCGCCGCATCGTCACCGTGACGCGCGAGGAGCTGGCCGCCGACCGCGCGTGGCTGCTGCATCCCGTCAACGAGACGGCGGAGTTCGCGAAGGTCGCCTTCGCCACCGCCGCGCCGGGCCACGAGATGGTCGACAAGGGACCGGTTTCGCTGACCCAATCGCAGGGACTGATCCGCAACGCGATGGAGTCGCCGCGTCCGGTGATCGTCGCGATCGGCGACGCCGATCTCGATCCAGAGCTCGCCGCGCGCTTCGACATCCATACCGCCATCGTGCAGGTCCTGCGTCCGCGCGAAGGGGAGCCGTGGGCGTTCGGCCTGCACTCGCGCAGCGAGCGGCAGTGGACGGAAGAAGAGATCACGCTCTTCGGCGAGATCGGCCGCTACGCCACGCTCGCGCTGAACAACACGCTGCTGCACAACAGTGCGGTGCGCGAGATGGCCAAGGTCAAGGCGATCCTCGATCAGATTCCCGAGGCCGCGGCGATCTACGACGCCGACGGACGGCTGGAGCGGATGAACGCCGCGGCGCATCGCGAGCCGACCGTGCTCTTCACGCCCGAGGCCGAGGCGCGCGTGCGCATGAACCGCCACCGCTACATCGACGGCAGCCCGCTCAGCCCCGACGATCTTCCGTCGATGCGCGCGCTGCGCGGCGACGCCGTGAAGTCCGACTACCTCGTGCACGACCCGCGCAGCGGCGACGATCGCGTGGTCAACCTCAAGGCTGCGCCGATCCGCGACGACGCGGGACGCATCATCGGCTCCGTCGTCCTCTCGCGCGACGTCACCGACGAGCGCCAGAACGCGGAGCGCGAGTCGTGGCGCCGCCGCCGCGCCGAGACGCTGGCCAACCTCGGTCTCGAGATGGTGGCCATGGCGCCGAGCTTCGAAAACCTCGACGAGCCGGCCATGCGCGTCGCCCAGGCCGTCGACGGCACGGTGCGCATCTACCTCTATCACTCCCTCACCGGCACCCTGGACCTGATCGGCTACGGCACGGTGGAGCAGGAGCTGCAGCCGTTCCGCGATTACTTTTCGCGCAATCCCTACCGCCCCGGCGAAGGCCTGCCGGGCACGGTCTTCCACATCGGCCGGCCGCTGCTCTTCTACGAGGTGCGC
>DASUSL010000048.1:0-34009 GCA_036375135.1 Thermoanaerobaculia bacterium | reverse complement strand
CGCCTCGAAGGCGTCGTGGTTGTCGTCGGAGAGGAGCGAGCTGACGACGCCGACCGCGCGCGAGGCGTCGAGCACGTGCACGGTCGTCTTCGAATAGCGCGGCGCGATCTTCACCGCGGTGTGCAGCTTCGAGGTCGTGGCACCGCCGATGAGCAGCGGCACCCGGAAGTTGCGGCGCTCCATCTCGCGCGCGACGTGCACCATCTCGTCGAGCGACGGCGTGATCAGGCCGGAGAGTCCGACGATGTCGACTTTCTCCTTCTCCGCCGTGTCGAGGATCTTGTCGGCCGAGACCATCACGCCGAGGTCGAGGACCTCGTAGTTGTTGCAGCCGAGGACCACGCCGACGATGTTCTTGCCGATGTCGTGGACGTCGCCTTTCACGGTGGCCATCAACACCTTGCCGCGCGGGCGCGTGTCGCCGGACTGCTGCTTCTCCGCCTCCATGAACGGCAGGAGGTAGGCGACCGCCTTCTTCATCACGCGCGCGCTCTTCACGACCTGCGGGAGAAACATCTTCCCGGCGCCGAAGAGATTGCCGACGATGTTCATGCCGTCCATGAGTGGCCCTTCGATGATGGAGAGGCCGGTCGGATACTTCTGCCGCGCTTCCTCGACGTCGGCGTCGATGTGGTCGACGATCCCTTTCACGAGCGCGTGCGAGAGGCGCTCTTCGACGGTGCCGCTGCGCCACGCTTCCGCTTCCTTGAGCGTGGCGGTGGACTGTCCCTTCACCGTGTCGGCGAAGGTGACCAGGCGCTCGGTGGCGTCGGGACGGCGGTTGAGCAGCACGTCCTCGACGAGCTCCAGCAGGTCTTTCGGGATCTCCTGGTAGATGCCGAGCTGGCCGGCGTTGACGATGCCCATGGTCAGCCCGGCGCGGATGGCGTGGTAGAGAAACGCGGCGTGCATCGCCTCGCGCACGACGGTGTTGCCGCGGAAGGAGAAGGAGACGTTGGAGATGCCGCCGCTCGAGCTGGCGAGCGGGAACTTCTCGCGTAGCCGGCGGATGGCCTCGATGAAGTTCACGCCGTACGCGTTGTGCTCCTCGATGCCGGTGGCCACGGTGAGCACGTTGGGGTCGAAGATGATGTCGGTCGGGTCGAAGCCGACTTCGTTGACGAGGATGTCGTACGCGCGCGAACAGATCTCGACCTTGCGCTCGATCGTGTCGGCCTGTCCCTGCTCGTCGAAGGCCATGACCACCACCGCCGCGCCGTAGCGCTTCACGAGCCGCGCGTGCTGCTTGAAGACTTCTTCGCCTTCCTTGAGGGAGATCGAGTTAACGACCGATTTCCCCTGCAGGACTTTCAGTCCGGCCTCGAGCACGCTCCACTTCGAGCTGTCGACCATGATCGGCACGCGGGAGATGTCGGGCTCGGAGGCGACGAGGTTGAGGAAGTCGGTCATCATCTGCTCGGAGTCGAGCAGTCCCTCGTCCATGTTCACGTCGAGGATGTTCGCGCCGCCCTCGATCTGCTGTTTGGCCACGCGCAGCGCGCCATCGAGGTCCCCTTCCTTGACCAGCTTCGCGAACTTCGGCGAGCCGGTGACGTTGGTGCGCTCGCCGACGATGATGAAGTTCGACTCGGGGGTGACGGTGAGTGGCTCCAGTCCGCTCAGACGCAGATGCGGCTCGACCGGCTGCGGCACGCGCGGCGGCAGCGTGGCCACCGTCTCCGCGATCATGCGCACGTGCTCGAAGCCGGTGCCGCAGCAGCCGCCGACGATGTTCAGCCAGCCGTTGCGCGCGAAGTCGCGCAGCACGTCGGCCATCATCGATGGTGTCTCGTCGTAGCCGCCCAGCGCGTTCGGCAGGCCGGCGTTCGGATAGCAGGAGATGAAGATCGGCGCGAGCCCGGCCAGTTCCTCGACGTGCGCGCGCATCTCCTCCGCGCCGAGCGCGCAGTTGATGCCGACTGCGAAGAGCGGCGCGTGCGAAATGGAGTTCCAGCACGCCTCCACGGTCTGGCCGCTCAGCGTGCGCCCCGAGGCGTCGGTGATGGTCAGCGAGGCGATGACCGGGAGGGTGATGCCGCTGTCGTCGAAGTATTTCTGGATGGCGAAGAGCGCCGCCTTGAGGTTCAGCGTGTCGAACGTGGTCTCGGCGAGGAGGATGTCCACGCCGCCGTCGACGAGTCCGCGCACCTGTTCGTAGTAGGCCTCCACCAGCTCGTCGAAGGTGACGCCGCGGAAGCCGGGATTGTTGACGTCGGGCGAGAGTGAGGCGGTGCGGTTGGTCGGTCCCATCGCGCCGGCCACGAAGCGCGGCTTGTCCGCGGTCGAATAGTCGTCCGCGGCCTTTCGGCAGATCGCGGCCGCCGCTTTGTTGATCTCGTAGACGTACGGCTGCAGGTCGTAGTCGGCGAACGAGATCGCCTGCGCGTTGAAGGTGTTGGTCTCGATGATGTCCGCGCCGGCCGCGAGGTACTTGCGGTGCACTTCGTCGAGCACGGACGGGTTGGTGATGGCCAGGACGTCGCTCGCCCCTTTGAGGTCGCGCGGGTGGTTCGGGAAGCGCGTGCCGCGGAACGCCGCCTCGTCCAGCCCGTAGGTCTGGATCTGCGTGCCCATCGCGCCGTCGAGGACGAGGATGCGGCGGGTGAGAAGCTCGCGAAGCTCTGCGCTGCGATTCGGTTGTGCCATCGAAATCTCTCCGGAAAAACAAAAAGCCCCGCCATCAGTGCGGGGCCGCTCGGGAAAAGCAAAAGCAGTCGAGTACCGGCGATTTAGCTTTTTTTAGCCTGGTTGCAAGCGGCCCGCAAATCAGTCCAGGTGCGCGCGAGACTACGCCCGGCGTCCTGCCTTGTCAAACGCGGCTGCTGGCGGAAAACGACGCCCGTCGTTCGCTCCAGCAGCCGCGCATCACTGGCGATAGGGCGTCAGCCGCGGAATCCAGCGTCGCACGTGGCGACAGTAGCGCTCGTAGTCGTCGCCGAACAGCCGGCGCAGCGTCGGCTCTTCGTACGTCATGACGAACGCGGTCGTGACGAGACCCATCACCGCCACGAGGATGAGCATCGACTTCGTCACCTGCGGCAGCAACAGCGCCTCGCCGATCAGGAAGATCGCCATGGCCACGTACATCGGATTGCGCACGTAGCGGTACAGCCCCGCGACCACCAGCCGCCGCGGCGGATCGAACGGCGCCGGCGTGCCGCGTCCGGTCCACGCGAAATCCCACACGCACTTCAGCATCCCCGCGCCGCCGATGACCATCATCGCGATTGCCGTGACGCTCACGCGCGGGCGCAGGGCGCCGCCGGCCAGCCAGCGCGGCACGAACCACGTCCAGAGCGCGATGAAGAGCGCGGCCACCACAGCCGCGCGCAGCAGCACGAAGGCGGTTCGCATGAAGACATTGTCGCGCTGAACTATCATCGCGCCCATGAGCGCCGCCACCGAGACTCCCATCGCCCACACCGATCCCATCAACGCGCAGATCCTGGCCATCTCCGAGGATCGGATTCAGGGGTTCGTGCGCGATCCGTTCGGGGAGATCGCGCGGCAGTCGGGAGTCGACGTCGAGGTGGTGCTGGAGCGCATCCGCGCCATGCTGCGCGGCGGCACGATCCGGCGCGTGCGGCAGACGCTGATGGCGACCAACCTCGCCGAGGGGGCGCTGGTGGCGTGGCAGTTCCCGAACGAGCGGCTCGACGCCGCGTTCGACTTCATGTTTCAGGAGGATCCGTTCTCCGGACACGTGGTCATTCGCTCCGCCGATCCCGCCACGCCCGGCTCGAGCTACCGCCTCTGGACGACGGTGAAAGTGCCGCAGGGCTACTCGGTCGAAAAGCACTGCGCGGTGCTGGCGAAGCTCACCGGCGCCGATCACTTCCGCGTGATGCCTGCCAAACGCATCTTCGCCCTCGGCGTCGGCCACGTGCGCCGCAAAGGAATGGAACCGGGCTCCAAGTCGGAGGAGCTGGCGCAGGTCAAAGACACCGCCAAGGCCGAGCTGACGGACCTCGAGTGGCAGGTGCTGACCGCGGTCAAGCGCGAGCTGACCGCGGACGAGGTGACGCGCGACCTGTGGGAGCGCCGCGCCGCGGAGGCGGGCGTGCCGCTCGAGCAGTTCTACGAGATCGCGGAGAGCCTCAACGCGCGCGGCGTGATCGGCCGCTTCTCGACGTTCCTCGAACACGTGAAGCCGCTGCAGACGGGCGAGCGCGTGACGCGCTTCAACGCGCTCTTCCACTGGGCCGTACCACCGGGCCGCGAGCTGGAGGCGGGGCGCGAGGCGGGACGCTTCCACATCCTCACGCACTGCTACTGGCGCGAGGGCGGTCCCGAGTTCCGCAACGTGAACATCATGGCCGTCGCGCACGGCACGGAGAAGGAGCTCGTGCTCGCGCACAAGCGCGCCATCGACGAGCACCTCGAGTCGGTCGGGATTCCGGTCAGCTACACGAACGTCTTCTGGGGCGGCCGCAGCGAGATCAAGCCGAGCGAGATCTCGCCGTTCGCGTATCGCGAGTGGTGCCAGTCGCGCGGCATCGACCCGGACTCGATCCGCGCTACCGCGTGATCGACAGCCCGACCGTGATGGCGCCGATGGCCTTGCCGTTCTCCATCACCGGCACGGAGATCTGCGCGATGGAGGCGGACGTGCTGTCGTCGTACTTCGGGCGGTCGATGAAGACGTTGCCCTTGCCGCCGTTGTACGCCTGCTCGAACTTCGCCTCGTCGCCCTGCCAGTAGTCGCTCGTCTTCGCCGTGGCGCAGACGAGCGCGCCCTGGTCGTCCATGACGAACGCCTCGCGATAGGCGCCGGCGGCGAGCAGCCGCAGCCGGTCGGCGCACGGACCGGTGGTGGTCTGTTTCACCAGTGCCGCGGCCTTGCCGGAGAGCCACTGCTGGTCGAGCGTTTTGATCGTGTCGAGGGAGACCTTCTTCGCGTTCTGCGCCTTCACCGCGGCCACGATGTCGGGATCGCTGCCGAGGACGCGCACCTTCGCCGCTTCCGCGACGAGCATCTTCTGGACGTCGCTCGCCGACTGCGCCCGTGCACCCGCCGCCAGGAGCAACACGATCATGAATTTCTTCACGAAGTAAGTTTAGCGCGAATGACCAGGACGCCGACGACGCGGTCCTCCTCTTTCACCGGAACGGCGATGACGGAGGCGTCGCGGAACGTCTCGCCGCGGAAGGCGCGCTCGAAGAACGGCTCCTGGCCGAACCAGTACTGCGTCGTACGCGCGTTGGAGCAGACGATCGCGCCCTGCTGATCGAGGAGGAACGCCTGGTCGTACGCGGGATTCGCGGCGACGAATTCGCGGAGCACGTCCGCGCATTTGCCGGTCGTGGCCTGCCGCACCAGCGCCATCTCCTTGTTCAGGAACCAGCGCTGATCGATGACCTTGACCGCGACGAGCGGCACCGCGAGCGCGTTCTGCGTCTTCACCGCGGCCGCGACTTCCGCGTGCGCGGCGGCCGCGGTGAGCTTCGCCACGTCCTGCTTCTGCGGCGCCGCGGCGACGAGGAACAGCGCGATGACCAGGCTAAGAAGCGCTCTTGAACTCGACATTGGGGTTCTCCTTCTGGGCGTAGTCCAGTTCCCAGTCGGAGGTGAAGAGCACCACCGCCTGTCCGTGGCGATCCGTGGCCACGCGCGACCGCGAGGGAAGTGTCATGCGCGCCACTTCGTCGACGTCCTTGTCGACCCAGCGCGCGAGCTTGTACGGCAGGTTGGTGAGCGTCGTCTCGACGCCGTACTCGGTCTCCAGCCGCGAGGCCAGCACGTCGAACTGCAGCTCGCCGACGACGGCCAGAATGGGCTCGCTGCGCAGGCCGTCGTGCAGCACGAAGACCTGCATGGCCCCTTCTTCCTCGAGCTGCTCCAGACCTTTCTGGAACTGCTTCTGCCGCGTGACCTGCTTCGCGCGCATCGTCGCGAAGTGCTCGGGGGCGAAGCGCGGGATACGGTCGAACTCGACCGGCGTGCCGGAGGCCACGGCGTCGCCGATCTGGAAGATGCCGGGATTGACGAAGCCGATCACGTCGCCGGGATACGCCTTCTCGACGCCGACGCGTTCCTGCGCGAAAAGGCGATGCGGGCGGGTCATGCGCACCTCGCGCTTGAGGCGCGCGTGATGGACCAGCATGTCCTTCTCGAACACGCCGGAGGTGATGCGCATGAAGGCCAGGCGGTCGCGATGGCGCTTGTCCATGTTCGCCTGGATCTTGAAGACGAAGCCGGTGAAGTTCGGATCGAGCGGCGTGAGCTCGAAGTCTTCCCCTTTGGTCTTTGCGTGACGGGGCGACGGGGGCGGCGCGAGCTCGATCACGGCGCGCAGGAACGGCTCGACGCCGAAGTTGTTCACGGCGCTGCCGTAGAACACCGGGATGACGCGGCCGTACTCGAACTGCTTGCGGTCGAACGCCGCGCCGGCTCCGTCGAGGAGCTCCGCGGCGTCGCGCAGGTCCTGCCATGCGGTGGGGCCGATGGCGTCGGCGAGCGTGGGGTCGTCGAGACCGCTCACCGTCATCGGGGCGACCGAGGCGCCGTGCTTGGTGCGCTCGAAACGGAGCACCTGCTGGTTGCGGAGATCGTAGACGCCCTGGAACGTCGGGCCGTCGCCGATCGGCCAGTTCATCGGCACGGCCTGCACCTTCAGCTCGCGCTCGATCTCGCTGAGCAGCTCGAACGGATCCTTGGCCGGCTGATCGAGCTTGTTGACGAAGCAGAGGATCGGGATGTGCCGCATGCGGCAGACTTCGAAGAGCTTGCGCGTCTGCGGCTCGATCCCTTTCGCGCCGTCGAGCACCATGACCGCGCTGTCCGTGGCCGCGAGCGTGCGGTACGTGTCTTCAGAAAAGTCCTGGTGGCCGGGCGTGTCGAGGAGGTTCAGCACCGAGCCGTCGTACTCGAACTGGAGGACGGTGGAGGTGATGGAGATGCCGCGGCTCTGCTCGATGGCCATCCAGTCCGAAGTCGTGTGGCGCTGCTGTTTGCGCGCGCGGACCGAGCCGGCCTCTTCGATGGCGCCGCCGTAGAGGAGGAGCTTCTCGGTGAGGGTCGTTTTTCCCGCGTCGGGGTGGGAAATGATGGCGAACGTGCGCCTCCGCGCGACCTCGCGGCCGAGCTCGTCGGTGGTGATCTCAGAAACGGCTGTCATTCCGCGGCCACAACAACCGGTCAGGGGTGCATCATCCCTCTTGACGATCTGAGTCGACTGGAATTAGATTTCGCGTACCAAAGTTCAGAATGCATGAGTGACAAAGACTAAAGAAGGAGGACAACCAATGGCACTCATTACCCGTTTCAACCCCTTTGATGACCTCCGCCGCATGGAGGCCCGTCTGTTCGAGCCGTTCTTCCGGATGCCGTACTTCTCGGAGGAGACGCAGCCGGCCGGCTGGAACCCGGCCGTGGACGTCCTGGAGGAGCAGGAGCGCATCGTCGTGAAGGTCGAGGCTCCGGGAGTCGAGGAGAAGGACCTGCGCGTGACGTTCGAGGACGGCCTGCTGACGATCGCCGGCGAGCGCCGGTTCGAGCAGAAGGACGACCGCAACTACCACCGCATCGAGCGCGCGTACGGCACCTTCAACCGCACGTTCACGCTGCCGCGCAGCGTCGACGGCGCGAAGATCACCGCGAGCTACCGCAACGGCGTGCTCGAGGTGGAGATCCCGAAGAAGGAAGAGTCGCGGCCGAAGCAGATCCAGATCAACGTGAACGCGGGCAAGCAGCTCGAGGCGTAAAGCCGTTCGCAGCACCTGCGACGCGAGGAGCGGGCCGGAAGGCCCGCTCGATTTGTATGCGCGTATACTTTTTGGTGGAGGTACGCCCATGCGTCGCTTAAAGGTTGCTTTGCTGATTCTCGTGCTGGCGTTGCCTCTCGCGGCGGACAACAAACCCGGCGTGCCGATCGTTGAGCCGGAGCAGGGCTCGGGTTGCCAGGGTTGCGAGTACGCACGCTGGAACGACTCGGTCACGTGCGAGTTGGAGGCGGAAGGTGCGGGGTGGCTGGATTGCGTCGGTGGCTGGGTCTACCAGTGCGACGCGACCGGCGCGTGCGATCGATACGCGAACTGCGGGCGGCGCTGCGCCATCGCATGAGAGTCGCGGTCCTCGCGCTGCTGGCGTTGATCTCCATCGACGCCGCAGGTGACACCGCTGTGCGCATCTTCGCGCGCGGAGGTGCCCGCTGCACGACGGGGACGCTGCGCGCGCAATGCGATGGCTGCGACGAACCACGGATAGTCCGCTGGAACGCCCATGATGGCGTCGCCGACGTCACCCTCGACCTCTCCTCCGCACCGCGGTGGCGCGTGCGAGCGTTCGCGGACGGGTGCTGGAACGCGGCCTCCGAGGTTGCGGGCAACGCCGAGTCGGCGACGCTCGCGCTCTGGCCTTCGGCGCGCATCGTGGCCACTCTCGTGCCCCCGCGCGGTGAGAAGCCACCGGAGGCCGTGCAACTGCGTCTGCGCGGCAACGACATTCCGGAGGCAGCCGTCGACTGCACGCGCGTGAAAGACCGCTGGAGTTGCGAGGTGCCGGCCGCGGAGCTCGACGTGCGCATCGCCGCCGTCGGCTTCGTGCCGCATTACCTCTGGGGCGTACGACCCGGTCTCGATGCCGGCACACTGGCCTTGCAGCGCGGCGCCTCGATCAGCGGCCGCGCCGCGTTACCGTCGCGCGGCGAGGAAGGGGCGATCACCGTCACTCTCGCTCCCGACGCCTTCAGCGATGCACCACGCACGAACCTCGGCGCGTTCACCACCACGACGAACGAGCGCGGCTTCTTCCAGTTCTCCGGCTTCGCTCCCGGCTCGTGGACCATCACCGCATCGAGGAGCGGCTGGTCTCCGGCGCAGGAGAGAGTGGTCGTCAGTGACGCGACAGAAACGGCACTGGCGAACGTCCTCACGCTGCAGCCGCTCGCGCGCGTTGAATTGACGCTCGATCCGCCTCGCGACGTGGGGGGCGCCGACTGGATGGTGAAGCTCGAGCGCGAGCCGTCATGGGGCGTGCGTACGCCGGTCGGAGAATCGGCGTCGAGCGACGGGCGCTGGTTGTCGGAGCCGCTCGAGGGTGGTCTCTACTTCATCACCGTGAAAGACGCCGACGGCATGGTCGTGCACACCGGCGGTCAGATGATCGAGCCGGGGATGCCGCCGCTGGCAATCCGTATCGATCGTGTCGTCGTGCGCGGCATCGTCACCCTCGGTGGCGAGCCGGTGGAGGCGCGGCTCACGTTCAGCGATTCCGCAGGTAAACGCGTGCGCATGACGTCGGATGCCGAAGGGCGTTTCGAAGGTGCAATCGCTCGCAGCGAAGGCGCGAAATGGCAGGTCGAGGTCACGCCCGATGACACGCGAGCCACGATCACGCTCCGCAATATCCGGATCGATGCGCGGGACGGCGTTGCCGATGTCGACATCGAGTTGCCTGAGGGACGCATCACCGGGAAAACAGTGGACGATGCGGGGCAGCCGGTGCGCGCATTTTTGCGGGTCAGGGGCGAGAACGATTCGGCCTCGACGACCGCCGGCACCGACGGGACGTTTGCCATCGCCGGACTGGAGCCCGGTGATGTGGAGCTGCGGGCTTCCACGAGAGACGCCGACAGCGGCTTCGTGACCCACACGATTCAGGGTGCGGACGATGAGCCGATCACTCTCGTGCTGCCCCGCAAACTGAAAGCGAGCGTGACGATCGAGGCCCCCTCGGGCCGGCCATTCGCCGGCGCGGTCGTCTACATCATCGTGTCCGGGAAAGTGATGACCGATGCGGTGAGTGGCCCCAATGGACGTGTGCTCATTGCCTCGCCATCGGCCGACGCTGTCGCGCATGTGATCGTCAACGCTCCCGGCCTTCCGCTGGCGATGCGGGCCGTACCGCTCACCGGCGACGACGAGGGGCGGCATGTGCGGCTGAGCCCTGTCGCCGGGAAGGTGCTCGTGCCACGCGAGACGTACATCGGCCGCAAGGGCATGCCCGTCATGAACATGTACGCCTGGCTGGATCCTCCTCCAGACATCTTCCGCAAAGCGGTCCCGGGCGGGCACCTCCTCGACCTCGAGCCCGGCGAATACCGCTTCTGCGCCGATCTCGCACAGCAGCGCTGCGTCGACCGCGTCGTCACTCCCGGCTCTCAACAAAAGATCGAGTTCCCGCAATGATCAAACGTTCGCTCATCACGTTGCTCATGGTTCTTCCACTCCTCGCGGCCGACGTCGTGCCGGGGTGGCTCGGCATCGGCTATCTCTACAACCGCTCCGACAACCGCGGCTGGATGCTCATCCAGCACCTCGATCCCGCGGGGCCCGCGGCGAAGGCGGGATTGCGGGCGCGCGACATCGTCACGCACATCAATGGCAAGCCGCTCACGGTGCCCGATCAGTACGCGATGATGACCGTCCTGCGGAACGTGAAGCCGGGGCAGCAGCTGAAGCTCACCGTGCGGCGCGGCGATCGCACGCTCCCCATCGTCATCACCGCGGCGAAGATGACGGCGCAGCAGGAGCGGATGTGGCGGGAGAGCCTCGCGTACGAGAGCGGGCGGCGGCGGTGAGTCGACGGGTGCGCGCTGAAGCCGCGCCCTGCGCACGATGCCCGTGAAACGGAGGCCGCGGCTTCAGCCCGTCCCGATCTCGCGAGAGCTCACTTCTTCTCCAGCGCGCGGGCCGCGCGCTGGTGCTTCGTCGCCGACGCCGCATCGCCTAAAGCCTGGCAGACCGCGGCCAGGTTGACGTGCAGCGCCGCGCTGCGCGGGTGCAGCCGCAGCACCGACTCCCACGTCTTCCGTGCGTCGGCCACGCGGCCGCTCTCGATCAGCTCCATTCCTTCGGCGAACGCCGGCGCGGAGTCGTCGAGCGGGATGTGCTCGCGGACGCGGCGGGGAGTGATGCGCTCCGCCGCGTCGATGGCCGCGTAGCGCGCGGCCTCGAGCACCGCGTGATGGCGCTCGTCGTCGCCCAGTTGCTCCACGCGCGGCGACGTTCCCTCGCCGCGGCCGAAGAAGCTCGAGAGACGCTTCATGTCGCGTCCCATCACGTCCACGCGCGCCGTGCAGACCGCGTCCACCCATACCTGCCTGCGCCTCACGCGGTTGCCGTTCGCGTCGCGCACCGAGCCCTCTCCTTCACGATGGAACGTCTCGCAGGAGAACGTGTGCAGCGAGAGGTAGGCGTCCGCCGGACCGGTGCCGTCGCGCGCGTCGCGCGCGTGGAGGAAGCCGGCGTGATTGACCTGATAGACGAAGTGGTCGACGAACGCGTCCGTGGCGTCCGAGTCGCCGACCGCGTGCACGATGGCCAGTTCGCGCGCGCGGCCGAGGTCGTGCGCGGCCGGCACGATGCGGTCGAACGAAATGCGCGCGGGGCTCGCCAGCGAGATCGGAGCGAGGATGAGTGCGAACAGCACGGCGGTGTGCCTGTGCATGGGACCGCCGCGGATTCTAGCGCCGATTCGCGGGACGGGTAGAATCGCGCCCGCATGCGACTCAATGTCACCAGTGAGATCGGCAGGCTCAAGAGCGTGCTGGTCCACCTGCCGGGGCGGGAGATCGATCTGATGATCCCGCCGATGATGGCGCAGCTCCTCTTCGACGACATCCTTTACGGGCAGGTTGCCCGCGAGGAGCACCGCCGCTTTCAACAGCTCATCCGCTTCGTCGCGGACGACGTCTACGATCTTCAGGATCTCCTCGAAGAAGTGCTCGAGGACGCCGACGCGAAGAAGCACATCGTGCGCGATCTGGCGAAGCGCAACGGACTGCGTCCCCGCCTCACGAGCCAGCTCCTCGAGCAGCCCGCGGGCGCGCTGGCCGAGGTCCTCATCGCCGGCATCGCGCGCGACAAAGGCTCCGGGGACCTGCCGGAGTTCGACCTCTTCCCCATCCCGAACCTCTTTTTCATGCGCGACCCGCAGGTCGTCCTCGGCGATCGCGTGGTCGTCTCTTCGATGGCCACGCAGGCGCGGCGGCGCGAGTCGCTGCTCTCGAAATACGTCTTCGAGAACCATCCGCACTTTCGCCGAGCCGATGGCGAGTCGCCGTTCTGGGTCGACTTCATGGCCAAAGAGCCGGAACGGCCGATGCCGCGCAAGATGCCGACCATCGAAGGGGGCGACGTCCTGGTGCCGCGGCGCGACCTGCTGCTGGTCGGCGTCACCGAGCGCACGAACAAAGCGGGCGTGCAGGCACTCATCCGCTCGCTCAAGAAGGCCGACGCCGGCGTGAACACGGTCATCATCGTCGAGATCCCCCGGCAGCGCTCCTTCATGCATCTCGACACGATCTTCACCTTCATCAGCCGCCACGAGTGCCTCGTCTATCCGCCGGTGATCCTGCCCAAGGGCGGGCAGGCGGCGACGGTGACGACGGTCGACCTGACGAAGAAGCGCGCCGCCGCGTTCACGTCCGAGAAGTCGTTGCTGTCGGCGCTGAAGAAGCAGGGCTTCGATCTGGAGCCGATCTATTGCGGCGGACAGAGCGCCGTCGATCAGCAGCGCGAGCAGTGGACCGACGGCGCGAACGCGTTCGCCCTCGGGCCGGGCATCATCCTGCTGTACGAGCGCAACGTGCGCACGGCCGAGGAGCTGGCGCGGCACGGCTATCACATCGTCTACGAAGACGACCTGCTCCTCGGGCGCACGGAGCTCGAGACGTGGACCGACAAAAAGTACGCGCTGCAGATCGCGGGCAACGAGCTGTCGCGCGCGCGCGGCGGTCCGCGCTGCATGACCATGCCGCTCGAGCGCGAGGAGCTCTGATTGGCTGAGCGACAATCGGATCCCGGCACGCAAGCCCCGGGCGATCATCGCGGCCGCCCGCGGCGTCTGGCCGTCGTCGCGTTCGGCGGCAACGCATTGCTCCGCCCCGAGGATCGCGGCACGCAGGAAGAGCAGATCGCGCGGGCCAAGCAGGCCGCGCGCTGGCTCGCCGAGATCGTGCGCTACGGCTACAGGCTCCTGGTCGTGCACGGCAACGGCCCGCAGGTCGGCAACATCCTCGTGCAGGCCGAAGAGGCGTCGACGAAGATCCCGCCGCAGACGCTGGACGTGTGCGTGGCGCAGACCGAGGGCTCGATCGGCTTCATGCTGCAGCAGGCCATTCGCAATCGTCTCGAGTCGATCGGCCTCGGCGGCGAAGTGGCCACGGTGCTGACCGAGGTCGAGGTCGACGTGAACGATCCCGCGTTCAAGCGTCCGACGAAGCCGATCGGTCCGTTCTTCACGCGCTATCGCGCCGAGGCGCTGGAACGCGATCTCGGCTGGACGATGCGCGAAGACGCGGGCCGCGGCTGGCGTCACGTCGTCCCGTCGCCGAAGCCGCTGCGCATCCTCAATCTGAACACCATCTCGCGCATGCTCGAATCGGCATCGGTAGTCATCGCGGCGGGCGGCGGCGGGATTCCGGTGGTGAAGGGACGCGACGGCCAGTGGCGCGGCATCGAGGCGGTGATCGACAAGGACTACGCGTCCGCGCTCCTCGGCGCGAACCTGAAGGCGGACGTGTACATCGTCCTCACCGGCGTGCCGAAAGTGGCGCTCGACTTCGGGAAGCCCACACAGCGCTACATCGACCGCATGACCGTGGCCGAGGCGGACAAATACATGGCCGAGGGGCAGTTCCCGGCGGGTTTGATGGGACCGAAGATCGACAGCGCCGTGCAGTTCGTGCGCAACTCCGGACGCGAGGTGCTGATCACGGACGTGGACGTGCTGCGCGAGGCACTGGAGGGGAAGAACGGGACCGTGATCGTGCCATAATCGGCACGCACTTCACATGAGGCTCCGGTCTCCTCGATATTGACCGGCACACATCGCGCGCGCACCTCCTTCCTGCAACTCAGCCGCTTCTCATTCACCGTTGATCCTCGCCGCGCCTTCAGCAAGCGCGTGCGCTGTATCTGTCGCTGGGGAGAATGTATCGATGCGAGTTGTGCAGGGAGCTCGTCCCGCCGGGGACGCCGAGTCAGAAAGTCGTGGTCGAAACGCGCGAGGTCCGCTATCCGCGGAGAGCCGCCGCGAATCGGCCGAAGCCGCAGGACAACAAACGCGAGAAGCGTGACGACCCGGGCGGGCAGGGGAGGGAGATCGTGCGGGAAGTGATGGCTTGTCCGCGGTGCGCGAGCGCGAGTTGATGGATGGTCACGGGGGACAGGCAGGATTGCCTGTCCTCCACTACGGTTGGCGGCAGTCGGGGCAGAATGCGCGGAGGCGCTCGAAGGTCCAGATCCCGTACGTGTGGCCGTCCGCCCAGTTGGGCTGCAGCGCGTAGTTGCCGATCGGCTCGACCGAGTGCAGCGTGAACGAGAGGTGCGTGTAGCGCTGCGGGATGCCGCCGGACATGCGGCCGAAGAGGTCGGGCTCGCCGGAGCAGACGGCGCACGGGCACGCGCGGCGCAGCTCTTCCAGCGGATAGTAGGATTCGTGGCCGTCGTCCCAGACGACGACGAACAGATCGCCGATTACCTGATATGAATGGGGTCGCATTGTTCGTAATTGATCCCGAGCGTCGCGAGGGATCTCAGAGCTCGCGAGACCGCAGATGCCTCGCTTCGCTCGGCATAAACTGAAAGAGACCGCATGCCGACTTACAGATTGCTGCTGGAGTACGAAGGAACGCGCTACTCCGGTTGGCAGGCGCAGGGTAACACGCAGAAGACGGTCCAGGGACACCTCCTCCGCGCCGCGCGCGACGTCCTCGGCGACGTCGACATCGGCGGCGCGGGGCGCACGGATGCGGGCGTGCACGCGGCGGGACAGGTCGCGCATCTGCGCGCGCACAAGGCCGTCGACCCGCTGCAGCTCCAGCGCAAGCTGAACGACCTCCTGCCGCACGACATCAGCATCCTCGACCTCGCCCGCACCAAGGACAACTTCCACGCGCGGCATGACGCGATCTCGCGCGTCTACCTCTACCAGATCGCCACGCGGCGCACGGCGTTCGCGAAGCCGTTCGTCTGGTGGATCAAGGATCGCCTGGACGCCGAGGCGATGCAGACCGCGGCCGGTGCGATCGCGGGGCGCCACGACTTCTCCGCGTTCAGCGACAAGCGTCTGAAGGAAGACGAGTCGCGCATCGTGGTGGTGGAGCGCTGCGAGCTCGCGCGCGCGGGCGATCTCATCCTCGTGCGCATCGCCGCGTCGCACTTTCTCTGGAAGATGGTGCGCAAGCTGATGTCGTACTTTGTCGAGGTCGGGCGCGGCAACATCGCCGCGACGGACATCGCCAATCGCCTGCATCCGAAGTCGGAGGGGTGGCAGCCGACCGCGCCGCCGTCGGGACTCTTCCTCGAGGCCATCGTCTATCCGCGCGAGACGTTCGAGCGGCCGCTGATCCCGATCGTGCCCGTGGAGAGCCGGCGTTGAACGAAGCGGACCTCGTCCGGCGCGTGCGCGAGCTCTTCTCGCCGCGCATCGGCGACGACGCGGCGGTGATCCCTGTCGAGAACGGCATCCAGGTCCTGACGACGGACATGCTCGTCGAGGACGTCGACTTCACGCGCGCCACGCCGCTCCGTTTCATCGCGCGCAAAAGCCTCGCGGTGAATCTCTCCGACCTCGCGGCGATGGGTGCCGCGCCGGCGTACGCGCTGCTCGCGCTGGCGCTGCCGCCGTGGGCGCTGGAGCACGCGGACGAGTTGCTCGACGCGTACGCGGAGGCGTCGAAGCAGTACGGCATCGAGATCGTCGGCGGCGACCTGTCGCGCGCGGAGAAGCTGACCATCGCCGTGACGGCCATCGGACGCATCGTCACGCGGCCGTTGTTGCGCAGCGGCGCGAAGGCGGGGGATCGCATCTATCTGTCGCGGCCCGTGGGCGGGAGCGCGGCGGGGTTCGCGCTGCTGGGCAAGGATGTGGTGACGGGCTTCAGCCCGTCACCGGGCGGGCTAAAGCCCACCCCACATGGCGGGCTGAAGCCTGCACCACACGGCGAGCTGAAGCCTGCACCACATGGCGGGCTGAAGCCTGCCCCACAGGGCGGGCTGAAGCCCGCACCACATGGGTACGCGCAGCGCGAGTTCATCGAGTCGGCGATTCGGCGGCACGTCGATCCGGAGCCGGAGCTCGCCCTCGGCATCGCACTCGCGGCCATCGAGCAGGTCACGTCGTGCATCGACGTCTCGGACGGGCTCTCCACCGACCTGCATCATCTCTGCGACGCGTCGCAGTGCGGCGCAGAGATCGAGAAGGAGCGCATCCCCGTGTTTGCCGAACTGCAGGGCTACGGCAGGACGCTCGGGATCGACGTGCGCAACGCCGTCCTCCACGGCGGCGAGGAGTACGCGCTCCTCTTCACGTCATCGCTGCGCGAGTCGGAGCTGAGCACGAAGCTGAAGCGGCCCGTGTACGCCATCGGCCGCATGACGAAAGAGCGCGGCGTGCTGCTGAAGGAAGACGGAGTGGCGCGGCCGCTCGAGCCGCGCGGGTGGGATCACTTCTCGGAGTGACGTCCGATGTTCGACGCGGCCACGGCGCAGACGAATGCGCCGATGCCGAGCGTCGTGCGCACGGCATGCGCGCGGCTCCAGTTCTTCACCAGCGACTGCGACTTCTCACTCGGATAGTCGGTCGCGGGCTGCGCCTCGAGCTCCTGGTTGATCGGCACCGTGACCATGATCGTCGCCGCGAGCACGCCCGCGAGACCGACCGCCGTCGCCGAATCGAGGATGCGCCGCGCCGGACCGTGGCCGCGCGGGGCGGCGATGGCCAGCGTCACGGCGGTGCCGAGGGCCACCGGTCCGATGGCGTTGAAGTAGCTGGCGATGCTGATGGGGCCGCGCTGGTGGCCGCCGTCCCGCGAGGGGAGCTCGTCGGCCCAGCCGGGGACGAGTGCGGCTTCACCGAAGCCGAGCGAGCCGGCCAGCAGACCGGCAGTGGTGAGATTGACGAAGCGGAGCGCCGACTCGATCGTGCGATTCACGAGAGGTAGTGTAGCGAGTTGCGCGCGCAACCCGCTACACCCTGCGCGCTATTTCTGAAGCTTCTTCTCGAGATCCTTGAGGCGCGTCTCCAGTTCCCTGATGCGGGTCTGGAGCTCGCCGCAGTCGCCGCCGAGGCGCTCGACGCGGGCGCGGAACTCGGGGGCCCCGACCACGCCGCGCAGATCTTCGAAGTGCATGAGGCGCGGAGTGTCGCGCTCCTTGACGCTGGCCACGACGGTCTGGCGCGAGCGGCCGCGCAGCAGGTCGATGCGCACGGACTCCCCTTCCTTCTTCTCGCGCAGGGCCATGCGCAGGTCGGCGGACGACTTCACGTCCTTGCCGTCGACGGAGAGGACGATGTCGCCGACGCGGATGCCGGCCTTGTCGGCGGGGCTGTCGTCCTGGACGCTCTCGACGATGACGCCGGCGTCTTTCGGCGCGCCGAAGTGCTCGCGCAGCTCCGGAGAGAGGCTGGCCAGGCTGACGCCGATGAAGGCGCGCGAGGTGAAGAGCGCCTCGAGGGCGGCGCGCCCTTCGAGGTCACCGCTGATGACCTTTCCATCGCGGATGACGACGGTGTTGGCGTTGGTGCGGCGCACCGGCCCGTCCGCGAGGGCGGCGGTGGCAGCGGCGAGGGTCACGAGAGTGGCGATGATTCGTTTCATGAAAGCTGGTTCCTTCCGTGGCTTAGTCGTAGTTGCGAAGCGATGCGGGTTGAATGGCCGAGTCGAGATCCATGATCACGCGCGAGCCGTCGGGGTTCTCGAGCACCATCACGGGCTCGCGCTCCTCGGCGATCTTCTTGACGGCGTCGAGGTCGGCCGCGAGCCGCTGCTGCTCCGCCTTCAGCGCCACCGTCTGCGCGTTGCGGCGCTGCTGCAGGACCGCCAGCTGCACCACCGCGATCAGGCAGGCGGCCATGGCGAAGGCCGCGGCCATCCGCCACACGAGCGGCCGGCGGACCTCACCATCGAGGTGATGCGCTTTGCGCATCACCTCACGAGTGAAGGCCGGCGATGCCTTCGCGCGCGGGAGCGTGCGCATCAAGTCGCCGATTCGAGTTTCGTCGTTCATGGGTCTCTCCTCCGGTCCACCACGGGGCGAGGTGGCGCCGCAGCATGTCTCTGGCCCGCGAGATCCGCGACTTCACGGTCCCGCAGGGGATGTCGAGTGCCTTCGCGATGTCGTCGTACGACCACTCTTCGATCTCGAAGAGCACGAGCGGCGCACGATACTGGATCGGCAGCTGTTCGATCGCGGCGGACACCTGTTTCTGAATCTCCGTGGTGAGCAGGTTGGTGTCGGGTGCCGGCTCGCTCTGGCGCGTGCTGGCGTTGAGGCGCGGCAGGAGCAGGCTCCACCGCTTCTCGCGACGGATCTCGGTGACGATGAGATTCGTGGCGATGCGGAAGAGATACGGCCCCAGCCGCTCCTGCTGCTTGTACTTGGCGGCGTTGCGATACAGGCGGACGAACGCGTCCTGCGCCACCTCCTCGGCACGGTCCCGGGACCGGACGAGGTGCGTGAGGTAGTTGACCAGCGAGTCTTTGTACCGGTCGACGATCTCCGCGAAGGCGTCGTCGTCACCCTCGCGAACCCGCTGCATCAGTGCGTCGTCTGTGTGCATCCAACGTACTAACGCATGACTTCGGGAAAGGTTCCGAGTTTAGGAGTGCGGCGGCGCCGCCGCCGCTTTGGTGAGCGTGCCGTGAACGCAAAGTTCCCAAAGCGGCGGCTGAACGCCGCCGCACTCCTAAACTACCGCTGCGCGTCTTCCAGCGCCTTGATCCGCGTGGTCACGTCGCGGTAGCTGGAGTTCGCGGCGTACACCTCCATGAACGCCCTCTGCGCGTTCTCGGTGTCGCCGACTTCCTGGTAGGCCGAGGCGAGGTCGTAGAGCAGGCCGACGTGCTCTTCCTGAGTGATCTCCGGCATCTCCAGCCCCTTGCGGTACCACTTGATCGCGAGCTGGGGCATCCCCTTCTCGAGGAAGCAGAGGCCGAGCATGGAGGCGCACTCGACGGCGCGCTTGGGATCTTTGGACGCGAGCTGGAACTCGCCGATGGCCTCGTCGATGAGGCCCATCTCCTTGTAGGCGATGCCGAGGTTGTAGTGGGTGTCGTAGTCCTCGGAGTCGAGCTGCTGTTCGACGCCCTTCTTGAACTCCTTGAAGATCTCCTCGAGCGACTGCTCTTCCTCCGAAAGGGAGATCGCCTCCTCTTCTTCCTCGGCCAGCTCGGACTCGAGCTCGGCGGCGAGGTCGAAGAAGTTGTCCTCGTCGGCGAAGAGGTTCTCCTCCGGCACGAGCGCGGCCGTGAGGGCGGGCGGCTCGGGCGGCGGCTCGACGGAGAGGGCCGGCTGCTCGGGCGCGGCCGCGGGCATGAGCAGGTCGTCGTCTTCGTCGGGAATCGCGGAGAGGAGCTCGCTCTCGATCTCGTCGCGCGAGAGCACGGGCGGGCGCGCGGCTGCGGCGGCACTCTCCACGCGCTGGCGGCGCGAGGCGAGGTTGGCGTCGCCGGGGAAGCGCGCTTCCAGAGTCTCGAGCTTGCGGCGCGCCTCGTCGAACAGCTCCTGTTCGATGTAGAAGTCGATCTCGTTCAGCTCTTCGAGCGGGAGCTGTTCGAGGTCGAGACCTTCGACGCCGAAGAACGGCTCGGACGTCTCGATCGGCTCCGGCTCCGCGATCTCTTCGATCGAGGGGAGCTCCTCGATGACGGGAAGCTCTTCGATGACGGGAAGCTCTTCGGCCACGATCGGCTCGGCGACGAGCTCGGGTTCCGGTTCCGGTTCCGGTTCGGGCTCCGGCTGCGGCTCGAAGATCGATTGCGGTTCCGGCTCGGGCTCGGCGAACAGCACCGGCTCCGGCTCCGCGGTCGTGAAGTCGAACGCTCCTTCCTGAACCTCCGGCTCGGCGGCCGCAACAGGTTCGGGCTCGGGCTCGGGCTCGAGCTCGAGCTCGGGCTCCGGCTGCAGCTCGATCGCCGGCTCTTCGTCGAGCGGCGCATCGAGGTCGAGCTCCAGTTCCGGTGTCGGAGCGTCGAGGTCGAACGTCAGCTCCTCTTCCGGCTCCTCGAATTCGACCGCAGGCGCGAGCTTCGGCTCCTCGAGCTCGAACGTGTGCCCGCGCGTGAGGAACTCGTTGCGCACCGCGGAGACGGTCGACGGATCCTCGAGCAGCGCCACGTAGCCGCGCGCGGCGGTGCGTGCCCCTTCCACGTCGCCCTCTTCGAGGAGGATGCGGAAGAGCCGCTCGTGCGCGGTCAGGTTCTTCGGCGCGCGCTCGAGCACCGCACGCAGATGCTCGGCCGCCTTCTCCGCGAGTCCGTATTTCGCGAACACCTCCGCTTCGGTGAGGTGCTCGGTGATGAAGTCGAGATCGTCCGCCGACCCCTCCAGCTCCTGCGCCGCGAGCTCCACCGCGGGCACGAGCTGCTGCAGCGGCGGGGGCGGCGCGGGCGCGGGTGCGGGAGCAGGCGGCGGAGTATCGAGCTCGAGCTCGAGCTCGATGCCCGGCGCGTCGTCGAGGTCGAGCGACAGCTCCGGCTCGGAGGACGACCCGAAGTCGAACGTCGGCGCCGGCTCGTCGATCTCCATCGACGGCATCTTCAGCGCCGGCATCGGCGGCGGCGTCGGAGTCCTCGCAGGTGCCGGAGTGGCGTCGAGGCCCATCTGCGAGCGGACGAACTGCAGCTTGGTGCGGTGCTGCGCGTTCTGTGGCTCGCGCGAGATCAGCTTCTCCAGCACCTTCGACGCCTCGTCCAGCGTTCCCCTGGCGATGTGCGCCTCGGCCAGGCTGTTCATCGACGCCAGGATGTTCGTCTCTTCATTCAGCCGCTGATACAGCGCCACCAGGCGCTCCAGCGTGGGGATGTGTTTCGCGTCGACGCGCAGGATGCGGTTCAGCATCTCGATCGCCGCGTGACGCTCGCCGCGCCCGATGGCGCGCTCGGCCAGCGGCGCCATCATGTCGAGGGCGCGGTCGGCGTCGTTCTGCTTGAGATAGAGGTCCGCCAGCGTCTCGCGGACCGACGGCTCGTTCGGATCGGCTTCCGCGGCGCGCTCGAGCGTCGTGCGCGCGGCGGCGGTGTCGCCGCGGCCGAGCTGGATGCGTCCCAGCATCGCCAGCAGCTTCGGATGGTCGCGGTTCCCTTCCAGCGCCGTCTCGACGATCTGCCGCGCGTTCTCGAAGTCCTTCGCCTCGAGCAGGGCGGTGACCAGCGAGTCGACCAGGTCCGTGTTGCGCGGATCGATCTTCAGCGCCTTGCGGAAGACCTGCACCGCCTCGTCGAGCATGGCCCGCTTGAGCAGCATCCTGCCGACGCGGTCGTACTCCTTCAGCGCCTCGGCGGTCTTGCCGACCTGCACGTAGAGGTCGGCCAGCTTCACGTGGACGTTGATCGAGTTCGGGTCGAGCTCGGAGATCTTGCGGTAGATCTGCACGGCGTTGTTCGGGTCGCCGTGCTTGAGGTAGTAGTCGGCCAGGACCTGGTACTGGCTCTTCGCCTCCATGGCCAGACCCTGCTTGGCGTAGAGGTCGGCCAGGCGGGCGTAGACGTCGAGCTTCGAAGGATCGAGCTTGTTGATCTTCTTGTAGATCGCGATCGCTTTGAGGAAGAAGCCGTCCTTCGAGTAGTGGTCCGCGATCTTGGTAAAGACCTTGACCGCCTCATCGTTGCGGTTGATGCGGACCCAGAGGTCGCCGATGCGGTTCAGCGTGTTGACGTCGTTCGGGTTGTCTTCGAGGAGGCGCTCGTATTCCTTGATCGCGGGCTCGATCTTTCCCTTGGCGACGAGCTTTTCCGCGCTCGCGATGACTTTATCGCGTTGAACCGCCATGTCCCTCGCTGTTGCCGAAAAGCAGCCTCGGCTCCTCCACCCCTTCGAACGATCTGCGATGAATGGGGCTCGGGCCGTATGTCTTCAGCGCGGCCTGATGCCCTTCGGTAGCGTATCCCCGATTGTGCTTGAAATCGTAAACGGGGTAACGCTCATGATACGACTCCATCAACAGATCGCGATAGACCTTCGCCACGACCGAGGCCGCTGCGATGGAGATGCTGCGCCGGTCGCCGCCGATGAGCGGGATCTGCGGCATCTCCAGATCTTCGAGAATGACCGCGTCGAGGAGGAGCACGTCGGGGCGCACGCAAAGGTCGTGCACCGCGTGAAGCATGGCCAGCTTGCTGGCGCGAAGGATGTTGATGCGGTCGATGGTGCACGGCTCGACGACGCCGACCGCGACCGCACGGGCACGCGAGAGGACGAGCCGCGCGACGCCGAGGCGATCCTCGTGGTCGATCAGCTTCGAGTCGTTGACGCCGAAGAGAGTCGGGTCGGCGGGGAGGATGACGCACGCCGCGACGACGGGGCCCGCGAGACAGCCGCGCCCGACTTCATCCGTACCGGCGATGCATCGAAAACCAGAATCGCGGAGCCTGCGCTCGATCGCTGACATCTCAGCGACGCGCGCGAGCTCCGCGAACAGGGAGTCGTAGAGGCGTTCGTCCGGTGTGCGCTTCGGTTTCCGGGTTCGCGGCCGCACTTGCGGTTGCATCAGGCGAACCCCTTCCGGGGAGCCTGGGGCAACCAGCGCAGCCGGCCGTGCCGGCTACTTCTGGCGGCGCTCTTCGATGCGCGCGGCTTTGCCGCGGAGATCCCGGAGGTAGTAGAGCTTTGCGCGACGGACCCGGCCATGACGTTCCACCTCGATCTTGTCGATCGTCGGAGAGTAGAGCGGGAACATGCGCTCCACACCAATCCCGCCCGAGACTTTGCGGACGGTGAACATCTGGCGCGATCCGCCACCGCGGCGGGAAATCACCACGCCCTGGAAGATCTGAATGCGCTCTTTGTCGCCTTCCTTGACCTTGACGTGGACTTTGATCGTGTCGCCGGGATCGAAGGGCGGGATGTCCGTCCGCGTGATCTCCTTCGACTCGACGAGCTTCATGATGTCTGGCATGACTAGTACTCCGTTAGTTTTGGCAAAAGCGCGTAAGTATAAGCGTTGCTAGTTGCTTGTTGCTAGTGACTTGTGGCGTCTGGCGAGATCCCACGAGCTACCAGGAACCAGCAACCAGTGAACTGCGAGGCGCAACTAGAACTTACCGAGCCTGCGCAGTATTTCCTGCGCCTCCGCGTCGAGCTCGGCACTCTCCAGCAGATCCGGCCGCTTCTCCAGCGTCGCACGCAAGGCCTGCTCCTTGCGCCACCTGCGGATTTTCTCGTGATGACCGGAGAGGAGGATGTCGGGGACGCGCATCCCCCGCAGCTCCTCGGGACGCGTGTAGTGCGGGTAATCGAGCAACCCGCGGAAGAACGAGTCTTCCTCGACCGAGCCGCTGTTGCCGACCACGCCCGGCACGAGACGGCCGATCGCGTCCGCCATCAGCATCGCCGGCAGCTCGCCGCCGGAGACGACGAAGTCGCCGATGGAAATCTCCTCCGGCTGCAGCCGCTCGTGCACGCGATGGTCGAAGCCCTCGTAGCGGCCGCACAGGAAGACCACATGCTGTTTTTCGGAGAGCTCCGCCGCGACGCGATGGTCGAAACGCCGCCCCTGCGGCGAGGTCATGATGAGGTGCGGCTCTGTCATCCTGAGCTGCGTAGACAGCGAAGGACCCCCTGCCGACTCGCCACTGCCCGTGCCGTCTGCGGGGGGTCCTTCGCCGTCTGCGCGGCTCAGGATGACACTCTCGCGAATCGCCTCCACGCAGCGGAATACCGGCTCTCCCAGCATCACCATCCCCGGCCCGCCGCCGTACGCCTCGTCGTCCGTGGAGCGGTGGCGGTCCGTCGTGTAGTCGCGCAGGTCCCACACGCGCACGTCGAGCAGTCCCTGTTTGATTCCGCGCGCGATCACTCCTTCCGCGAGGAGCGGCGCGAACATGTTGGGGAAGATGGTGACGAAATCAATCCGCAACGGCATCGAGATCCTCGATCCCTTCCGGGAGCGAAACGATCATGCGCTTCGCTTCGAGGTCGATCTCCGTGCAGAGGTCGGCCGCGAACGGCAGCTCGAACTCGCGTCCGTCGGAACGCTTCACGTTCAGCAGGATCCCGGCGCCGCCCTCGTACGCGTCCGTCACGACGCCGCGCTCGCGCCCTTCCGCGTCGACGAGCGTGAGCCCGACGAGGTCGTGCAGAAAATACTCGTCGTCTTCGAGCTCGCGCGCCTCTTCCTCGGGGATCTCGACCGTCCAGTTGTGCAGGAGCTGGACGTCTTCCGGTGTGTCGATGCCGGCGAACTTGAGCAGCGCGCGCCCCGCGTGGATGCGCACGGATTCGACCGCCGTCTCACGCGCCTGCGACTCGTCGGGGGAAACGAGGGTCACGGTCTCGAGGTCGTCGAAGCGCTCGAGGGAGTCGGTCCACGGCTCGACGCTCGCTTCGCCGCGGACGCCGTGCGCTTTGCGGATCACGCCGACGGCAATGCGGCTCATGGTGTTCGGTCCTTCGAAGAGCGTACCGGCGGGCGACTCATGTGCCTAAGCCTTGGCCAATCTGCGCTGCCGGCCGTGCCGGCCTCAGTCCAGGATGTCGAGCGAATAGCGGCGGCGGCTCTTCTCGCCGGCCGCGCTGAGGAGCGTGCGCAGGGCGCGTGCGGTGCGTCCCTGCCGGCCGATGACCTTGCCGAGGTCGGCCTCGTTGACTTCGAGCTCGAGCACGGTCTCGCGATCGCGCTGGCGGGCGTGGACCTGCACCTCGTCCGGATGGTCGACGAGGGACTTGGCGAGAAACTCGATCAGCTCGTCCATGAAGTGGAAGCGGCGGGACTCGGCCCGCCGTCAGCGTTACGACGCCTTGTACTTTTTCAGCAGCGACTTCACCGTCGGCGAGAGCTGCGCGCCCTTGCTGACCCAGTAGTCGACGCGCTCGCGGTCGATCTTCACGTCAGCCGGGTTCTTCTTCGGGTCGTAGTGACCGACCTGCTCGACCATCGCCGCGGAGGGCGTCTTGAGCGAGTCGGAGACCACGATGCGGTAAAACGGCGCGTGAGTGGCTCCACCGCGGCGCAAACGAATCTTCAGCATGTATTCAGTAACTCCTTGAGGTTTAGGGCGCGGAATCGTACCCGAGCGTCCGGCCGAACAGCAACCCCAGGGGTGCTATTCCGTTCACGGCCAGAGCCAGCCGAACGTTCCGCCGATCAGAAATCCGTAGATCACGGCGTCGACGACGTACTTGAACACCGACGGCCACGGCTTTCCGTACCAGATCGCATCCGAGACGTTCGTGCCGAATGCCCAGAAGATCATCCCCGCCGTCCCCGCGAGGCGGTGCACGCGCAGGTACTCCGTGCCGGGCGCGGCCGCGATGCTCACCACGTACGCCGCGAGGAACGACCCCACGAGGCAATAGAGGAAGTGCAGCAGAAAGGTGCGTCCCATCGAGATCGACGCTGCCTTGCGCACGTACATGAACCCGACCGGCCCCTTGCGCCACTCCGCTTTCTGCTCGGGGGTCATCTCGTTCCACTGGGCCGAGGGAAACGCGTAGAACCCCGGCGCCAGCGTGCGTGAGGCCTCCACGAACGGACGGTCATCCGGTGCGGGACGGTAGTCGCGTCGATGCCAGAACGGCAGCGCCGCGTGCAGGATCATGCTGGCCAGGAAGACGAAGACGGCGGAGACGAGGATCGGGAGCCACAGCGCCGCAAGCGAAGTCATCCGCCTATTGTGCTACTGCATGAACTCCGGCGGCAGCCCTTTCATCATCTTTCCGAACTTGCGCGCGCCGAAGCCCTTCGAGAAGCTCTTCATCATCTTCTTCATCTGCAGGTACTGCTTGAGCAGGCGATTGATCTCCTGCACCGAGGTGCCGGAGCCTTTGGCGATGCGCTTCTTGCGGTGACCGTTGATGATCTGCGGGAACTCGCGCTCCTTCTTCGTCATCGAGTCGAGGATGGCCTGCATGCGCACGATGGCCTTCTCGTCGATGTCCTCTTCGCTGATCTTGCCGGCGCCGGGGAGCATGCTCACCAGCGACGACAGCGGTCCCATTTTCTTGACCTGCTGGAGCTGCGAGCGGAGGTCTTCGAGCGTGAACTTGTCCTTGGCGACCTTCTCGGCGAGGCGGGCCGCTTCCTTCTTGTCGACCTCCGCCTCGACCTTCTCGATCAGCGACAGCACGTCGCCCATGCCGAGGATGCGCTGGGCCATGCGCTCGGGATAGAAGACGTCGAGGTCGGCCAGTTTCTCGCCGACGCCGACGAACTTGATCGGGCGGTTCACGACCGACTTGATCGACAGCGCGGCGCCGCCGCGGGCGTCGCCGTCGAGCTTGGTCAGCACGATGCCGGTCACGCCGAGGCGGTCGTCGAACTCTTTGGCCGACTTCACCGCGTCCTGGCCGGTCATGGCGTCGGCCACGAAGAGGATCTCCGAGGGACGCACGTCGTCGCGGATGGTGTGGAGCTCCTGCATCAGCTCGTCGTCGATGTGCAGGCGGCCGGCGGTGTCGAGGATGACGGTGTCGTACAGCAACGTCTTCGCCTCGGACAGCGCGCGGCGGGCGATGTCGATCGGATTGCGGTTGTCGCCGATCTCGTAGAACGGCACCTTCACGTTGTTCGCGACGATGCGGAGCTGGTCGATGGCGGCGGGACGGTAGACGTCGCACGGCACGAGCAGCGGACGCCGCCCGCGGCTCTTGAGGTGCAGCGCCAGCTTGCCCGAGGTGGTCGTCTTACCGGAGCCCTGCAGGCCGACCATCATGATGGTGGCGGGGCTGCCGACGAGAGCCAGTCCGACTTCGTTCCCGCCAAGGAGACCCTGCAGCTCGTCGCGCACGATCTTGGTGACCTGCTGAGACGGCGAGAAGGCGGTGAGGACGTCCAGGCCGACCGCTTTCTCGCGAACGCGGTTGGTGAACTCCTTGACCGTCTTGAAGTGCACGTCGGCCTCGAGCAGCGCGACGCGGATCTCTTTGAGCGCATTGTCGATGTGCCATTCGTTGAGAGTGGCCTCACCGCGAAGGGTCTTGAAGACCCGGTCCATCTTGTCCTGAAGGTTGTCGAACATGGCGGAACCCCTTAACCGCGCTCTACGGCCTGAACTTCCTTTAGGAGTGCGGCGGCGACGAGCCGCCGCTTTCCTGCCGGACGCGCGGCGCCGTTGCGCGCTCACCAAAGCGGTGGCTTGCCGCCACCGCACTCCTAAAGTAAGCGAGAATAGGCGCCATGCCTCCATTGGCGTTCCGCGTCGCGCGCGGCGAACGGGAGCTTCAACAGCTCCACGCGCTGCACTACCGTGCGTTCGTCGAGGAGATCCCGCAGCATCCGCGCAACGACGCGCGGCTGCACGTCGACCGCTTCCACGACGAGAACACCTACGTGGTGGCGGTGGAGGGCGACTCCGTCGTCGGCAGCCTGGCGCTGCGCACGCGGCGGCCGTTTTCACTCGATCACAAGCTGCCCGATCTCGACCGCTACCTGCCGCCCGACCGCCGCGTCTGTGAGGTGCGGCTGCTGAACATCCTTCCCGAACGCCGCCACGGCGGCGTGCTGCCCGGACTGCTCTCCGCACTGACGGAGTGGGCGGAGTCGGAGCGCATCGACGCCGCCGTGATCTCCGCCACCACGCGCCAGCTCCGCCTCTACGGCCGCCTCGGCTTCGAGCCGTTCGGACCGCTGGTCGGCACCGCCGACGCGCCGTTCCAGCCGATGTTCCTGACCATCGAGAAGCTGCGCGAGCGCGCGCACGAGATCGCCGCTCTGCCGCCGAATGTCCGCGGCGAGGCGGTGAATCTCCTGACCGGCCCCGTGGCCATTCACCCGGACGTGCGCGCCGCGTTCGAGTCGACGCCCGAGCCGCACCGCTCGCCGCGCTTCGACGAGGAGCTGCGCACGCTGAAGTCGCGCCTCTGCACACTCACCGGCGCCCGCCACGTGGCGGTGTTCCTCGGCAGCGGCACGCTCGCCAACGACGTCGTCGCCGCGCAGCTCTCCACCCTCGGCGGACGCGGTGTGGTGCTCAGCAACGGCGAGTTCGGCGAGCGCCTCGCCGATCACGCGCGCCGAGCCGGTCTCCACTTCGAGCATCGCCGCTCCTCATGGGGCGCGCCGCTCGACGTCGGCTCGCTCGAAGGAAAGTCGTGGGTGTGGCTGACCGCGTGCGAGACGTCGACCGGGATGCTGAACGAGGTGCGCGCCCGAGGTGTGCGGGTCGCGCTCGACTGCGTCAGCGCGATCGGCGCGGTGCCGCTCGATCTGTCGGATGTGTGGCTCGCCTCCGGCGCGAGCGGCAAGGCGCTGGCGGCGTATCCGGGACTTTCGTTCGTCTTCTTCCAGGAAGTGGCCCGGACCGGCGGGCCGCGCTATCTCGACCTCGAGCTCTACGCGCGCGACGGCGTGCCGTTCACGCACTCGTCGAATCTCGTCCGCGCCTGCAACGCCGCGCTGGCGCGCGTCGACTGGCCCGCGCGCTACGCCGAGCTCGCGTCGACCGGCGCGTGGCTGCGCGCGCGGCTGCGCAACGTCGTCGGCGAAGGAACGCCCGCGCCGCACGTCATCACGATCGCCGTGGAAGACTCCGAACAAGCCGCGGCCGAGCTGGAGCGCGACGGCTTCCTCGTCGCCCACGCCAGCAGCTACCTGCGCCGGCGCAACTGGATTCAGGTATGTCTGATGGGCGAAGTGCCCAGGGAAGCGCTGCTGGCGCTGGTGCGCAGGCTCTAAACTCCGCCCGTGCGTTCCTTCGCGCCGCTGCGGCGCATGCCCCCGGCGCCCGACCCTTTTGCTTTGCGCGTGACGCAGATCGCCGAGGGCAACCCGCGCGGCGAGTACGTGCTCTATCACGCCCGCGCCGCGCGCCGAGCGCGCAACAACCTCGCCCTCGACTACGCGAAAACCCTCGGCAAACGCGTGGTCATGGCCGAGTGGCTCGACGAGCCGCACCTCTCGCCGCGCATCGAAGCCTTCCTCCGCGCCGGCTCCGAACGCACCGCGAAAGAAGCGGACGTCGAATACCTCTTCGAGCCCGACCGCGAAGTGATCGAGCGCGCGAAGTTCATCGTCACCGACGAGTTCCCCACGCTCCCCGCACCGTCGTACGCAACGCACCTCGTCGACCACAACGGCATCCTCCCCATGCGCGCCCTCGCCAAGGAGCAATACAGCGCCAAATTTTTCCGCGACAAAGCCTTCAAACTCTTTGAACAATTTAGGAGTGCGGCGGCAAAGCCGCCGCTTTGGAAACCGCCCAAGTCACTCAAAGCGACCGGCATCTCAGCAGCGTTGCACTACGGCCACCTAGGCATCAACGAAATCCTCACCGCGGTCCTCGACAGACCAGACGCCGATGACTTCCTCGAACAAGCCATCATCCGAAGAGAGCTCTCCTTCAACCTCTGCTTCTACAACCCCGACTACGCGACCCTGAAAGCCCTCCCCCAATGGGCCAAAGACACGCTGAACAAACACAGAAACGACCGCCGCAAACCGGTCTACACCTACGAAGAGCTCGAGCGCGCCGAGACGCACGACGACGTCTGGAACCTCTCCCAGCGCCAGCTCCTCGCCACCGGCACCATCCACAACTACCTGCGCATGCTCTGGGGAAAGAAGATCATCGAGTGGAGCGAGACGCCGGAAGACGCACACGCGGCCATGCTGCGCATGCACGACGAATATGCGCTCGACGGCCGCGACCCGAACACGCACGCCGGCATCCTCTGGTGCTTCGGCAAGCACGACCGCCCCTTCGTCGAGCGGCCGATCTTCGGCAAGATCCGCTGGATGTCGTCCGAGCAGACGCGCAAAAAAGTGCGTCTGCAGGAGATCGAGGACGCGATCGCCGCAGCCGGTCGCGGATCTGCGCGATCGCGCCCATGAGCCAGTTAGTGGTTCTCGCGGTCGCCGCTCCGGACCTTCGACGCGAGAATCACGGCCGCGATCAGCAGCCTGTCGTCCTTATCAGACACGCGCAGTAACCCGCGCGTAACCGTGTCCGCGAACACTCGCGCGCATGCACGACGACAAACTGCAGGACCTCGAGAAGATCGACCGCATGAACGAGTCCGAGCTCGACGCGCTCCCCTTCGGCGCGATCCGTCTCGACCGCGACGGCAACATCCTCAGCTACAACATGACCGAGTCGAAGCTCACCGGACGCGATCCGAAGCGCGTCATCGGCCGCAACTTCTTCCGCGACGTGGCGCCGTGCACGAACGTGCAGGCCTTCGCCGGCCGCTTCCGCGACGGCGTGGCGAAGAAGGAGATGCACGCGATCTTTCCGTACCGCTTCGACTTTCAGATGGCGCCGCGCGACGTCACCGTGACGCTCTTCTATTCGAAGCAGACCGACACGGCCTGGGTGTTCGTGCGCGAAGCGGAAGCATCGGCATGATGGACGGCGGCAGCGCGGACTGGATTTTCGCGACGCCGATCGCCAGTTGATGTGTGATGCCGGGCTTCAGCCCGGCACGAGGCGGGCTGAAGCCCGCCCCACATTGCCATGGCTGATCCCGCGCTGCGTCTTCCCGAAAATGTAGACGGCGACTTTTACGTCGACTCCACCTGCATCGACTGCGACGCCTGCCGCATCTTCGCGCCGACGGTCTTCAGCGACGCGCGCGACCAGTCGTTCGTCTTTCATCAGCCGGAGAGTGACGACGAGCTGCTCGCCGCGCAGAAGGCGCAGCTGAGCTGCCCCACGTCCTCCATCGGCTCACGGACCGGCGCGCGCGCCGCCATCGACGCGCTGCCCGAGCTCATCGAGGACGACGTCCATCGCTGCGGCTACGCCGCCGAGAGCTCCTTCGGCGCGATCGCCTACTTTCTGCGCGACAGCCGGATCCTTATCGACTCGCCGCGCTTCACCGAGCCGCTCGTCAAACGTCTCGGCAGCGTGAAGCGCATGCTCCTCACGCACCAGGACGACGTCGCCGATCATGAAAAGTTCGCGGCGCGCTTCGGCTGCGAGCGCGTGCTGCACGCGGACGACCGCGGCCGCAACATCGAAGTGCGGCCCGCCGGTCACGATCCCATCGATCTCGGCGACGGCATCGTCATGATCCCCACGCCGGGCCACACGCGCGGCCACGCCGTCTTCCTCTATCGCGACCGATACCTCTTCACCGGCGATCACCTCGCCTGGAGCGAGTCCCGCGGACACCTCTACGCGTTCCGCAACGCCTGCTGGTATTCGTGGGGCGAACAGATCCGCTCCATGGAGCGGATGCTCGACTACTCTTTCGAGTGGGTGCTCCCCGGCCACGGCCGGCCGATCCGGCTGCCGCGCGCGGAGATGCGCGCCTCGCTGGAACGGTGCATCGAGTGGATGAAGGGACGCTGATGAGACTCGCACTCACCCTGCTCTTCGCGTGGTCCGCCGCGGCCGCGGACTTTGACCTGCTGATCCGCAACGCGCGCATCGTCGACGGCACCGGCGCGGCGTGGCATCGCGGCGACCTCGCCGTCCGCGGCGACACGATCGTCGCCGTCGCGCATCGCGTCGACGGCACCGCCACGCGCACCATCGACGCGCGCGACCACGTCCTCGCGCCCGGCTTCATCGACCTCCACACGCACGCGCGCCGCGGCATCTTCGACGTCCCGAGCGCCGACAACTACATCCGCCAGGGCGTGACCACGATCTTCGAAGGGCCGGACGGCAGCTCGCCGTATCCGCTGCGCGACTTCTTCGCGCGCCTGGAGAAGACGAAGACCTCGCCGAACGTGGCCAGCTTCGTCGGGCAGGGCACCGTGCGCGAAGAGGTTCTCGGCCGCGCCGACCGCAAGGCCACGGCCGAAGAGCTGGCGCGGATGAAAGAGATCGTGCGTCAGGAGATGCGCGACGGCGCGTTCGGACTGAGCACAGGGCTCTACTACGTGCCGGGCGCGTTCACGCCGTCCGAGGAAGTGATCGAGCTGGCGAGGGTCGCGGGGGAGCTGGGTGGGATTCACATCTCGCATCAACGCGACGAGACGGCGAAGGTCCGCGACAGCGTGCGCGAGACGATCCGCATCGGCGAGGAAGGACGCCTGCCGACGCAGGCCACGCACATGAAAGTCATGGGCGCGCCGAACTGGGGAGGGAGTGCCGACACGCTCCGCCTCGTCGACGAGGCGCGCGCCCGCGGCGTCGACGTGACCATGGATCAGTACCCGTACACCGCGTCGAGCACGTCGCTGCAGGCGGCGCTCATCCCGCAATGGGCGCTGGAAGGGGGACGCGCCGAGCTGCTGAAGCGCCTGCGCGAGCCGGAGACGAAGGCGAAGATCCGCGCGACCGTGATCGACCGCATCGAGAAAGAGCGCGGCGGCGGCGACCCGAAGAACATCCAGTTCGCGTCGACGAGCTTCGACGCGACGCTGGCCGGAAAGAATCTCGCCGACGTCACCCGCGCCCGCGGTCTCGACGTGACGGTCGCGAACGCGGCGGACGTGGCCATCGACCTCATCACCAAAGGGAGCGTGCAGGGGATCTTCCACGGCATGGCCGGCGAAGACGTCGAGCGCATCCTCCGCCACCCGGCCACGATGATCGCCTCCGACGGCGAGGTGGCGCGCTTCGGCGTCGACGCGCCGCACCCGCGCAGCTACGGCACCTTCGCGCGCGTCCTCGGCCACTACGTCCGCGATCGGAAACTGCTGACGCTCGAGGAGGCGGTGCGCAAGATGACGTCGTTCCCCGCGGCGCGCGCCGGCCTGCGCGACCGCGGCATTCTCCGCCCCGGCATGAAGGCCGACCTCGTGCTCTTCGATCCGTCGGTCATCGCCGACCGGGCCACGTTCGAGAAGCCGCATCAGTACGCCGTCGGCGTTTCGCACGTCGTGGTGAACGGCGTGCTCGTCGTCGACGACGGCAAAGTGACGGAGGCGCGGCCGGGACGCGTGCTGCGGCGCGAGTAGGAACGTCCGTTGCTCCATACGCCCGCGGGGAACCGCACATGGGCAAATACATTCAGGTTTTCAAGGAAACGTTCAAAGAGTTCGGCGAGGACAAAGTCCCCCGTCTCGGCGCCGCGCTCGCGTACTACACGATCTTCTCCATCGGCCCGCTGCTGCTGATCGCGGTGGCGATGGCCGGCATCTTCTTCGGACAGGAAGCGGCGCAGGGAAAGATCTCCGCCGAGCTCGGCAAGGTCTTCGGCTCGCAGATGGCCGAGTCGATGGAGAAGATGGTGCAGGCCGCGTCGAAGCCGAAGTCGGGCACGATCGCCACGATCATCGGCGTGATCACGCTGATGCTCGGGGCCTCGGGCGTCTTCGGCCAGCTCAAGGACGCGCTGAATACGATCTGGAACGTCGAGCCGAAAAAGGCCGGCGGGATCATGGGCTTCGTCAAGGAGCGCTTCCTCTCCATGGCCATGGTCCTCGGCATCGGCTTCCTGCTGCTGATCACGCTGGTCATGGACGCGGCCATCTCCGCGATGGGCGGCCTGGTCGCGCAGTACGTCGGCGGCGAGGCGGTCGCGCACATCCTGCAGCTCGCGCTGTCGTTCGCGATCGCGGTGGTGCTCTTCGCGTGCATCTTCCGCATCCTGCCGGACCTGAAGATCGCCTGGCGCGACGTCGCGTTCGGCGCGGTCTTCACGGCCATCCTCTTCGTCCTCGGCAAATGGGGCCTCGGCGTCTACCTCGGCAAGGCGGCGCCCGGCTCCGCGTACGGCGCGGCGGGGTCGCTGGTGATCCTGCTGATCTGGGTCTACTGGTCGGCGCAGATCCTCTTCCTCGGCGCGGAGTTCACGCAGGTCTACGCGCGCACGTTCGGCTCGCTGAAAGGCGATACGTCGAAGCGTGACGCGCGCGCGCAGGCGAAGCGTCCCGAGGATCGGCCGAAGACGGATGAAGCGCGGCCGTCGACGCAGCCCGTCGTGGTGCGTCCCACCGCGGTCCTGCCCGCGTACGCGAAACAGAAGTCGGGCGGCGGCCTCGTGAAAGTGGCCGCGGGCGGCGCGGCGGGACTGGCAGTCGGCGCGGTCGTCGGCGGCATCGGCGCATTCGTGATGCTCTTGAAATCGGCCAAAAAACTCATCATGCCGTTCAAGTAACCTGGACTGCGGCAGCGTTGGAGGCTGTCTCAAAACGTAGGACAGGCTTCAGCCTGTCCCGGGCAGGCTGAAGCCTGCCCTACGTTTGAGCGGCGGCTTCGCCGCCGCATTCGAAAGCGGCAGCAACGCTGCC
>DASUSL010000047.1:0-43149 GCA_036375135.1 Thermoanaerobaculia bacterium | reverse complement strand
CCCGCGCCCGTCCCGCCTCGTGATGGTGGAGGACAGGCAATCCTGCCTGTCCTCCACCATGCAGCCGATGACTTTACTTTTTGCGGTCGCCGCGATCGCCGTAGCCCGACTTGGACTCGGTCTTCGCGTGGCGCTTGCGATCCTGGGCCATCGAACGTCCGGCGTCGACGACCTCGGCGAAGCGGCCGTTTTCGTCGCGGCGGACGAAGCGTTTGTCGCCTTTGTGCGGCTCGATCAGCTCGCGTTTTCCTGGCATTTCAACACTCCTTTCGCCCAGACTCTTGTGCAACCGCGGTGCCCTTAGTTCACCGGTTTCAGCACCGTTCCGTCCGCCTCCACACGCAGCGTGTACTTCTCCTTCCCGCCCGGCGTGCCGAACGCCGAGACCGCGAAGCCCTGCACGATCGCCGTCCACGTGCCCGCGGCGGGATTGGCCACGGAGCAGAGCTCCGGCGTGCGGCTGGTGGCGCAGGCGAAGTTGTTCGTGTTCGACGGCGAGACCAGGATCACGTCGACGTCGTTGATCGGATAGTGGCCGGCCATGTTCAGCCACTCGGCGCGCACGTTCAGCGCGGCGGTCCCGGCCGGGACGACGAGCTGATACGCGTGCTGTTCGAGATGCGCCAGCGACGAGCTGGCGGTCTTGTTCGGCCACGACTCCTGCTCGATCCAGACGTCGACGTCGAACGACACGGTGCCGTTGTTCGTCCAGTCGCCCGTCGGTGTGATGCGCCAGACGCCGGCCGCCGGACGCGTGACGCTGTAGTTGTACTCGAGCCCCGCCTTCAGGAACGCGCTCGTCACCAGCGGCGCGAACTCGAAGTAGTCCTCGTTGTGCACGGTGTTCTTCTGGATCTTGAGATGCACGTCGTCGCCGAAGAAGAGGTTCTGCGACGCCGGCGGATTGGCCGCCACGATGTTGCGGATGCGGATGTAGAGCTTCTCCGTGTTGTCCGGCACGAGCACCGGCACCTCGGCCGTCTCCGACGGGCGGATGCCCGTGAAGCTCACCGCCGCGCCGCCGTCGTGCACCGGCACGCCGGCGCGCGCCATGTTCGCCTGCAGGTTGCGCGTGTAGTGGGAGGAGAGGTCGACCGTGTCCGGCACGTTGCCGGCGAGGAGCAGCGCGTACGCGGCCGCGGCATCGACGAAGCCCGCGCCCTGGTCGTTCGGCTTCGCCGTCGGCACGACGTTCGGGTTCGCGGTCATGATCAGCGCGTTGCGCACCTGGCGCGCGGTGGCGGTGGGAACGGCCTGGCGCAGCGTCGCCGCGATGCCGGCCGTCGTCGGCGAGGAGAACGAGGTGCCGGAGACGAAGCCGACCGTCGTGGCCGTGCTGCCGCCGCCCTGCGTGTAGTCGAACGCGCCGTTGGCGACGATGTCGGGACGCACGCGGCCGTCGTGCGTCGGGCCGCGCGAGCTGAAGCTGGCCATCTGCGTGGCCGCGTACGGGCGATAGCGCTGCGCGCAAGCGGTGACCGAGGCGAGCGGGGTGCTGGAGCAGGGGGCGCGGAACTGCGCGGTGTAGATCCACTCGTGATTCGCCGACGCCGTCGCGCCGACGGTGAGCGCACTCATCGACGTGCCGGGCGAGCCGCCGGTGACGCCGGAGTGGCCGGAGTTGCCGGCGGAGATGACCGGCAGGATGTCGTTGGCCAGCAGCTTGTCGACGGTCTGGTCCGACAGCGTGCGTCCCGCGGCGCTGGTCGGGCCGCCGAGGCTGAGGTTCACGACGCGGATGTTCAGTCCCGCCGGATCGCCGGCGTTGAACTTCAGGCGCAGGTCGAGCACTTTCTCCATCGCCGCGATGGTGCGCGAGGTCGGCGAGCCACCTCCCGCCGCGGGGAAGACTTTGAACGGCACGATGCGCGCGCCGGGCGCGCCGCCGACCATCGGCACGAGCACGCTGCCGGCCGCGCACGGACCCTGCGAGACCAGGCCGAGGTCGAGCGCGGTGCGGGCGAAGCGATTCGCCGTGCTGAAGCAGAATCCGATGTTCGCCGCGGCCATGCCGGCCACCTGCGTGCCGTGCGCACCGTTCGAGTTCGAGATCGCCGGCGGCTCGGTGGCGCCGGGGACGAAGTTGAATCCCGGCGCGATCACGCGCGACGCCGCCACGTGGTTGAACATCGGACGGTAGCCGCTGTCGATGATGGCGATGATGCCGCCGGTGCCGATCTTCCCCGTGCTGTGCAGCGTGGCCACGCCGGTCTGCTGCGCGTTGAACGGATAGTTCGCCGGCTCGACGGTCAGTCCTTCTTCGGACGCGAGCTCCACGACCGCATCCGCCTCGACGACGGCTTCTCCGGCCGCGTCGCGGTCGATGACCGGGGAGGGATTGGGAATCATCTCGTCCTTGCCGATGCGGTCGGCGCCGACGATTTTCTCGAGACCCGCGATCGCGCCCGCGGGCACGTCCGCGGCGATGCCGTCGACGTACTGGTACTCGTAGGTGATCGAGCCGCCGGCCTTCTTCACGGCCGCGATCTCTTTGGTGCAGGGACGGGCGCACTGAATCAGGACGCCGTCGGCGAACAGCAGAGGAACGACGAACAACGACACGAGAACCAGCACGAACCGCAGGGACGATCTCGCCATGGCAGGGCTTCTCCTTTTTGAAATGGCCTGCATCCGAGATTCGACGACCCGGCTGTCTCGAGAGAGTGAGATCCGTGGCTCTGCGTCACCGCCTCGCGGCGGTTTTGCCCCTTCGACTGGGATGTGGATTCGAGGAGGAGTCTAGAGATCGTTTCGGGCCTGTCCATTCATCGAACGATCAGTGAATTATGGAACGCAGGCGTTACTGACCGATGGGCGTCCCGAACACCATCCCCGTCTCCACCTCCACCGCCCGCCCGCCCGCGCGGTACGGCTTGAACGTCCATTTGCGCAGCGCGGCCATGATGGCCTGCGCCTGATCGGGAAACGCGCTGAGGACGTGCACGTGCTTCACGCGCCCTTTCGCGTCGACGATCACGCGCACGGGAATGGTGTTGTGGTGGCGCGAGGTGAAGAACGGATCTTCTTTCGTGACCACGTCGGCGTAATCGGCGACGCACGCCGGCGCGGCGTTCTTCAGGGACACGCCGGACAGTGCCTGCTCGGCCGCGTCGAGCGCGGCCACGTCGGTGCCGGCGAACGTGAACGTCAGCGCGTGGCAGCGCGCGTCGGTGGTCAGCACGCGCCAGCGCAGTCCCGACACCGGCGCCTTGTACGCGAGCCGATGGAACGTGCGTCCGCCGATCGTCACCGCGGCCGGCTCGCTCTCGACGGCATACACCGGCTCGAGACCGCTGCGCAGTGCCGCGAGCAGATCCTTCGCACCGTGGAGCGGCGTGGCGCTGAAGAAGAGATCCTGCGCCGTCACCAGCACGTGCGCGCGCGCGGTCGCGTACTGCCCGAGCACGTACGTGCCGCCGTCGGACGGGGGAGGCCCCGCCGGCTGTTGCGTCCAGCCGGCGGGGATCGGATACGTCAGACCGAAATACGCATTGCGGTAGCTGCGCCCCGCCACCCGTCCATCCTCGGGCACCGGCGTGGTCGTGTCGCTGGCGGCGGGCATGGCGCCTTTCACCAGGACCTGATCCTGCGGAACGATGGACAGCCAGAGCAGCAGCAGCAGCATGCGTGGTTCTCCTAGAGCGAGCGGAGGAAGTTCAGGATGTCCTGCTGATCCGAGGCCGGCAGCGACACGTAGAGCTGGATCACGTGATTGGCCTCGGAGCCGGTCCCGAAGTGATCGGTGATCGCGGTCTGCAGGTTCGTCCGCCGGCCGTCGTGCAGGAAGAAGAGCCGCTGGCCGAGTCCCCAGAGCGGCGCGGTGCGGAACTGATCGCCGCCCGCGGCGCCTTCCTGGATGTTGTCCGCGAGATTCGTCCCCATGCGATGAATCTGCAGGTCGCTGAACAGCTTGGCCGTCTTGTTGCCGAGATCGGGCGTGATGCTGGAGGCCTGCGTGGTGAAGCTGACTTTGTGGCAGACCGCGCAGCCGACTTCGGTGAACAGCGCCTCGCCGCGGATGATCGAGATCGAGCCGCCGGGCAGGGTCGGGTGCTGGTCGGGCGGTTTGAGGAGGCGCATGAACACCGCGAACATCACCGCGTCGCTCGGCGTGCCGACGGCGGTGGTGTTGAAGTTCGTGTGATCCTCCGGCGTCGGATTGAGGCGGCACGCCGCGGGGAGTCCCGAGGCGCGGTCTTCGTTCGGCGACGGCCGCTCCTGCGGCGCCAGCTCGTTGCTCACGCCCATCTCGATGTTGTACGCGCCGCCGGAAAACTGTTCCAGCGACTTGACCGACGCTTTCCAGCCGAAGCGGGCGATCGTGCCGTCGCCGCCGCGGTTGAACGTGCCGGCGATGCCCAGGCCCGCGGCCTTGGTCTTGATCGCCGCCTGATAGGCGAGGAGGTCGGAGTCGTCGATGTTCTCGATCAGGCCACTGCCGAACACCGGCGTCGGGATGCGGAAGATGATGTTGTTGTTGGCGATGGCGGCGGCGAAGTTCGGCTGCTGGATCACCGACGACGTGCAGGTGCTCGCGTCGCTGCGCCCGGCGATGGTGTAGAGCGCGTGCACGCCGCCGTCGGGCTGACTGGTATTCGGAACTCCGGCGCTGTTCGTCAGAAATTTGAAGCGCGCCTCGCGCACCGGACCGTTGATGGTGATGAACGGCGGCACGGTGTTCGTCGCGCCGTGCGCGGTGGCGTCGGCGACCTGGGGATTGGTCGCGGGACTCGTCCCGCCCGTCGCCGGCTGCGAGTGACAGGCCACGCAACTGCGCGAGTTGAAGCGCGGTCCCAGTCCGCCGTCCGGCTCACCGGGGATCGTGCCGAAGACGGAGTTGACCTCCTCGAAGCGATCCTTCCCGTCGTTGAAGAACGTGAGGATCGTGGTCGGATTGTTCGACGCCACCGAGGGGAGCGGACCGCCCGCACCGGGAGGACCGCCGCGGGGACCGGGATCGACCTGCGCGAATGCCTGGAAGACGACCAGAAACAAGGCGAGAAACACCACGGGAACCGTACGCAGTTTCACGATGCCTCCTTACGCTCTTAAAGATGTGCGGATCGGCGGAAGCACGAACCGAGCCGCAAGTACGTCATGACCCGTATAATTCGCGTAACAGAATTTCAACGACCTCCGCCCGCCCGCGGAAAACGTTGTTCATTGTCACGGACACCGGCAACGTGAAGTCGAGCACCGTCTCCGCGATCCGCATCGGAGGACGAGGCGTACGAGACGATCGAGACCGGCACGGGTCCCGAAGGTCTTCGCACGCGCGGCGCGAGACGCGCGGTTCAGGCGATCTTCGTCGCCCGCTCGTGTCGGCGGAGTGAATCCGTTCCGCGCAGCGGCCGGCCTACTTCACCTTCTCGATCGTGAACTTCCCGAAGGACACGCCGACGTCGACTCCCGTCCCTTTGCCCGCGATGGCCAGGGAGATGTCGCCCTTGGTCACCACCGAGGCCTTGGCCGACTTGCCGGCGCCGGCGTGTGCTTCGCCCTGGCCGTAGGTGCCGAACAGCTCCGAGATGTCGTCGACCTCGGTGAACTTGCCGATGGCGTCCTTGATCTTCGAGCGGCCGAAGGTGATGCCGCCGCCTTTGGACGAGACCTTCACCTTGGCCTTCTGACCGTTGTCACACTTGATCGTTCCCGTGCCGCTCGAGGTCTTGTAGAACGCCGACCATCCGGACATCGTGAACGTCATCTCGCACACCGTGCCCGCATGGGCCGGCACCGCCAGCATCATCACCACCATCACCACTGCCATTCGCTTCATGACGTTCTCCTTGCGAAAGGCGAACTTTAACTTACGCTGCTCCGTATCAAAGCCGTGACGCGCGCCACGCTCGCTGTCCTGATGCTGCTCCTCGCGGCGGTGCAGGCGCGCGGCGAGGTCTGCCGCTTCCCCGCGCCCGACCCGGAGAATCCATTCCTCCGCTGGCTGGCCTCGCAGGAAGTGACGTGCGTTCCCGACGCGGCGCAGGTCGCGTTTCCGGAAGGCTCGTGGAACGTGTTCG
The DNA here is from genome assembly GCA_036375135.1 of Thermoanaerobaculia bacterium. Lineage (GTDB taxonomy): Bacteria > Acidobacteriota > Thermoanaerobaculia > Gp7-AA8 > Gp7-AA8 > QHVT01. The sequence goes on along the minus strand of DASUSL010000047.1, from coordinate 37,129 downwards.
TGCGCAGGGAAGGAACGGTCTCCGCGAAGCCGATGCTGATCGAAGGCGGCGGCGCGCCGGCGTCGGTCGCGGCGGAGCTCGTGCCCGCGGCAACCGTCATCCCGCTGCTGCCGGAGGGACACAGCGGCGTGCTCTACGCGCCGCGCCGCGGCAGCGCGTTTCCCGTCGACGCCGCGCGCGTGACCGTGCCGGCGGACGAGCCGCTCTGGCTGTTCGTGCTCGACCGGACGACGCCCGCCGCGGTGATTCCGATGGCGCCGCTCGCCGCGGGCACGGAGCGGCAGGTCGACGGACGCCGTGGCGGCCCGTTCGCGATCGTCGGCTGGCTCCAGATGCCGGAAGCCGATCGCGACGCGGTGCGATGGGGGAGGACAGGCAATCCTGTCTGTCCGGACAGGCCGGATTGCCTGTCCTCCACCGGTCCGGAGTCGGGCGTTTCCTCTCCCGTCGTGCGTGCCGGCTCGCGCGACGCGGAGCCATTGCCGCCGCCCTCGCTGCTGCACGGCGCGTTCTTTCTCCTCCGCGACGTCGCACCGGGCAACGCCGAGCTGCGTCTCGAGGGACGCGGCTGGCTGCCGAGCCAGCGCGCGGTGAAGGTGCAGCCGGGCATCACCGTCGCCGCCGCGCCGCTGCTCGTGCGCGCCGCGGGAACGCTCGTCGTGAACTGGAACACCGACGAAGATTTCGCCGCGCTCGATCGCTACGTCGGCGCGTGTCAGGAAGACGAGACTCCGCCGAAGATCGTGATCGTGGTGTCGAAGTGTCCCGCCCCGCGCGGCAATCCACGCTTCAACACCGAGTGCACGCCGATCCGCGAGGAGACGGTGGAGACGTTCGCCGGCAGCCGCGCGTTCGAAGACGTGGTGCCCGGCCTGTACCGCGCGGAGATGCGCTACGGCAAGCTGCCGCCGGCCGGCGGCATGACGAACGTCGCTCCGCTGCGCGTGGCGGAGCTGCGCGTGTTCGCCTCCTACCACACGGTCTACGGCAGCGTGACGCGCGACGGCGAGCCGCTCGGCGAAGAAGTGCGCATCGGCTTTCCCGGCGGCATCGGATTCGCGCCCGCGGAGTCGGAGGAGTATCGCGCCGTCTTCAGCGAGTTCCTCGACGTCGACTCGCGCGTCGAGATCGTGGCCTGCGACGGCGCGCCGCGCTCGGTCGTGCTCACCGACAAACCGATCCGTCCCCGCGCGCGCTTCGACCTCGACATCCCCGGCAACGAGTTGACGGTGCAGGTGACCGACACCTTCACGCGCGAGCCGCTGCCCGGCGCGACGGTGAAGCTCGAGGCGATGGGGCTGCGCGGCCGGGCGCATGCCGTCTTCACCACGACGAAGTCCGCCGACGAGCAGGGGAGTCTCACGTGGAGCGGAGTCCCGATCCGCGAGCTGCATCTCACCATCACGCATCCCGGTTACGAGAAGCGGGAGATCGAGCCGTTCACGATGGAGACGCGCGGCGCGAAGAGCGTCGACGCGCAACTCGTCCCGCTGCGCGGCACGCGCGGCAAAGTGGTTTCGGACCGTCCGTTCGAAAACGCCATCGCGTGGTGGTTCTCGGCCGCCGGAACGGAGACCGAGCGCACCGACGTCGCCCCCGACGGCACGTTCGTCTACGCCAATCGCCACACATCCGACGAGACGCTGGCCATCGTCTCGTCCTCGCATCCGCTCTGGGTGCTGCGCTCGCCCGCGACGGAAGGACGCGACAGCATCAGCATCGCTTTTCCGAACGTGCCGGCGGTTGCCTTCGACGTCTGGCTCTCGGCCTCGGTCCCTCCCACCATGAGCCGCTACGTCGGCGTCATCATCGGCGGCATCCGCGTTCCGCACCCGGTGCTCGCGCAGCATCAGAACCGGCGCGACCTGCCGCCGCTCCTCCGCGGCTCCGGCCCGCAATCGTTCCGCGACCTCCTCGGCGCCGGCCCCATCGACGTCCTCCTCGGTCCGACCATCGAGGAAGTCGCGACGCGCGCGCGCAGCATGGACCTTTTCGCGCTGCCGCAGTTCGCGAACGCGCCGCGAAAACGGCTCGAGCCGGGGACCTCGGACGTGGTGTTTTCCGCGATCCCATAGTTACCCCTATCGAACGATCAGGTGCTTCCGGAAACAACCCAAGTTTCCGTCCCAACCCCTCTGCACAGATGTGTTACAACGTCGCAACGCACCCATTTTCAATGAAGTTGCACGCGCGGACGACTCGCCGCGCGTCGCGCGTCCGTTCGTCGTTCATCCAAGGACAAATGGAGGAGGTTCAGGAATGAGTAAAGGCGCATCTGTTCGGGTATTGGCAGTCCTGCTCGTCGCGCTGGTGACCGTCAGCGCAGCGGCACAGTTCCAGACGGGCAACATCTACGGCAAGACCGTCGCCAAAGACGGCACGGTGCTGCCCGGCGTCACCGTCACCCTCACCGGCGTCGGCGCGCCGATGACCACCGTCAGCGACGACCAGGGACACTTCCGATTCGTCAATCTCTCGCCCGGCACCTACACCATCAAAGCCGAGCTCTCCGGGATGGGCACCGCCACGCGCACCGGCATCGGCGTCCGCGTCGGCTCGAATGCCGACGTGGAGATGATGCTCAATCCCTCCATCGCGGAGGCCATCACCGTTTCGGCCGAAGCGCCGCTGCTCGACGTGCGCAAGAGCGGCACCGGCACGACCGTCGACAAGGTCTCGCTCGACAAAGTTCCGACGGCGCGCGACCCGTGGATGATTTTGCAGGCCACGCCCGGCGTCTTCGTCGACCGCATCAACACGGGCGGCACGCAGAGCGGCCAGCAGTCGGTCTACGTCTCCAAGGGCGCGCCCCGCGCCGATGGCACCTGGAACGTCGACGGCGTGAACATCACGGACATGGGCGCCACCGGGTCGTCGCCCACGTACTACGACTTCGACACGTTCGAAGAGATGCAGATCACGACCGGCGGCTCCGACCCGCGCATCCAGACCTCCGGCGTGCAGATGAACATGGTCACCAAGCGCGGCACGAACGACTTCAACGGCTCCGCGCGTTACCTGTACGTGCCGGGCAGCTCGTCCGCCGATGCGGACGTCCCTTTCGAAGCGGCGGAATACCTTTCCGCAACGAACCAGGTCAACTACGTTCGCGACTACGGCGCCGAAGTCGGGGGGCCGCTCTGGCGCGATCGCCTCTGGCTGTGGGCGGCACGCGGCGATCAGAAGATCTCGGCCTGGCAGTCGATGCCGAAGCCGATTCCGCCGCTCTTCATTCCGGATGACACGGTTCTCCGGAACAAGAACGCCAAACTGAACGCGCAGCTGTTCGCCAGCAACAGCTTCGTGGCTTCGTACACCTACGGCGACAAGTTCCGTAACGCGCGCGACCTTTCGCCGAGCCGCCCGCCCGAGACGGCATTCACCCAGACCGGACCGACCAAGGTCTACAAGATCGAAGACACGCACATCTTCAGCTCCAATTTCTACCTGACCGGCATGTGGTCCAAGGTCGAAGGTGGCTTCGGCCTGTTTGCCAACTCCGGCGCCGGCCCGGACGCGCCGTCGTGGTGGATCGACGACGGCAACATCAACCAGTCCAACTACTGGACCTATCAAACCGTTCGTCCGCAGAAGCAGTACCGCGCGGACGGCGCCTTCTTCACCAACCTCGCGGGCATGAGTCACGAGTTCAAGTTCGGCTACGGCTTCCGCGACACGCCGGTCTCCTCGGCCACGTCCTACCCGGGACCTTCCGCCGCAAACTGGGACTTCAGCTTCCCCGCCTCGGCGGAGTGCACGGGAACCGCGACCGAGGCGTGCGGCGCCGCGTTCGTGTACCGGCCGGGCCTGGTGGACTACTCGGGTAAGTACAACGAGCTCTACATCGGCGACACGGTCATCTTCAACAATCTGACCATTCAGGCCGGTCTGCGCTGGGACGACCAGTCCTCGGCCGTCCAGGCGCTCGAAGTCGGATCGAATCCCATTCTCGCGACAGCGCTGACGTTGCCGTGTGTCACTGCCCTCAACTGCACCGGTGGATCGCTGTCGGCGCAGCTTCCCGGCGTCTCGTTCCCGGGTCAGTCGGAAGAGATGAACTGGACCAGCCTCTCGCCGCGCCTCGGGCTCACCTACGCGCTCGGCAGTGATCGGAAGACACTGCTCCGCGCCGGCTACAACCGCTACGTGAGCCAGATGGGCTCGGCCGTCTCCGGCTCGAACCCGGTCGGTAGCAGCCAGTTCACCTTCTGGGGCCAGGATCTGGACGGCGACAAGATCGTGGATCGCAACGAGCTTTCGAAGGTGCGTTCCTTCGCCGGCATCAATCCCGCCGCGCCGGCCGCGATCACGCCGACTCGTCGCGTCGACTACGACATGAATCCCCCCACGTCGGACGAGCTGCTGATCGGCTTCGAGCGCGAGCTCTGGACCGACTTCTCCATCGGCGCAACGTTCACGCATCGCGTCAACCGCGATCTCGTGGCCGTTCGCTACGAGAAGACGGCCGGATCGGGCAACTGGTACACCCAGGACGACTTCGTGCAGACCGGAACGGTCGGCGGCACGTTCGTCGGCTGCCGCGTCGCGCTCGTTTCCGGCGTGTGCCCGGCCGGCGAGGTGTTCACCACCGTCACTACCGGCACGCGGCCGGTGTACGCACTGCGCGCCGGCGTTCCCTCGCTGACGTTCTCGGTCATCACGAACCGCGAGGATTACGAGCAGACCTACAACGGCGTCGAGCTGACCGCGACCAAGCGCATGTCCAATCGCTGGATGATGCGCGTGAATGCCAGCTACAACGACTCCACCGAGGATTGCGGCGCTGAGTCATTCGCCAATCCGACCACCGGACTGCCGAGCACGGGCCTCGTGAACGGCGCCCAGGTGTACGCCGGAGCGCCGGCCTGCATCGGCGGGCAGTTCGCGCCGCAGTCGGCCGGCTCGGGCGCGTTCGGCAACGTGTTCATCAACTCGAAGTACAACGCCAACGTCAGCGGCGTGTACGTGGCGCCGTGGGACATCAACATCGGCGCGAACCTGCTGTACCGCCAGGGTTACCCGGAAGTGCTGCGCGTGGCCTCGGGTGCAGCCACGGTGGTGCTCGAGGACATCGGCGAGCGCCGCTTCGACAATGTCTACCAGCTCGACCTGCGCGTGGCCAAGGATTTCCGCATCATGAACTTCGCCACGTTCAACGTCGGCGTGGACATCTTCAACGCGACCAACGCGCGCACCGTGCTGCAGCGCAACGGCCTGGTGAGCGCGTCGGCCAGCGCCTTCCGCATCACCGAGATGCAGGCGCCGCGCGTGTTCCGCATCGGCGGCAAGCTCACGTTCTGATCGACACGCAATCGCAGTCAGTCGAATACGCCCGCCGGCTTCATGCCGGCGGGCGTTTTTTCATGCTCGACACTGCGCCGCTCACCGGCCCAGGCTCCTGAGCTCCTGCGCCCGGGCGCGACTCACCGGCACCCGTCTTCCGTCGGCCAGCTCCGCCTCCAGGTTGCCTCGACTGTCCCGTTTGAAGGCGCGGACGCGGTCCAGATTCACGATATGGCCGCGATGGACGCGCACGAAACGCTGTGGATCGAGCCGCTCCTCGAGGCGGTTCAGCGACAGGTGCAGCGCATGTCGCGTGCGTCCGGTGTGGGCGATCACGTAGTCCCCTTCAGCCTCGAGCCACCACACTTCGCCCACCGGCAGCGGAACGAGACCGCCTCCCTTGCGGACGAACAGGCGGGTGATCGGTCCGCTGCTCAGCGCGCCGGCCAGCCGCTCGATCGCGCTGACGCCCGCCGGCTCTCCGATCGCTGAGCGGATGCGTTCCATCGCCGCGGACAGGCGGCCGGGGCCGAACGGCTTCAGCAGGTAGTCGACCGCGCCGAGCTCGAAGGCGCTGACGGCGTGCTGCGAGAACGCGGTCGTGAAGATGATGAACGGCTGCCGCTCGATGCGGCCCAGGACTTCCGTGCCCAGCAGCCCCGGCATCTGCACGTCGAGAAACACGAGCTCCGGCTGCAGGCGATCGATCGCCTCCACCGCCGCCTCTCCGTCGGCCGCTTCACCCACCACTTCCACCCATTCGAATGCGGTGAGCATCGCGCGAAGCCCCGCGCGCGCGAGCGGCTCGTCGTCCACGACCAGCGTCCTGACCTTCACGCCGCCCTCCGGATGCGCGGGACGACCAGGACCGCCTCGTATCCCCCGTCCGCGTGCGCGCCGCACGTCAGACGCGCCGCGTCACCGTACAGCAAGGCCAGCCGCTCGCGAAGCCGCGACAGCCCCGTCCCGATGCCGTCCTTCGGCGGCGGCGGCGGACTGTCGCCCGTGTTGCGTACCGACAGCGTGAGGTCCGCGTCCGTGCCGGTGGCGGTGACGACGATCTCCGTCGGCGCGACACGATGCGCGGCGCCGTGCCGGACCGCGTTCTCCACCAGCGTCTGCAGGGCGAATGAAGGAACCCGCTCGTCGAGGAGCTCCGGATCCACTTCCGCGCGGACGCGGAGCCGATCGCCGAAGCGGATGTGCTCCACCTCGAGGTAGCGCGACACGAAGGTCCACTCGTCGTCGAGCGGCACCTCGTCACGATCCTCCTCGATGGTCGTGCGCAGGAGAGAGGCGACCAGCTCCGCGGCCTCGGTGGCGCGGGCGGGATCGACGGGGATGAGCTGCACCACGGCGTGCAGAGCGTTGAACACGACGTGCGGATGGATCTGCGTCCGCAGCGCCGCCAGCTGCGTGCGCGCCGCCAGCGCCTCGGCGCGCGCAGCCCGCGCCGTCGCCTCCACGGGGTAGGTGATGCCCGCGACGACGCCGTACAGCAGGACGCCGAGGACCGGAAGCAGCTCCGCCGCCTGAACGGCGGTCCGCGTCTCCGGAAAGCGGCCGGTGAACAGGCTCTCGATGACGCTCAGGAGGCCGAGCCACAACACCCCCGCCGTGAGCGCCGCCGCCAGGTTCAGGAGGACGAACCAGAGACGAAAGCGCCGCGGCCACGGCACCCGCCGCACGAACCGGTACAGGAGGTACGCGACGATCGCCCCTGCCGTCACGTTGCTGATCGCTGCCTCGATCTCCCCCGGGCTCCACACGTCCGAGGAACGTTGCATCAGTGCGAGCGCGAACATGACGATCATGATACGAACAGCGGGATCGCGCAGCCCGCCGTTCGGCGGTCTCGATCTGCCATTGGGCGATGACGCGCTTCCGACCTGCCCGATTGCCGCTTAGTTTGCGGCCTCGCGGAACGGCGCAACCGTTCCGCGAGTCATCGGAGGAGCTCGTGATGCGCAGCAATCTGTCTCGATTCAAAGTTCTCACGGCGGCAGGCGTTCTCGTCGCCGCCGGATCCCTCGGCGCCTGTTCTATCATGGCGAAGACCGCCGCACTCGACGACGGCACACCCGAACGGATCGCCGCGGTCGTGAAGACCGAAATCCTGGAGAAGGGGGTCCCGAGCGCGTCAGTGGCGGTCATGCGCGACGGCAGGATGCTGCTCGAGCGCGGCTGGGGCATGGCCGATCCCGAGAAGAAGCTCGCTGCCTCCAGCACGACGATCTATCCGGCCGGATCGGTTGCGAAGCAGTTCACCGCCGCGCTGCTGCTCAAGCAGGTCGACCGCGGACGTCTGTCGTTGACCGATCCGATCGGCCGGCACCTCGCCGGCCTGCCGCCTGAAGCCGGCGCGGTGACGATCGAGCAGCTCCTCAATCACACGTCGGGACTGCAGCGGTCGGCCATCGTTCCGGCGCGGAGGTTCGAGGCTCTGACGCGTGAGACGCTGCTGGAGATGGCGGTCAGCGACAAACCGGCCGCGCCCCCGGGGACGAGATTCGAGTACTCGAACGCCGGGTACACCATTCTCGGCCTCCTGGTCGAGAAGCTCTACGGCAAGCCGTACGGCGCGGCACTGCACGATGAGATCGCGGCGCCTCTCGGGCTGAAGACGGTGACCAAGTGTGGCGAACCGAGGCCGGACCGCGCTGCCGGTCATTCACGCGGAGGCGACGGCAAACTCGCGCCTCCCCCGGGTGTCCATCATTCCCAGGTGATCGGTGCGGGCGACGTCTGCGCAACCGCGGGCGATCTCGTGCGATGGACCCATGCGCTCCACAGCGGCCGCGTGCTGTCGGAGGCGTCGTACCAGGCGATGACCACGCCTCGTGGCGCGGCCGTCGCGGACAACTACGGCTTCGGCCTCTACGTCCGTCCGTCGCAGTGGGGCCAGAAAGCGATGGTGCACGGCGGTCAGGCGCTCACAGGTCACGTGGCCGAACTGCACTGGTACCCGGAGGCCAGGCTGGCCGTTGCGCTTCTCTACAACGCACTGCCTCGCGTGCCCAATGTCGCGGATCTGATCCCTCGGATCGTCCTCGGGGTGCCACTCCCGGACAAGAAAACCGCGGGAAAGGACCTGACATGAAGAAAGCCGCCATTGCCGCTCTCGTCGTCGTTTGCGCCGGCCTGGCCATCGCCGCCTTCGCCGCCTATCGCATTGACGACTCGGTCGCCGACACGTTGAAGGAGCGACGCGCCGGAAGCGTCGCCCCCTCATTCGCGCTGACCGACACGAATGGGAAGCAACACAGACTCGCCGACTACAAAGGCAAACACGTGGTGCTGGAGTGGGTGAACCTCGGATGTCCCTACGTGAAGAAGCACTACGACAGCGGGAACATGCAGGCGACCCAGAAGAAGGCGGTCGACAAGGGCGTGATCTGGCTGTCGATCTGCAGCTCCGCGAAATGGAAGCAGGGTCACCTGTCCGCGGCCGGTTGGAACGAGGAGATCGCCGAACGGAAAATCGCCTCCACGGCGGTGCTGATCGATGAGCGCGGCGAGGCCGGCAGGGCCTACGGCGCGAAGACGACGCCGCACATGTTCATCATCAATCCGGAGGGCTTCATCATTTATCAAGGCGCGATCGACGACACACCGACCGCGAGGAAGCAGAGCCTTCAGGAGGCGAGGAACCACGTTCTTGCCGCTCTCGACGAGGCGCTGAGCGGCAAGCCGGTGACCATCGCCGCCACCCAGCCCTACGGCTGCTCGGTCAAATACAAGTAAGCGACATCCACAGCGCGCAGGAGCCGGCGGGCGTTGTCTTCTCAGCGCAGGGACTCGAGGCCGCGGCGAGCGGTGGCGAGCTCGCGGGAGTAACGCGCCCGCGGAGCGATGCGCACGAACTCCGCGAATGCCTGCCGCGCCGCCTCGCGGTCGCCGCGCTGCGCCGCAAGCAGGCCGAGGTTGAAGAGCGCGTCGTACTGGCGGCGGTCGGCAGCGAACGAACGCCGCCAGGCGTCCTGTGCGAGCACCGGATCGCCTTTGCGGACGTAAACGACGCCCAGCGTGTTGAGCGCCAGCGGCAGGTCGGGGTTGAGCTGCAACGCGCGCGTGAGGTGCTCCTCCGCCGCGCGGACGTCGTTTCCGCGCAGCGCGGCGATGCCGAGGTTCTGCCAGGCGGGCGCGTTGTTGGGATCGAGCGCGAGAACGCGGCGGAACTGCGCGGCCGCGTCCGCGAGACGGCCCGCCTCCGACAAGGCGATGCCGTACGCGTTGATCACGTCGGGGTCGGTGCTGCCCGAGGCGAGGGGAGTGAGGATCTGCAGCGCTTCCGGCGCGCGTCCCGTTTCGGTGAGCAGTTTCGCGAGCTGCGATTTCGCGGACGCCGGCGCCTGTCCCGACTGCACCAGCGCCTGCAGGACGTCGATGGCTTCCGGCACGCGTTCCGATTCCCGCAGCACGAACGCGAGCAGTTCCTGTCCCGAGGCCATGCGCGGCTGCTCGCGCACGACTTCGCGCGCGAGGGTGATGGCCTCGCCGGCTTTGCCGCGTTGATGCAGCTCGATGACCCGATGGATCTTCGCGTCGATGTGCACGAGGCTCTTCGGATCGTCGGCGGCGGTGATGCTCGACGCCGCGGCGCCGATGACGTAGCCGAGACTGCGCAGGCGCGCTGCTTCCTCCGCGGAGACGCTGCGTCCCTTGTCCGGCGCGACCTGCACCTGCCGCAATGCGGCACGCGCGGCCGTGCTCTCCCTTCGGCGCTCGGCGTAGACGTTGCGCGCTTCCGCGGGATCGCTCTTCAGGTCGTACAGCTCCGCCAACGGCAGATCGATGAATTTCAGGTCGCCGCGGATCATCCCGGTCAGCGGCGCCCATCCGCGATTCAGCGATGCCGAGAGCGCCTCGAAATACGTGTCCGCGCTCACCAGCGGATGCAGCAGCGACTGCCCCGGCAACTCCGCCTCGACGCCGGCGCGCTCGAGGATCGTCGGCGCGATGTCGATGTGCCGCGCATACGCGCTCTCGCGCCGCGCAGCGACTCCCGGCGCCACGACGATCAACGGCACTTTCAGCGTCGCCTCGTACGCGAAGAGGCCGTGCGTCAGCTCCCCATGATCGCCGAGCGCCTCGCCATGATCGGCCGTGACGATGACCGTCGTCTGCCCGTCGAGGAGCGGCCCGAGGTGCCGCGCCAGCGCATCGTCGACGGCCGCGACTTCGCCGAGGTACGACCGCCCGCGATACTCCGACGCAAACGGCTCCGGCGGCGCATACGGCGCATGCGGGTCGTACAGATGCACCCACAGAAACCGCTTCCTTCCCGCGACGCTCCGCCACCACGCTGCCGCCGCCTCGAGCACCGCGCCGGCGCCGCGCTCCTGCAGCACGAAATCCGACGACGCGCGCCCCTTCCCATAGTTGTCGTCGTAAACCTCGAACCCCTGATCGAGATTGAACCGCGCATCGAGCGGAAACGCCCCCACGAACGCCCCCGTCGCATACCCCGCGCCGCGCAACCGCTCCGCGACGGTCTCGATCCCGTCATCGAGCACATACCCCGCGTTCTCCCGGACGCCGTGCTGATACGGATTCAACCCCGTGAGGATGTTCGCGTGCGAAGGCAACGTGACCACGTTGTGCGCATGGGCATTCGCGAACACGATGCCCCGCGCTGCGAGCTGGTCGAGAAACGGTGTCTTCACCTTCGCGTTGCCCGCAAACCCCGCCGCATCCGCACGCCACGTGTCGATCGTGACCAGCACGATGTCGCCGGCTTCGGCCGCCGGCGCGGTGGCGTTCTCCGGCTTCGTGCACGCGCAGAGAAGGACGACCAGACAGAGGAGGGATGCGAACGGCCTCACGCCGGCATTTCACCACATCGACGGCGACGCGGCAGGGAACGACGCGAGGCCTTGCGGCCTCACGTCGCGGCCTTGACGGGGCCTCGAGTCACCATCTCAGAGCTCTGTGCACGGCCCGCCGCGATGGGCATCGCGGCGGACGTGGCTCGCGCCGCGGATCGGCCGCAGGAACTTCGTGAAGGTCCACTGCGCGACGCGGTTGCCGAGGCGGCGCCCTTCTTCGTCGGCGGAGCGGAAGTGGATGCCGAGGTAAATGCGGGCTTCGACCACCTCGCGGGCCACGTCCGAGATGCGCGTGTAGTGGCGCGCCGGATTCGTCACGAGCGGGCTGGTCGTCTTCACCGTGAACGGCACGTCGTCGCGTCCGAAGAAGAGCTGCAGCGCGCCCGTGAACGCGCCGGTCAGGCCGTTCGCTCCGGAGACGTAGTCGGGATACGGCGGGTCGGCGAGGAGCGGCGTCCAGGCGTCGTCGCCCGACGTCTTGTCGTTGCCGTCCTGGTTTCCCTGCCGGATGGCCGTCGACGGCCGCCAGTAGTTGTAGTGGATCTTGCACTCCCAGACCGCGATGAACGCGTCCGCGGCGGAGAGGCCGGCCAGCGCGAAGAGCCGCGCGCGGTCCCCGGTCCGCGTCACGTGCCGTTTGGCGACGTCGCGCAGCGCCTCGTTCCACTGCGTCACGTAGTTGACGGACCAGAAGTGCGCGATCTCCGTTCCGGCCGACGGATGCGCCGACGCCGCGCCGAGGCGCTTCACTTCCTCGTACTCGCGCAGGTACTGCGCGCTGGTCAGCGGCAAGGGCGGCTCGGGACGGAACTGCGAGGCCTCGCGCAGCGTGAACGGCTCGATCGACGCGGCGAAGACGGCCGCCATCGGCGTGGACGAGCGCCATTCGCCGACGATGGTCCTGCCGAAGAACGGCTCGGCGGGCACGGTGGCGCGATAGTGCTGCTCGAACAGCATCTTCGCCGCCGCCTCGCCCGTTTCGAGGGCCGGGTCTCCGGTCAGGCCGTGGGAGGCGACGTACGTGTCGTAGGTCGAGTCGAGCGCGGCCTGCTGCGCGGGATAGAGCAGCACCAGCGTGCGGCGCGAGGCCGCGGCGACGGCGGCCGCCGCGGTGCCGAGGCCACGGCGGCGCGCATCGGCGTATGCATACGGCTCGTAATTTCCCTCGACCGCCTGCACCGCGTCGTGCACGGCGGTCTGCACCAGGGCGATGTCGAACAGCCCCGCGGGGCCGGGACGTCCGGCCGTCACGGCCTGCACCGTCACCTCGTTCCAGAACGTCACGGCATCGGCCTGCGCCAGAGCGCGCGAGGCCACGGACAACGACACCAGCAGCACAGCGATGATTCTCAGACTTCTCATCTTCATTTCCTTTCGATCAGAACTTCCAGGTACTCGGCGGCCACGGACGTCATGCCGCGGCTCGCGTCGGTGCGGCTCTCCCAGAGGCGCGCGAGCGTCGCGGTGAGCGTGGCGCGCTCCTCGGCGTCCAGCGCCGCGAACGTGCGCACCGTCGGTCCGTAGAACTCGCGGAAGAGCTCCACGACGCCGCCGGGGGAGAGGGGAAAGGCGAGGTCGATCGTGCGGGGCACGAAGGCCACCGACCGGATGCGGTCGCAGTGGACGGCGAGCCGCTCGCGCATCACCGTCTCGTTGCCCCACGCCAGCGCCGGCGGCCATCCGGGCGGGGGAGGGACGAAGGCCGTGTGCGCGCGCAGCATCGCGCCGGTGAAGCCGTCCGGCATCCAGTTCGCCAGGGCGATGCGGCCTCCCGGCCTCGTCACGCGCAGCAGCTCCGCCAGCGCGGCCTCGGGACGTCCGGAGAACATCACCCCGAACATGCTGACGACGGTGTCGAACGCGCCGTCGCCATACGGCAGCGCCTCGGCGGCGCCGACGTCGAAGCGAATGGCCAGCGACTCCGCGGCGCACGCGCGGCACGCCGCCTCGATCAGGTTCGGCGCGATGTCGATCCCCGTGACGGCGGCGCCCTGCCGCGCCGCGGGCAGCGACAGGTTGCCGTTGCCGCAGGCGACGTCGAGCACCGTCTCGCCGGGGACGAGCTGCAGGCGGTCGACGAACGCCGCGGCGCCGGACGCGTATCCGGCCGCGATCCGGCCGAAGTCGCCGGCCGTCCAGGTGACGCGCGCCCGGTCGATGGCCGGATCGAACGACGTCACCGCGATGTGGCCGGTCGTGCTTCCGCACGGGTCCGTGGCCGTTGTGGATTGTGTTGCGGACATTGAATGAAACCTCCTTGTGTCGTGCTTCATGAAGACAGCGCCAAGGTAGGTTCGGCAGCGCGGGGAGTGAATGACCGGACGTTCGCGCCGCTTGCCCGCGCGTCCGGAATGCAGTGCGCGCCTGCTCGCGCGTCCGCGCTGCTTGTCCGCGCGTCCGGCAGCCTTGACGCGCGGGGGCGCCGCGCTCACGATCGGAGCTGCAATGGATCCGCTGTCCGACGTCCTGCGCGTGGTGCGGCTGAACGGCGCGTACTTTTACCTCGTCGAGGCGGCCTCGCCGTGGTCCGTCGCGGCGACGGCGGCCAAAGAGATGGCGCCGCGCATCCTGCCGGAGTCCGACCATCTCATCTCGTACCACATCGTCACGTCGGGGACGTGCTGGGGCGGGGTGGAAGGGGAGCCGCAGATCGCGCTGCGCGCCGGCGACGTGATCGTCTTTCCGCACGGCGACGCGCACTTCATGTCCAGCGCGCGCGGCCAGCGCGTCGACCCCGAGGTCTATGGACAATCGCCGCAGCGCTACCCCGACACGGTCGTGCTGGGCGACGGCTCGCGCGACGCCACGCTCGTATGCGGCTTTCTCGGCTGCGACGCGCGTCCGTTCAATCCGCTCATCGCCGCGCTGCCGCGCTGCCTGCACATCCCCGGCGGCGCCGGCGGCTGGCTGGCCGAGTTCCCGCGGCAGGCGGTGGCGGAGTCGCGGCTGGCGCGCGCCGGCGCGGCCACCATGCTCGCGCGCATGGCGGAGCTCATGTTCGTCGAGGTCGTGCGCCGCCACCTGGAGACGCTCGTCCCCGAGCAGTCGGGCTGGCTGGCCGGGCTGCGCGATCCGATCGTCGGGGCCGTGCTCACGTGTCTGCACGAAAACCCGTCGCACGGCTGGACGCTGGCCACGCTGGCCGCCGAGGCCGGGTCGTCGCGGACCGTCGTCACCGAGCGCTTCACGCAGCTCATCGGCATCCCGCCGATGCAGTACCTCACGCGCTGGCGTCTCCAGCTCGCGGCCAACCTGCTCGCGGGCAGCACCGCCAAAGTGGCCGCCGTCGGCGCGCAGGTCGGCTACGACTCCGAAGCCGCCTTCAGCCGCGCGTTCAAACGCGAGACCGGCCGGTCACCGGCCGAGTTCCGGAGAGCGCGAACGCCCGTCTCGACGTGAGCCAGCCGCGCCGGCTCCTGTATGGGCATGGCCTCGTCAGTGCCGATGCTCCGCACCTCCCGCCGCGGGGAGGAAGCGCGTCACCAGCACCGAGACTGCCGGCTTCGCCTCCACGGCGTGCGACACTTCCGGCGCGAGCGGCACGATCACGCCGGGCGTGAGGGCGATCCGCTCGTCGCCGAGCACCAGCACTCCTTCGCCGCCGACACACTGGATCGTCACCGCTTCCTTCGCCGAATGCGCCGCGAGCGTCTTCCCGTTGCGCAACGTGATCTGGACCAGCTTCGTCCAGCCGTTCTCGAACAGCTTCACGACGTCCTGATCGGAGCCCTCTCCGATCTTCATCGCCATCGTCACCGATTTCATGGGCTCCTCCGCGGCCGCGCCCGGCCCGATGGAAAGGGCGAGCAGGCCCGCGAGCAAAAACGTTTTCATCATCCGTACCTCCAGGCCGCCATTCTCCCGTCCGCACCACCGGATGCCCATGACGGAAGTCATACGCGCGTGGCATCCGCCGCCCTTCGTCCGTGTCCACGGCGAGCCGCGAAGCGGCGCGTGCACAACGGCACGTGTCGCCGGTTGCCTCGCGGTGTAGCGGGCGACATTGCGGCAGCAACGACGGATCGCCATAAGGAGAGAGAGTCAGCGGCCGGAGGATTGCGTGAAATTCACGATCTGCGTCACCCAGCGGTGCAATCTCCGTTGCGAGTACTGCTATATCGCCAAGGACGAGGCGACGCTGGACGTGCCCACCGCCAGCGCCATCGTCGACTGGATCTACACGCGCGCGGCAAGCGCCGCGGACGAGAAGATCGACATCGGTCTTTTCGGCGGCGAGCCGCTGCTGGTCTTCGACGTCGTACGCGCCGTCGTCGAGCTGATCGAAGCGCATCCGGCCTACGAGCGCGACCGCGTCATCCTCAGCGTCATTTCCAACGGCACGATCTTCACGCCGGCCATCGCCGAGTTTCTCCGCGCGCACGGCGTGCGCTACGCCCTCAGTTTCGATGGCCCGCCCGACGTGCAGAATCGCTTCCGCCGTTTCGCCAATGGGCGCGGCAGCGCGGACCTCGTCGAGCGCAATGCGCGCGCGGCGCTCGAGGCGTTCGGCTGGATCCCGGTCAACGCGGTGCTGCATCCCGAGACGTTCCGCCGCGCCCCCGACACGATCCGCTATCTCGCCAGCCTCGGTCTGCGGCAGATCTATCTCACTCCCGATTACTCGGCGCCGTGGACGCGCCAGGACGTCGAGGCGCTGCCCGCGGTCTGCGACGCGATAGCGGAGCTCTACGTCGACGCCCACGTGCGCGGAACGCCGCTGTTCCTCAGTCCGATCGACGGAAAGATCGCGGCGCTGCTGCGCGGCGGCTATCGCGCGGACGAGCGCTGCCGCATGGGCACGGCGGAGTTCGCGTTCTCGCCCCTCGGCCAGATCTATCCGTGCGAGCGCCTCATCGGCTGCGGCAGGACGTCGAGACACAGCATCGGCAGCGTCGGCACCGAGGTGCGCGCGACCGACGACGCGGCGCCGCGCCGGCCGGAATGCGACGCGTGTCCGCTCGCCGACTTCTGCGTGCACTGGTGCGGCTGCTCGAATTTCTTCGCGACCGGGGACTACGGGCGCACCAGCCCCGTCATCTGCGCGTTCGAGCGCGCCTCGATTGCCGCCGCCGCCCGCGCCTTCGAGGTCGTCGAAGCGCAACTCGGCCCGACCTTCGTGGCGCATCTGACCGGTCATCCGTCGATGGTCGCGAACGGCCGGTATTGAACGAAAGGAGGCCGCGATGAAGCGAGTGCGCTCTCCGCCCCGGTGCGAGCCGCGCCGCACGATTCATCCGTCGCAAAGGAGGCAATCATGTTGAGACCTGCACTGGAGTATTCGTTCTCCGAGTGGTGGTGGAAATACGGCGGTCCGATCGATTTCTGGGTCACGCGCCAGAAGGTGGTCGAGGAGCTCGTCGGCGGACTCGAGGCCGTGCGGTTCACGGCCCGTTCGATGGAGAAGGCGGAAGCCCTCGCCGCCCTCGACATCAACCCGCGCGGTGGCATGCGCGTCCCGCATCTTCACCTCGGCGACGAGGTCTATGTGGTGGACCGCAAGCGCTGGGCCCAATTCAGTCAGAACGTGATGAAGGACCTCTCCGAGAAGATGGTCCACGCCGGACGCGTGAGCTACGACGAGCTTCTGAGCGTGGCCCAGGCAGTCGACCCGCTGTAGTGCCGCGGCGCCTGCGTGGCGCGTAGCGTCCGCACTTGCTGCCGTGACGAGGGTCTCTGGCCGGTGCCCGGGCACGGGCCCCGGCCAGTCGGCAAACGGCCCGGCGACCGTCCTGCGACCGGCATGGACGTCGCGCTCGGACGATCAGGGATGACCGGCTGGAGAATCAGATCCCACGGATGACGCAGTCGCCGAAGCTCTCTCCCTCTCCGGCGGGTGGCAGAGCATTGCCGCCAGCCTGGTCGGGCGTCGAATGGCGGGCGATGAACAGACGTCCGATCGGGAACGGTACCTCCCGGCGACTCACGTTCGCGAGAGGCAGCTCGACGATGAAAGTAGCGCCTGCGCCAGGCCCGGCGCTCTCCGCGCGCACCGAGCCGCTGTGCAGTTCGACGAGACTCTTGACGATGGACAAGCCCAGTCCCAGGCCGCCGGTGCGCATTCCGCTGGCATGCCCCTGGCGGAAGCGATCGAAGATGTGCGGCAACAGGTCGGGTCCGATGCCTTCGCCCGTGTCCGCGATGGCGATCTGCAGGCTCGACGCTCTCCATCGGAGCGCAACGTCGATCGAGCCGTTCTGCGGCGTGAATTTGATGGCGTTCGAGAGAAGGTTCCAGACCACCTGCTCCAGCCGGATCGCGTCCGCGCGGAGCCTCGCTGGCTGTCCTTCGACGAGCATGCTGATCCTGATGTTCTTGGTCCGCGCCGACGGAGCAACCGATGCGATCGCGGCCTGGACGACTTCCACGGGATCTACGTCTGCCAGCTGTGGCTCGAGCTTGCCGGCGATGATCCGCGATACGTCCAACAGATCCTCCACGAGCTGGGACTGAACGCGCGCGGCCTGCGCGATGCTCGCCAGACCTTCCTGCAGAAGTGTTTGCCGCGCGTCCTCCTCGCTCAGCAGAGAGCACCACCCGATGATCGAAGTCAACGGCGATCGCAGTTCGTGCGACACCGTGGCCAGGAACTGGTCCTTCATGTGATCCGCTTCCTCGGCGCCCTGCCGCGCCATCTGTTCCTGGTGAACGGCGCGTTGAAGCTCAACGCCGGCCTCGTGGGCTCGTGCCAGCGTGGTGCGCAGGCGCACCAGCAGCGACGCGAGCATGATCAGGGCGAACAGGCACATGCCCCACGGTCCGTAGATCGCGAAACGGCGCGCGGACTCCACGCGAGCATCGAAAGCTGCAGGAGACGCTTGCTCCTGCTCCTGATCCGTTGTGACTGTCTCCGATTGCCACTGTCTCTGGGAATCGATCGCTCCGGCCAGGACACGCGCCGAACGGCCGGAGAGAGACGCGATCGCAATGAGGCCGACCAGAGTGACCGAAGCGAGGAGGACGAACGGCCGCGACACCATACGGACTGAACGTAAGCTCCACGTGTCGCCGGCTGCGTGCTGTGGATCACCCGGTCGTGTGCGCCACGCGGTCTTTTGCGCGATCCGCCGCTGGCGCCCGATCGTGGACCTGCGCCGCGCGGGCCGGAACGGTCGCCGAGCGCTGTTGCCGGTGACGGCGGGCGTGGCGGGAGCGGGTCGTTCGGCGCGGTCGAGAGTCTGCCTTCGCTACTTCTCCGCACCGCTGGGCAGCGACCACGTGCCGGTGGTCTTGTTCAACTTGTGGCAGTGCGTGCACTCGCCCTGAAACTGCCGTACGAACTCACCGGCATCGCCTTTCCCGAGATGGATCCCGTGGAGCAGCCGGCCGAGGGGTGCGATGCCTTTCGACGTCGCGGTGTGGCATTTCAGGCAGGACGCGGGAATGTCCTTCGTCGCAACCGTCGGGTGCTTGCCTTTCAGGCTGATTCCTTTCGGGACGAATGCCTGCATGGCCGCGAGTGTCTTTGCGTCGACTTTGCCATCCCATCGGGAGAGCTGCACGCTGACACGCTTCTCTTTCACGTGGCAGTCGACGCATCCCGCGGGAAAGGAGTCTTTGGCGTTGATTCCCGGAATCGCGCGCGGCGCGGCCGCCATCGCGGCCGGGACGAGGAGGAGGAGCGCCAGGAGGATCAGACAATGCTTCATCCGTCGATGATGGCGGCGACGCCACGACCGTCGCGGTGATCCAGGTCCGGGTGCAATGAGCGCGGCGTCACCTGCCACGGTGAGCGGCACGCTTACGCCGCGCCCACATGAGGACGGACCATGTCGCCATGACGCGTTCGACGGCACACGCGCGCGACGTTCCCGGCCAGGTGATCGTCCCGGCCGATTCTCCGTGGGGCGCTTCGGCGCGGCATCTGCGATGAGACACACTGAGCGGCACCGCACGCACCGCGTTGGCTGGCTTCGAGCCGCCGTCCTCGGCGCCAACGACGGCATCGTTTCCACGGCCAGTCTGATCGTCGGCGTGGCAGCAGCGGAGTCCAGCCGCGCCAGCATTCTGGTTGCCGGCATCGCCGGCCTGGTCGCCGGCGCGATGTCGATGGCCGCGGGCGAGTACGTCTCCGTCAGCTCGCAATCCGATACGGAGCGCGCCGACCTGGAGCGAGAACGAGAGGAACTGGCGACCGACGAAGTCCACGAACACGCCGAACTGGCCGCGATTTATGTCGGGCGCGGCCTGGACGCTGCGCTGGCCGATCAGGTCGCCACGCAGCTGATGGAAAAGGACGCCCTGGGCGCTCATGGCCGCGACGAGTTGGGCATTTCCGACACCCTCAGCGCGCGGCCCGTTCAGGCCGCACTGGCTTCCGCCGCTACCTTCACGGTCGGTGCGGTCCTGCCGCTTCTCCTCGTCGTCTTCTCTCCCGCGTCAGCGCTGGTCTGGACGGTTTCGGGCAGTTCGTTGCTGTTTCTCGCGCTCCTGGGCTCATTGGCAGCGCGCGCCGGGGGTTCACCCGTGCTCCGGGCCGCGTGGCGGGTCACCTTCTGGGGTGCACTGGCGATGGCACTCACTGCCGGAGTCGGTGCTTTGTTCGGAGCGGCGTTGTGAGCGGCGTTGCTGTCCATGCCGACGACCGGAACGACATCCACGTCGTGTTTCGCGCGAATCCCGCGCGGGAGCAGTTGAGTGCACTCGCGGCGCGGTTGCTCGAACATCGCGACGCAATCCTCGACGCGTGGCGCGCGTACGGCGACGTCGTGCCGGGCCGGAACATCCCCGCCTCGCTCTCCCGCGCCGAGTTCAACGACCACATCCCGGCCGTTCTCGACTCGCTTTCACAGCGCCTCCGGTCGTGGCCCGAAGAGACGAGCGACGTCGGGGCGCAACTCGAGGCGGACAAGGTGGCCGATCACGGTGTGCAACGCTGGCAGCAGGGCTATTCACTCGCCGAAGTCCTGCGTGAGTGGGGCTATCTGCAGATGTGCGTCGCGGCCGATCTCGAACGCTACGCCATCGAGCATCCGTTACTGGAACCGAGCGTCATGCCCACGGCACGCCGGATCTGGGCCCAGCTCTGCGCGGACGGTGTCACCGCCAGCGCGACGCAATATGGACGGCTCCAGCAGTCCGAGTCGGCCGGCCACGTGACTGCGCTGGAGCAGGCGCTGGCCGCGCTGCACACCATCGAGCAGTCGCGTGCCGAGGCGTGGCGGACAGCGGCGCACGATCTCCGGGGAAGCGTCACCGTCGTCAAAGGCGCGGCCGCGCTCAATGCCAGCGGTGCAGCGCTCCCGGAGCTCGAGCGCGCCGAGGTCGCGGAGATGTTGAGCAAAGGCGTGTTGTCGCTCAACGACTTACTCAATGATCTCCTGAGCCTGGCCCGTCTCGAAGCAGGACACGAGCATCGCACGGTGACGACCTTCGACGCGGCCGTACTGCTGCGCGACTTCTGTACGGCGTCGCAGGCTGCCGCGACCGATCGCGGGCTGTTCCTGAAGATGGATGGTCCGAGCACGCTTCCGGTCCAGGGCGACAAACCCAAGGTCCTGCGAATCCTTCAGAACCTGCTCCTCAACGCCGTCAAGTACACCGAGCGCGGTGGGATCTCCGTCAGTTGGGGACTGGACACGACCAGCGACACCGAGCGATGGACGTTGTCGGTGCAGGATACGGGGCCGGGGCTCGACGCCATGCCGTTCCTGGAGATCGCGCAGGAGTTGCACGAGGCCACCGCCCTCGCCGACGAGGCGCGGGAGGCGAGCAGCGAGCGCCCAGGCGATATGGCCGTCGCCACGACGGTTGCGCCGGTCACCCCGAAGACCTTGCCGGAAACGCCCTCCGGCGAGGGTGTCGGATTGTCGATTGTCAAGCGGCTGTGCGAGCTCCTGGAGGGGAGCCTGGAGCTCGCGACCAGGGCCGGCCACGGTTCGACGTTCCGTGTGATTCTCCCGTGCAGGTACGGTGAGGAGTAGCCGCGACCTCGCGACCGACCAATGGCAGGTGAGCGAGGTCTGGAGCGCTACGCGGGGACGTGATCCGACGTTTCGGAAGGGGATTGTTATGGCTTAGAGTCGCCGCATGGGACTCTTGACCTTCAGCATCAACGTCACCCTGGACGGCTGCGTCGACCACCGGGAGGGAATCGCCGACGACGAGACACACGCCTTCTTCACGCGCCTCATGGACGAGGGCGGGGCGATGCTGTGGGGCCGCGTCACCTACGAGATGATGGAGAGCTACTGGCCGGCGGTCGCCCGCGGCGACGAGGAGGCGCCGCCGGCGCTGCGCGAGTGGGCGGTCAAGCTGGAGGCCAAGCCGAAGTACGTGGTGTCGTCGACGCGAACGGACTTCCCGTGGACCAACAGCCACCGCATCGCCGGCGACCTGCGCACGGGCGTGCAGAAGCTCAAGGACGCGACCCCGGCCGGCGTGCTTCTCGGCAGCGGCAAGCTCGCGACGGAGCTGGACCGGCTGGATCTGATCGACGAGTACCAGTTCCTCGTCCATCCCAGGATCGCCGGCCACGGCCCGACCCTGTACCAGAGCGGACTGCCCGGCACGCGACGGCTCGAGCTGATCTCGGCGAAGCCGCTCCGCAGCGGCGCCGTCGCCATGCACTACCGGCGCGCGCGCTGACTCCGAGCAGCCCGACGCGCAAATTCAGCGTGATCGCGCGCTTTCATGCCTGTGGAACGTGCCGACCTTGTGAGCTCAACTTTCGTGATCGAGTTCGCAGGCAACAAAAAAGCCGCCAAATGGCGGCTGGTGAGCGACTTAGATTGGCGGGGCGGACGGGGCTCGAACCCGCGACCTCCGGCGTGACAGGCCGGCGTTCTAACCGGCTGAACTACCGCCCCGCGTTAGAGACCAATGTTAACTCCCCTTCGGGGGATCGCATTCCCCGGAGAGGCGCGCATCGTAGATGGGTGGGCGGGGGGTGTCAAGACGAAAAGACTTCCGCCTCGGAGAGCGGCGGGGCGGACGCGTCTTTGGGGGAGAGGGACGGTTCCGCGACCCGCCAGTCGATGCCGATCCGGGGGTCGTTCCAGAGCAGGCTGCGGTCCGACGGCTGGTGCCACACCGTCGTGCATTTGTAGAGCACGATCGCGTCTTCGGAGAGGACCGAGAAGCCGTGCGCGAAGCCGGGGGGGATCCAGAGCATGCGGCGGTTTTCGGCCGACAGCTCCACGCCCGCCCACTGCCCGAACGCGGCTGAGTGGCGTCGGATGTCCACCGCCACGTCGAGGATCGTGCCGCGCACGCAGCGCACGAGCTTTCCCTGCGGCTCGTGCAACTGGTAGTGCAGGCCGCGCACGACGCCGCGGGTCGAGTACGACTGGTTGTCCTGGGCGAACGAGTCGGGGAGGCCGTGCGTGCGGAACGTCTCCGCGTGGAACGTCTCCATGAACCATCCGCGCGGGTCTGCGAAGACCCGCGGCTCAATCGTCAGAACGCCCTTCAGGGTTGTCTCGGATATCTTCAAGAGCGTCGGATGATACCTCCAGCTCGACGTGCCGCGGCCAGATGATCGAGGCCACGACGGAGATCGTCAGCACGCCCGCGATGATGCCCAGCGACGCGCCGATCGGCACGTGGTACCACTCCGCGATCACCATCTTCACGCCGACGAACAGCAGCACCACCGCCAGTCCGTACTTGAGGAAGTGAAACTTGTCGATCACGCCGGCCAGCAGGAAGTACATCGCGCGCAGGCCGAGGATGGCGAAGATGTTCGAGGTGTAGACGATGAACGGATCCGTGGAGATGGCGAAGATGGCCGGGATCGAGTCGACCGCGAAGACGACGTCCGTCGCCTCGATGGCGATCAGCACGAGGAACAGCGGCGTGGCGTAGCGCCGCCCTTCCTTCATCACGAAGAACGCCTTGCCGTGGTACTCGGGCGTGGCCGGCATGAGCCGCCGTCCGAGCTTGTAGATCGGATTCTTTTCCGGATGCGGCTCGGCGTCCCCTTCCTTCATCAGCTTGATGCCGGTGTAGATCAGGATCGCGCCGAAGACGTACATGATCCAGCTGAAGCGGGCCACGAGCGCCGCGCCGAGGCCGATGAAGATGGCGCGCATGATGATCGCGCCGAGCACGCCCCAGAACAGCACGCGGTGCTGATACATCTTCGGCACCGCGAACGAGGCGAAGAGGATGACGAAGACGAAGATGTTGTCGACCGAGAGCGCCTTCTCGATGACGTAGCCGGTCAGGAACTCGAGCGCCTTCTGCGATCCGAACTCGTGGTAGATCCACCAGTTGAAGCAGAGCGACAGCGCGACCCAGACGATGCTCCAGGTCAGCGCCTCCTTCATCTTCACCTCGTGCGCCTTCCGGTTGAAGACGCCGAGGTCGAGGGCGAGCATGCCCAGTACGAAGACGCTGAAGATCGTCCAGAGCGCGGGTGAGGCGATCGTTTCCATCAGGCCGCGTACCTCGCGAAGGTCATGCCGCGCAGGCGGCGGACGCGCTCGGCCATCGGCGGATGCGTGGAGAACAGGCTGACCAGGCCGCGCGTGCCGGAGAACGGGTTGACGATGAACAGGCTCGCGGTGGACGGCTGCGCGGTGAGCGGCGGCACGACGTGCGCCGCGCGCTCGAGCTTCTCCAGCGCGCGGGCCAGCGCCTCCGGATCGTTCGAGAGGCGCGCTCCCGTTTCGTCGGCGAGGTATTCGCGCGAGCGGGAGATGCCGAGTTGGACGAGCGTGGCGGCGATGGGCGCGACGATGGCCAGCGCGAGTGCGGCGATGGGATTGGGCGCGTCGTCATCTCCGCCGCCGAAGATGGCGGTGAACTGAAGCATGTTGGCAATATATGCGATGGCGCCCGCCACCGCGGCAGCGATCGTGGAGACGAGGATGTCGCGGTTGCGGATGTGGCCGATCTCGTGCGCGAGCACGCCGCGCAGCTCGCGCTCGTCGAGCATCTGCAGGATCCCCTGCGTCACCGCCACGACGCCGTGCGCGGGATTGCGTCCCGTGGCGAACGCATTCGGCTGCGGCGAGGGGATGAGAAAGACGCGCGGCATCGGGATCTCCGCGCGCTGCGCGAGCTCGCGGATCATCGCGTACAGCCGCGGCGCCTGATGCTCGTCGACGGGCTGCGCGTGATGCATGCGCAGCACGATCCTGTCGGAGAAAAAGTACGCGCCGAGGTTGAGGGCCAGGGCGAGAATGGTGAAGCCGGCCACCCACTGGCGGCCGAGCATCGCGCCGAAGCCGATGAGGATCGTGGAGAGAACGCCCAACAGCAGGATGGTCTTGATCTGGTTCTTCATGTCGCGACGGACAACCAATGCGCCTGTGATGCCATTCATAGATCAGATGGATTGTTTCAATCGAATGGATTGGATTAGTCTATGAGTGATGGAGTGGCTGAACTACCACCATCTTCTCTACTTCTGGGTCGTGGCGCGCGAGGGGAGCATCGTCGCGGCGACGCGGAAGCTGAATCTGACCCAGCCGACCATCAGCGCGCAGCTCCGCCTGCTCGAGGAGTCGCTCGGCGAGAAGCTGTTCGAGAAATCGGGACGCTCGCTGGTGCTGACGGAATCGGGACGCGTCGCGCTGCGCTACGCCGACGAGATCTTCGCCCTCGGACGCGAGCTGCGCGACACGCTGCGCGACCGGCCGACGGGAAAGCCCGTGCGCGTGACCGTCGGCATCGCGGACGTGGTGCCGAAGCTGGTCGCCTATCGCATTCTGCGGCCGGCGTTCGAGATGGCCTCCGAGGTTCAGATGATCTGCCGCGAGGCACCGGCGGAGACGCTGCTGGCCGCCCTCGGTCAGCACGAGGTCGACCTCGTGCTGACCGATGCTCCCGCCACCGGCGGGCCGCTGCGCGCGTACAACCATCTCCTCGGCGAGAGCGGGACCTCGCTCTTCGCCGTCCCTGCACTGGCGGCGTCGCTGCGCAGGCAGTTTCCGAAGTCTCTGCACAAGGCGCCGCTGCTGCTGCCCGGCGCGTCGACGCAGATCCGCCGCGCGCTGGAGCTGTGGCTCGACCGCAGCGGCATCGAGCCGAAACGGGTCGGCGAGTTCGACGACCTCGCGCTGATGACCGCGTTCGGCCGCGCCGGGACGGGTATCTTTCCCGCACCGACGGCGATCGAGCACGAGATCGAGGCGCAGAATGGCGTGCGCGTCGTGGGACGGCTGCCCGAGGTGCGGGAGCGGTTCTATGCGATCTCGGCGGAGAGAAAAATCAAGAACCCGATCGTGAGCGCGGTGACGAGCGCCGCGCGGCGGCAGGTCTTCGAAGGAGGCTCGCGTGATTGAGGAACCGAATGCCCCGGTGGACATGGAGTTGGAGCGCAAGCCGCAGTGGCGGCTGGCGGGCGTGATCTGTTTCGGACTGCTCGCGCTGCTGCTGCTGTACGCGGCGTTCCGCATCATCTGGCCGTTCATGACCGCGATCCTGCTCGGCGCGATCCTGGTCACGCTGACCTTCGGGCTGTTCCGCCGGGTGCGCATCCGCACGAGGGGGAGCTCGAACAAGGCCGCGGTGGTGATGCTCCTCGGCATCACCTTCATCGTGGTCATCCCGGCGCTGATCCTGGCCATGCTGCTCGTGCAGCAGGCGAACGTGGTCGTGGAGAGACTGCAGTCGGGCGACGCGCAGGCGATGATCCGGCGCATCGACGTGGCGTCGTATCTCGAGCCGATCCGCCGCATTGCGCCGCAGTTCGATCCGAAGACACTCAGCCCCGAACGGCTGCTTCTGCCGGCGCTGCAGCAGATCCCGGGATGGGTGGCGCGCCACGGCGGCGGGTTGATCGGCGGGCTGGCGGGCATGGTGCTCGGCTTCGCGCTGGTGCTGCTGTCGATGTTCTTCTTCTACGTGGAAGGGGAGGAGATCGTGCGGCAGCTCTCGGTGCTGTCGCCGCTGCCGAAACGCTACGACCAGGAGTTCGGCGCGCGCTTCAAGGACGTGATCGACGCGACGTTCCGCGGGCAGGTGTTCACGGGCATCGCGCAGGGCGTGATGACCGGCATCGGCCTGGCGATCGCGCAGGTGCCCGGCGCGGGATTCTGGGGCGCGGTGGCGGCGCTCTTGTCGCTGATCCCGATGGTGGGCGCCGCGGCGGTGTGGGTGCCGGCGTCGATCTATCTCGTGATCTCGGCGTCGATGGAGAACCGCCCGTGGTGGCAGGCCGTCTTCATGATCCTGTGGGGCGTGATCCCGGTGTCGCTCGTCGACAACATCGTGCGCCCGTGGGCGATGCGCGGGAAGGCGCAACTGCCCGCTATTCCGCTGCTGTTCGCGGTGCTGGGCGGGCTGCAGGCGTTCGGCTTCGTGGGGCTGGTGATCGGGCCGCTGGTGTTCTCGCTGCTGATGTCGATCATCGAGATCTATAAGAGCTCGTTCTCGCCGAAGGCTCCGGGGAACGTGGTGGAGACGGTGACGTCATGAGACCCGGAGAGGAATCTCGCGGATGACCACCCAGCCGTAGGGGCGTTTGCGGAGGTAGAGCCGCATGCCGTCCGCGCAGATATTGCCGCAGAAGTGCCTCCGGTAGATGACCGCGGTCTCGCCGGACGCGTCGAGCACCGGCATGGAGGGCGGCGGCTTTGCCGCCGCAGTCCAAACGCTGCGCGTTACTTCACCTGCTTCTCGTAGAACTCCTGAATGTGCGCGTACACGTGCTCGGGGAACTTGAGATCGCGATATACGTTGCAGCCGTTCGGGTCGGGGCAGATGGGGAACGATTGTTCCTGCTGCCATTCCAGGATGCGCTCGCGGCGGGGCGGGTTGTAGTCGTGTCCTTCCACCTGTTTGCAGAGCACCTGCGCATCCGTTTCGGAGAAGCCGGGGTTCTTCTGCAGCCACGCGCACAGTTCCTCCTCGGGAAGGAAATGGCGCGCGATCATGGCGAAGGTCAGGCGGCCGTAGTGGCCGATGTCCTCGCCGCGGTCGAGGGAGTCGAGGAGGTGGGACATCATTGCGTTTTTGCGGAGGTCGGTGAGTGCCATACCTCCCGAAACTGCGAGGGGCGTTCCACGGGCTCTACGATTGGCAGGAATGGCTGTGGCCGTCAGAAATCTCTGAAAACATGGCAAAAAGATTGTAATTGCATAGAGCCGTGGGCAGGACGATGCACGCTTCCCGTGTGCTGATCGCGGACTCCGATCCGCATCTGAGGCAGCTCCTTTACAGCGCGCTCCTGGCGGGCGATGTCTTCTCGGACTGCGTCTCCACCGTCCCCGATGCCCTCGACAAACTGCGCGAAGAGCCGTACGGCGTGATCCTCGTCGACGTCGGCCTTCCCGGCGGCGACCCCGAGCAGATCGTCGCCGCCATCGCCGCCCTCGGCGGGCAGCGCCCCGTCGTCATCGTGCTCGCCTCGAACCCCGCCTCGGCGCGCTCGCTCGACATCGACGTCGTGCAGATCGTCCTGCGCAAGCCGCTGGCGCTGCGGCAGACGGTCGAGTTGATCCGCAGTTGCGTGCAGAACGCGGCCGTCAAGGCGGCCGAGGACGGCGACGGCGATCAGCCGACCGCGTGACCGGCGGCGCGCAGCACGTCCACCGCGCGCGCGAACGACTCGTCCTTGAGCAGCAGGTAGTCGGTGTCGTACGTGGCCAGCAGAAAGACGCTGATGCGTGCGTCCGCCAGCGGCGCGACGAGCGCCGCCGCGACGCCCGTCATCTCGAACGGAATCGGCCCCTCGACCTTCAGCAGGCGCCAGCCGCGCTCCGCCTGTACGTCCGCGGGCACCGCGTCGTCATCGCAGACGATCGACAGTTCTTCGTCCGTGCGCGTGACCGAGGTGAAGGAGCCGCGAATCCACGACGGAACGGGGGCGGAAGGGGAGAGACGGCAGACGGCGAGCCGGTGCGGCAGGATGGCGATCCGTAGCTGCGTCATGACTGTGTGACGACGCGCTCGACCGTGGCCAGGAGCTCTTTCGCGTCGAACGGCTTATGCACCACCGCCGCGACGTCGGGCGCCACGCTCTTCAGCAGCGACTCCGGCGAAGCGGTCACGAGCAGCACGCGGCGCAGCAGTTCCGGCCTCGTCTGCTTGAGGTGACGGATCACCGTCATCCCTCCCTCGGTGGGCGTCATGAGGTCGAGCAGCATCGCGGCATACGTCACGCGGCCGATCTTCTCGATGGCCGGACCGCCGGCGCTGACGACGTCGACGCGGTAGCCCGCGCCGCGCAGCACGGCGGCGATGAGGCGCTGCATGGCCGGGTCGTCGTCGAGCAGGAGCAGCCTGGCTTTGCGTCTGAGGAGACGGAGCATTTTGAAAAGGGGGCGAGTCTACCGCAGGAGCCGAGGTGGTGCGGGGTAAGGGATTCGAACCCCTGACCCTCTCCGTGTAAAGGAGACGCTCTACCGCTGAGCTAACCCCGCGTCCGTGGCACTGTTCGTGATCGTCTCACAACAGGAGGAAAGCTCATGGGACTTTTTGGGAAGTCTTTCGAAGAGAAAGTCCAGGCGGCGGTCGAGCGCGTGCGTGGACAGTTTCCGAACGCGCAGATCGACGCCCGCGTCGATCAGGGGGAGATCGTGACGCTCACCGGCCACGCGGCCGATCTCGACACGAAGACGCAGATCATGACCACGTTCAACGCGGCCGTGGAGACGAAGAACACGGTCAACCAGATCACGATCGACAAGCCGACGCCGCAGGCCGCGGGCACCTCGTTCTCGTCGGGGCCCCTCGGCATGACCAGCGCCAGCGAGCACCGCACGCACGACGTCGCCTCCGGCGACACCCTCAGCGCGCTCGCCAAGCGCTATTACGGCGACGCGTCGCAGTACAACCGGATCTTCGAGGCCAATCGCGATCAGCTCAGCGATCCCGACAAGATCCAGGTAGGACAAAAGCTCAAGATCCCGCGGTGAGCTTTCTGATGTGGAGCGCCGCCGTCCCGGCGGCTGCCGCGGCGGCGTCCTCGCCGCCGCGCCGTGTGCGCGGGCGAGACGCCCGCGCGGCAGCCGGCGAGGACGCCGGCGCTCCGCTGCGGCGCTCCGCTGCTACGGGACGATCATCACCGGCACGGTCGCGTGCCGCACGATGTCGAGCTTCCCTTCGTTCGGCCCGCGCGACGCGTTGAGAAAGATCGCATCCGCGTCCACGCGCGTGGCGTAGCGCACGATCTCCTTGTCCGCGTCGCTGCCCTGCAGCACGGCGGTGCGCGGGTTGCGCAGCGACGCGGCCAGCTCGCCCAGCAATGCCTCGGCCCGAGCGGTGTCGTCTTCGTCGCAGACGATGACCAGGTGCACGTCGTCGCCGAGACGTCCGGCCAGGTCGAGTGCCGCACGCGATTTCTGCTCGAGATGCACCGGCACCACGAGGCGGCGCAGCCCGGGACGTTTGCGGATGCCGTAGCGGATCGCCAGCACGGGACACGGCGGCGCATCGAGCACCGACGTCGTCGTCGACCCCACGAAGAGATGCGCGACGTGATGCCGCGCATGCGTGGCGATGACGATCAGGTCCGCGTGCTCTTCGTTCGCCACGTCGCAGATCTCGCGTCCGGGATCGGGCGCCTGACGCACGATCAGCCGCGTGGCCAGCGAGGCGTTCGCGCGGCGCACGCGCTCGCGCAGACGATCGAGCTCCTGCTGCTCCGCGTACTCGTAGAGAGACGAGTCGGCGGGGAAGCGCAGCTCGTCGGGATTCGACGTGCGCGTCATGCGCACGTGCACGATCACCAGCTCCGCGCCGCTCACGCCGGCGATGCGCACGGCGTCGTCGAACACCCATTCCGAGGCGGTGGAAAAGTCGGTGGGAATCAGGATGCGGCGGAACATCGTCGGTCTCAGAGGCGCAAAGTCTCAAAGTCTCAAAGAAGGTGCGAGCGAAATCTTTGCGACTTTGAGACTTTACGACTTTGAGACTCTATCGCGCCACAGGCTCCGCCGGCGCACCATTCGACGCCGTCGTCACCGGCGCCGGCGCCGGCTGCACGGCTCCGCGTGGCGCGACGATGTAGCGGATCACGGTCTTCGGCTCGGCCTCGGTCTCGGAGATCTGCAGGACCACCTGCTGGCCGTTCGGATCGAGCGCCTCGCCCGGGATGAACGGGTCCTGCATGGCCTGGTTCAGGTGCACCTCGAAGCTGCGCCACTGCTCCTTCTCGGACGGATACGTGTCCTGCGAGGGGAACGCGCGGAACTGCGCGAGATAGGTCGTGTAGTAGTGGAAGACCTGCGGGTACGAGTCGTCGGTGGCCAGGGTGTAGACCTTCGCGCCGGCGCCGTAGCGGTTGCGGATCATCACCTCGTCGCGGCGCGAGAGATCGTCCCGGTACGCAGCCCCCTCGTAGAGCGGGATGGCGGGATTGATCGTGGTGATCGCCTTCGCAGCGTCGACTTTCGCCTGTGCGGCCTGCGCCTCGGGAGACGCGGTGCTGCTCTCGTCGGCGGCTTTGGTCTCGCTGCCTCCGGTGCATCCCATCGCGGTGATAAGCACGAGTGCGGCTGCCGGAAGTGCCTGTCGGATCTTCATCTTGGACAACAAAAGAGCAATGGATGTGCCGTCAATTGTTCTGCGCCTGATCGACGGCCACCGAGCGCCGCCGTTCGGCACTGCTGCGCAGGCGCTCGAGCGCCGTCTCGCCGCCGTAGCGGGAGACGAGCTTCTCGTCGTACAGGTCGGAAATGCTGGCCACGCTGTCGAGCGAGG
Source organism: Thermoanaerobaculia bacterium (assembly GCA_036375135.1). Taxonomy (GTDB): domain Bacteria; phylum Acidobacteriota; class Thermoanaerobaculia; order Gp7-AA8; family Gp7-AA8; genus QHVT01. The sequence goes on along the minus strand of DASUSL010000047.1, from coordinate 6,428 downwards.
CGATGAGCTGCTCGGGCCGCAGGCGCCGCCCGAGGAAGGCGTGCGAGTAGAAGATGTCCTGCCCGACCAGGCTGAATGCGCCCAGCGGCACCTCGGCGTTGAGGCGCAGCAGCTCGGTCATCAGCTCGAAGGTCGGCTCGACTCCCTGCACGCAGAAGGCGAGGATCTCGATGACCGCGTCGTCTTCCTCGTACGCGCCGATCGAGATCTCCAGCACGGTCGACCCGTACTTGAGGTAGAAGTCGCAGTGGTCGGCGTCGTCGAAGTGTTCTTCCACGAGCTCGTCCAGGTAGGTTTTGACCTGACGGTAGACCTCTTCCTGGCACTGCGTGTGGAATTGCTTGTTGCGCGGTCCGGCCATCTGGAGGGCGATTATAACGATGAACAGGACGTTGACGCTGAAACGTGGCAAAGAGCGCGTGATCGCGAACCGTCACCCGTGGATTTTTGCGGGCGCGATTCAGACGGAGCGCGGACCGGAAGACGCGCCGGTCGGCGATCTCGTCGACACCGACGGCACGCGCATCGCGTCCGGTTTCTACTCGCGCTCATCGCAGATCCGGCTGCGCGCGCTCGCCTTCGGAGGCGACTCCGTCACTCCGGAGTTGATCGCCGCGCGGCTCACGGAAGCGATCGCGCGGCGGCGTGCGATCTTCGACGAGACGACCAACGCCGCGCGCCTCGTGCACGCGGAAGGGGATGAGCTGAGCAGCATCGTCGTCGACCGCTACAACGACGTGCTGGTGGTGGAGATCGCGAACCGCGGCGCGGAGCACTTCAAGCCGCTGATCGTCGAGACGCTGCAGCGCGAGCTCTCGCCGCGCGCGATTTTCTTCAAGAACGATCTGCCGGCGCGCAAGCTCGAAGGCTTGCCGACCGAGGACGAGGGGACGGACGTGGCCACGGAGATTCTCGAGTCGGGACTGAAGTTCCGCGTGAATCCCGCGGAGGGACAGAAGACCGGCTTCTTCCTCGACCAGCGCGAGAACCGGCGACTGGCGCGCACGCTCGCCTCGGGACGCCGCGTGCTGAACCTCTTCTCGTACAGCGGCGCGTTCGGCGTGTACGCCGCCGCGGGCGGCGCTTCATCCGTCACGAACGTGGACGTGTCGGCGCCGGCGATCGAGGCGGCGCGCGTGAACGCCTCGCTCAACGGCGTCGAGGCGGAGCACATCGTCGCGGACGCGTTCCAGTACGTGCGGCAGAAGCACGGCCCGTTCGACCTGCTGATCTGCGATCCGCCGGCATTCGCCAAATCGCGCAACGAGGTGGAGCGCGCCGCGCGCGGCTACAAGGACGTCAACCTCTACGCCATGCGCATGGTCGCGCCGGGCGGTTTGATGATGACCTTCTCCTGCTCCGGACACATGTCGCTCGACCTCTTCCAGAAGGTGATCTTCGCCGCGGCACTCGACGCCGGACGCCGCGTCTCGATCGTGCGGCGCCTCACCGCGGGGCCGGACCATCCGGTGTCGATCTACTGTCCGGAAGGGGAGTACCTCAAGGGGTTCCTGATGGAGATTCACTGAGCTCCATCGTCATCTCCACCATCGTCTCCCGGAATCCGAGCCGCGTGAACAGCGTCCGCGCGGCCTCGTTCGGCGCCGCCGTCCAGAGGATGACGCGCGGCGCGCGCTGCTCGCGCAGCCACGCCACCGCGGCGTTCATCAACTGCTTCGCCGTCCCGCCGCGCCGCGCCTCCTCCACGACGAGCAGGTCGTGAATGAAGCCCGCCGGCCCGCGCAGCTCCTTCCACGACAGCGGCTCCAGCGCGGCCCACACATAACCGGTGATCGCGCCGTCGTCCTCGGCCACGAAGATCACGTTGTCGTCCGAGCGCAGCATGCTCCCGAGGAACGACGCGTAGCCGCGCTCGGCCCCTTCCTCCGCCTCCAGAAACCGTTGCGGGTCGAAGGCGTAGTGCGTGCGCATGAGCATCGCGCCGAGGCGGCCGAGGGAGGGGAGATCGCGGCGTTCTGCCTTGCGGACCACTGTCATACAGGGATCATTTAACATTTCAGGAACCATGACGACCCTGACCAACGCGCCCACCCCGCGCGTCTCCCGCGCCATCACGGTCGCGTATCTCGGCGATCTCCTCCTGAACGCGGGATTCATCGACGACCGGCAGCGCGCCGAGATCGAGACCGCCGACCGGCAGTTCCGTCTCGCGCAGCGCAACGCCTCCAAGTCGCGCGCGGACGAAGACGCCAGCCCGTTCAAGGTCATCGCCGGCATGAACCTCACGGACGCCAGCGGCAACGGCACGCGCATCGACGACTTCCTCCTGGCGCGTCTGCTGGCCGAGGAAGCGCACCTGCCGTTCTACAAGATCGACACGCTCAAGCTCGACGTGCAGCTCGTCGAGTCGAAGATCTCCCGCCCCTTCGCCCGCAAGAACAAGATCGTCCCGGTGGCCGTGCGCGACGGCAAGCTGCTCGTGGCCATGGTCAACCCGTTCGACCACGGCGCCATCGACTCCTATCGCCCCATGGCCAAGCAGGAGCTCGACCTCGTCGTCTCCGCCGAGTCGGACGTGATGGGCGTGATCAACGAGCAGTACGGCTTCCGCGCCTCGGTCACGAAAGCGAATCGCGACCTGACCCGCGGCGCGATCGACCTCGGCAACCTCGAGCAGTACATCAAGCTCAAGTCGGGCTCCGAGATCGAGACCAGCGACGCGCACATCGTCAACGCGGTCGACTATCTCCTGCAGCACGCCTACGACTCGCGCGCGTCCGACATCCACATCGAGCCGAAGCGCGAGCACGCCGACATCCGCTTCCGCATCGACGGCGTGCTGCACGAGATCCAGCGCGTGCCGAAGCTGGTCAACCTGGCCATCACCTCGCGCCTGAAGACGATGTGCCGCATGGACATCGCCGAGAAGCGCCGCCCGCAGGACGGCCGCATCAAGACCGAGCGCGAAGGGAAGGAGATCGAGCTGCGTGTCTCCACGCTCCCGACGGCGTTCGGCGAGAAGATGGTCATGCGCATCTTCGACCCCGAGGTGCTGATCCGCGACCTGGCGGGCCTCGGCTTTTACGAGGATGAGCTGAAGACGTTCGCCGACTGGATCGGCCGTCCGCACGGCATCATCCTCGTCACCGGCCCGACCGGCTCGGGCAAGACCGTCACGCTCTACTCCGCGCTGAAGAACCTCGCCTCGCCGGAGATCAACATCACCACGATCGAAGACCCGATCGAGATGGTGTACGAGGAGTTCAACCAGACCGCCGTGCAGCCGAAGATCGGCATCACCTTCGCCTCGGCGCTGCGCCACATCCTCCGCCAGGATCCGGACATCATCATGGTCGGCGAGATCCGCGACCAGGAGACGGCGCAGAACGCGGTGCAGGCCGCGCTGACCGGACATCTCGTCTTCTCCACGCTGCACACGAACGACGCCTCGACGTCGATCACGCGCCTGATCGACCTCGGCATCCAGCCGTTCCTGATCTCGTCGACGCTGGTCGGCGCGATGGCGCAGCGGCTGGTGCGCAAGATCTGCGACGACTGCAAGACCAACCGCCCGCTGACGATCGAAGAGGCGGCCATGCTGAACCTGCAGGCCCCTCCCGGCAAGCGCATCATCGTGAAGGAAGGGGCGGGCTGCATGCGCTGCCGCAACACCGGCTACTTCGGCCGCACCGGCATCTTCGAGATCCTCCCGGTCGACAACGCCATCCGCGACCTCATCGACCGCGGCGAGGACTTCCTCAAGATCAAGGACATGGCCGTGAAGCGCGGCATGCGCACCCTCCGCCAGAGCGCACTGCGCAAGCTGGCGGAAGGACTCACGAGCTTCGAGGAAGTCGTCCGCGTGACGGGCATCTAAAGGAGCGCCGGCGTCCTCGCCGGCTGCCGCGCGGGCGTCCCGCCCGCGCTCCCGCGGGGGTGGCGGCGGGACGCCGCCACGGCAGCCGGCGGGACGCCGGCGGTCCTCAGTGCGGGACGACCGCCAGCGCGGCTTCGAGAATCTCGTCGCGTCCTTCGGCCAGTCCGCGGATGGTGCGCGCGACGACGACGTGCGGCTCGATCGCCGAGGCGCCGTCGGGGTTGCGGATCGCCGAGCCGGTGAAGCGGATCGTGACGTTGCCCGGCACGACCAGATGCGAGAGGTCGCCCTGCGCGCTCGTGCCGGCGATGCCGACGAGGTTCGCGCCGGTGAGCACGAGCGCGGCGCCGCTCGGCGTGCGCTCGTCGACCAGGGCGATGATCTCGCCCGCGTAGGTCGTCTGCGGCGAGACCACGTCCGCGTTGTCGAGGTACTGCAGCGCGCCGCCGAGGAGCACGGGGATGCGCATCACCGAGGCCACGCCGCTGCCGGTCGTGTTCAGCCGCTGTGCGATCTCCGCACTCACGCGCTCGCTGCGCAGGTCGAGGATCATCGTGTCGGTGGAGGCGACGTCATCGAGCAGCGCCTCGACGTCCTCCAGCGCGCTGACGTCGACGTACGCGACGTTGCCGTCGAGGATGCGCCACGCCTTCTCCGGCTTCACCGCCGCGCTCGCGCCGCGCGCCAGCGAGACCTCGTACTGCGAGCCGTCCGGACGGCGGAACGTAAACGCGGACGTCGTCCCCGCCGCGCCTTTCGCCAGGTCGCGAACGGCGCTGAGGGATGACGCGTAGCGCGTCAGCTCGCTCCGGCGCTCGGCGACGTCGCGGCCGTCGATGCGCAGCAGCTCGTCGCCCGGCTTCACCGCTTCCGCGGCCGAGGCGATGACGACCGGCTTTCCTTCGACCGGCAGCAGCTCGAACGGCGGGACGGCGGAGCCGCGCAATGCGAGCACGGAAGGCGCGTCGACGAGCGCGTGCGCGTCCGGCACCTTCGCCAGCATCTCCGCGAGGGCGAGCTCGTAGTCGCGGCGCGTGGCTGCATGCTCGAGCGCCCACACGACGTCGTTCAGGTTCCACTCGCCGAGGAGCTCGCGCGAGCCGTGGAAGAAATGCATGACGTTCCAGATGCGGAACGCCGCGAGGATGCGCTCCTCGGGGGACGGGACGTCGGCCGTCGCGAACGTGGCGTCGGCCTGCCACTCGTAGTCGCCGAGCGGCGCGGTGCTCATGCTCGACGCGCCGCGGCGCCGTCCGCCGCGCGGCCTGGCGAGCTGCAGCGCCGCGGCGAGGACCTCACTCTCCGCCGTCTGCGCCGCGAGCGTCATCATCGGCGCGGGCTCGGCGGAGTAGCCGTCCCCGTCAATCAACTCGCTCGTGCGCAGCGTCACGATCGAGCCGTCGCCGAGGGCCATCTGGCAGTGGTCGACGGCGGTGTGCAGCGGGAACGCGCCGACGGAGAGGAACGTGGCCTGGTTGGCCGCGGCAAGCGCGGTGGCGACGGGCGGGATCAGGCTCCGCTCGTCGACGATGAAGACGACTTTCTGCAGCGTCGTGGCCTCGCCGCGGATGGTACCGACGTTGACCGTCGTGAACGACGAGTCGAAGTCGCTCTCGCCGTTCTGCGGGCGGTAGCCGTGATGCCGCACTTTGCGATGCGTGACGTGCGGCACGTTGCCGCGCACGAGCAGCGGCTCGAGATCGTTCGAGAGGAGGGGAGCGGAGCAGCGTCCCGGCTGCGGCCGCAGGTCGACGACCGCCACGCGCGCCGTGCGCAATGCGTTCTGCGCGTCGCTCGCATTCGCGGTGAAGTAGACGACTCCGTCCGCGAGCATCCTCGTGCCGCGGTTCACCGCCGGCAGGACCGTGTCGAAGCACATCGGCGCGACGAACGAGGCGTCATCGCCGATCGTGCGCAGCAGCTCATCGACCGCGGCACCCGCCTTCAACCCGCCGCGCACGCGGCCGATGGCCGTCAGCGTGGCCTGGTCGAGGTCGACGTCGCGATACCCCATCCACGGATGGGCGTAATTGACGATCCCCCAGACCCGCCCCAGCGCCGCGAGCTCGCCCGAAGGCATGTCGTGCGCGGAGACGGTGGTGGCGAAGAGAAGAGAGAAAAGAAACAGCGAGCCCTTGCGTCGCATGCAGAGGGGGTCTTCTCCACGGAGCGTGCCATCGCGACGGGATCAGTTATGCTTCTTTCCGTCAGGAGGTCAGGATGATGCGCAGAATCGCATTCCTTATCGTGATCATGCTGGCATTGCCGCTCAGCGCGCAGACTACCTGCCAGCAGGTCATCGACAGCCGCTTCTATGATGATGGGAGCTACAGTTGGTGCTGGCTGTCCGGTGAGTTCTGTTACTACTGCTGGGGCTCGAATCCCGACGAGCACTGTGCCTCCGACGCCCCCTGCGACGTCCGTCCACGGAAGATCCCGCACCCGATCGTCGCGGAGACGAGGCCGCTTCCCTCCGTCGCTTCTCCGTGCGCGGCCAAAACTCTCCAACCGGTGCCGCAGCAGGTCAGGCTCGAACACGTCCTGTGAAACGGCCCCTTTTCCACCTCGGTGCCGCTGCCATCCTGGCGGG
>DASUSL010000046.1:0-16803 GCA_036375135.1 Thermoanaerobaculia bacterium | reverse complement strand
GCGGTCTTCTCTTCCACGTACGGCGTGATGTCGAAGTTGCGGGTGTAGAGCTCGTGAATCCGCTCCATCTCCTCGTCGGTCAGCGGGTCGTATTTCGAGGCCTCCGCGAACTCGGTGAGCTGCGCTTCGTCGTAGATGTTCGGGAGTGCGCTGACGATGGTCGGGTGGGCGTAGAGCCAGAGCAGGGCGAGCTGGCCGATGGAGACCTGGCGCTCGATGCAGATCGGCAGCAGGCGCTCCACTTTCTGCAGGCCTTCGACCAGCCAGGCGCGCGGGCGGTGGGAGCGGTGGTCGCTCTCGTCGAACTTCGTCTCCAGCGTGTACTTCCCTTCCAGCATCCCCGACGAGTGCGTGACGCGGGTCAGGAACTGCGGGCCGGGATCGACCTTCCAGGCGCGGAACGAGTCGTCGAACGCGGACGACACGTCGCAGAGCCGCTTCGACGTCTCGCCGCGCGCGGCCTCGGTCACGCCATCGTACGACGGGCCGCGCTCGGCGGCGAGGATGAACTCGCGGCCGGGGTCCTGCTCGAGGATGTTGTAGATCATCTGCGTCACCGGCGCATGGCGCACCGCGCACGCGTAGACGCCCTCGTCGCGCCAGCCGATGGCGGGTCCGAGCGAGGGGCCGTACGTGAGGATCTTTCCTTCCTCGCGCAGGCGCTCCAGCGTCTCCCAGTGCTCGTCCTCGAGCAGCGTGACCACGCGCGGGTTGTGCGGCTGATAGATGGCGATGGTCTCGACGCCGAGGCGCTGCAGCGACTGCTCGCAGGCGAAGCGGATGAACTTCGGCGACATGTCCTGCGGCAGCTCGCGCTGGCCGCGGGGGCGCTCGGGATTGTTGTAGAAATCGTAGCCGAACTTCGTGCCGACGACGAGCTCGGGATGCTCTTTCAGGATCGGCGCGAGGATGGTCTCGCCGCGGCCGTTGCCGTACGCGTCGGCGGTGTCGATGTAGTTGATGCCGCGCTCGATGGCCGCGCGGATGATGCGATGCGCGTCCTCGTCGGTGTAGGTCCCCCACCAGCCGGTGGTGAAGGTCCAGGTGCCGAGGCCGAGCTCGGAGAGTTTCAGGTCAGTGCCGTGGAGGTTTCGGTAGCGCATGGTCATTTTCCGGTGAACGACGCCTTTCGTTTCTCGTTGTACGCGTCGAGGCCTTCGCGCGCATCCTCGCTCTGGAAGAGTTGCTGCTGCAGCTCGCGCTCCAGCGCCAGCCCCGACTCGATCGGGATCTCCCACCCCGTCTGCACGGCGCGCTTGATGCGCCCGACCGCCTTGGCGGCCTTGTTCGGCGGGCAGAAGCTCCACGCGTACTCCATGACGCGGTCCCACCACTTGTTCCCATCCTCCTCGGCGGGCCAGACGTAGTTGATCAGACCGAGGTCGCGTGCTTTCTCGAAGTCGAAGAGGCCGCCTTCGACCATCAGCTCGATCGACTTCGACTTGCCGACCAGACGCGAAAGCCGCTGAGTGCCGCCCGTTCCGGGGAGCACGCCGAGGTTGACCTCGGGGAGCCCGCACTTGCCGGCCCCCTGCTGGGCGATGCGGATGTCGGCGGCCATGGCGATCTCGAAGCCGCCGCCGACGGTATGGCCGTTCATCGCGGCGATGACCAGCTTCGGCGTCTGCTCGAGGCGGTTCAGCGTCTCGTTCGCGTGGACGCAGAAGTAGTACTTGAACTGCGGGGTGACCTCCGAGAGCATCCTGATGTTCGCGCCGGCGGAGAAGAACTTCTCCCCCGAGCCGCGGAGCACGATCACGTGCACCTCGTCGTCCATCCGCGCGCGCAGGATGCAGTCGTCCAGGGCGCGGTTCATCTCGTAGGTGTAGGTGTTGGCGGGAGGGTCGTTCAGCTCGAAGACGGCGACGCCCTTCTCCACCCGGTAGTTGACCAGTTCCGGCATAGTGCGGCGAATTCTATGTAAATCCGATTCGCGCGCGGAGAAACCTCTGCGATAATCCGCGCTTCATCCGCGTCCTACCAATTCAAAAACCGTCCGGAGACACACCGTTCATGAACGTCCGCCGAGCCATTCCGGTCTTTCTTCTCGTCCTCTTCGCCGCCACCACGGCGTTCGCCGTTTCGCCGAACATCGTCATCAGCCAGGTGTACGGCGGGGCGGGGTGCGGAACCGCCGGCTGCTCCGCTTACAGGAACGACTACATCGAGTTGTTCAACCGCGGCGGCGCACCTGTGACCCTGACCAACTGGTCGGTCCAGTACGCGGCGCAGACCGGAACGTCGTGGCAGGTCACGACCGTCAACGCCACGATCCCCGCGGGCGGCTACCTCCTGGTGGGACAAGCCGGCAATGCGAACGGCGTGAGCACCCTGCCGGCGCCGGTCGACGTCACGGGCACGATCTCGATGTCGGCGACGTCGGCGAAGGTGGCCCTGGTCAACACGAACACGGCCCTGACCGGCCGGTGCGGCAACGGCGCGACGTTGACGCTTCCCGCCAGCGTCGTCGACTTCGTCGGCTACGGTACGGGCGCCGACTGTAACGACGCCGGCGCGACCACGGGCGGGGCCGGGAATGCCCCCGCGCCGTCGACGACCAACGCCACCTTCCGTGCGGCCGGCGGCTGCACCGACACCGACAGCAACAGCGCGGACTTCGCCGCCGCCGCGGCGGCGCCCCGCAACTCGGCGACGACCCCCGCGCCGTGCGCCGGCCCCCCGGTCATCACGCTGAACATCAACGATGTCAGCCAGGCCGAGACCGACGCCGGAACCACGACCTTCACCTTCGCCGTGACGCTCAGCGCTCCGGCGGGTGCGGGCGGCGTCACCTTCGACATCGCCACCGCCGACGGCACGGCGCAGGACGACAATCCGGCCACCGAGGACAACGACTACGTCGCGAATTCGCTGACGGGGCAGTCGATCCCCATGGGCTCGACCGGGCCGTACAACTTCAACGTCACGGTCAACGGCGACACCGCGACCGAGGCGAATGAGACCTTCTTCGTCAACGTCACGAACATCGTCGGCGCGAACGCGGGCGACGCCCAGGGCCAGGGGACGATCCAGAACGACGACTTCTCCGTCGTCTTGATCCACGACGTCCAGGGGAACGGCGCGGCCTCGCCGGTCACAGGCGCGACCGTCAGCGTTCGCGGCATCGTCACGCTCCTGAAATCGAACGGCTTTTTCCTGCAGGAGGAGGAGGGAGACTACGACGCCGACCCGAACACGTCCGAAGGCATCTTCGTCTTTACCTCCTCTGCGCCGACCGTCGCGGTCGGCGATGACGCTACAGTCACCGGCACCGTCGTCGAATTCAACGGCCTGACGGAAATCAGCCCGGCAAGCAGCATCATCGTCAACAGTACCGGCAGTCCATTGCCGACAGCGATCGTGCTGACGCCGCTCGACCTGCCACCGGCGGGCAACATCACGCAGCCGCAACTCGAAAAGTACGAAAGCATGCGCGTGACCGCAGCTTCGCTGACCACGGTCGCGCCCAACGACAGTTTCTTCGACGTGGATACGGTACTCACGGGCGAGCCCCGTCCGATGCGCGAGCCGGGCATCCCTGTTTCCGACCCCGTCCCGCCGGATCCGACGACCGGGCTGCCCGACTGCTGCATCCCCATCTGGGACGAGAACCCCGAACGGCTCAGCGTGGACACCAACGGACGCGCCGGCTCGACCGGCGAGACGCTGACCTCGAACGTCACCCTGACCAACGTCACCGGGCCGCTCGACTACTCCTTCAGCAGATACCGCCTCATCAACGAGGTGAATCTCACGCGCACGGCGAACATGAGCGCCGTGCCGGTGCGTCTGCCGGCAGCCAACGAGTTCACGATCGCCGGGTACAACATCGAGAACTTCAACAACAACGCCACGCAGCGCCAGAAGGCTGCACTCACTGTCCGCGACGTGCTTCGGCTCCCGGACATCATCGGCACCGTCGAGATCTTCGACCTCGCCGATCTACAGGCCCTGGCCACCGAGATCCAAACCATCTCCGGCGTCGCGTACTCGGCTCACCTGATCGAGCAGGATGGCACGAGCGAGGACAGCGACCAGGACGTGGGCTTCCTCGTCAAGACCTCCCGCGTCTCGGTGACGAGCGTCACCCAGGAGCGCGCGGCCGAGACGTACGTCAACCCCCTCACCAGCTCGCCCGAGACGCTGCACGACCGGCCGCCGCTGGTGCTGCGAGCCATCGTCGACCCCTCCGGACCGAGTCCTCAACCGGTCATCGTCGTCGTCAACCATCTGCGCTCGTTCATCGACGTCGAGCTGGTGGCCGGCGAGGGCGTGCGTGTACGCGAAAAGCGGAAGAAGCAGGCCGAATCGCTCGGCGATCTCCTGAACGAACTGCAGACGGACAACCCGGGGACGCCCGTCGTTTCGGTGGGCGACTACAACGCCTTCCAGTTCAACTCCGGCTATGACGATTCCATCAGCGTGATCAGGGGCGTGCCGACGCCGGACGATCAGATCGTCGTCGACCAGAGTCCCGATGTCGTCAACCCGGACTTTCTCAACCTGCTGCTCAACGTGCCGGCGGACCAGCGCTACACGTTCCTCTTCGAGAACACCCCGCAGGCGCTGGACCATGTCCTCGCCAACACGGCCGCACAGGCCATCAACTCGGACATCGCCGTCGCGCGCGTCAACTCCGACTTCCCGGAGGCGCCCGCTGCGGCCTTTGCCTCGAACGCGGCGCGTCCCGAAGCCAACTCCGACCATGATCCGGTCGTCGCCTATTTCCTGTTGCCGGCCAGCGCGGACGTCTCCGTCACCAAGACCGACAACGTCGACCCGGTGAACGCCGGCCAGAACTTCTTCTACACGATCACGGTCACGAACGGCGGCACCGAAGCGGCGGACAACGTCTCCTGGAGCGATGCGCTCCCCGCGGGGACGACGTTCGTGTCGCTCTCGCAGCCGGGCGGCTGGACCTGCACCACGCCCGCCGTCGGCGCGAACGGCACCGTCACCTGCTCCATCGCCTCCCTCGGCGTCACCAGCGCGGCCTTCAACGTGACGGTCGCCGTCAACGCCGGCCTGGCCAGCGGCACGGTGCTCTCGAACACCGCCACCGTCACCTCGACCACCACCGACCCGACTCCGGGGAACAACAGCGACACCGAGACGACCACCGTCGCCACGTCGGCCGATCTGCTGCTCAGCAAGACCGACTCGCCCGATCCGGTCAACGCCGGCAGCAACCTCTCCTACACGATCACTCTCACGAACAACGGCCCGAGCAACTCCAACGCGACCTTCACCGACACGCTGCCGGCCGGCACGACCTTCGTGTCGCTCTCCACGACCGGCAGCTGGTCCTGCACCACGCCCGCCGTCGGCGCCACCGGCACCGTGACCTGCACCAACGCGAGCTTCCTCGTGACGGTCGACTTCTTCACGCTCGTCGTGCAGGTCGATCCGAGCGTGGCCGCCGGCACCGTGCTGTCGAACACCGCGACGCTCTCGTCGACGACGCCCGATCCGAACGGCGCCAACAACAGCGAGACCGCCACGACCACCGTTGCGACCTCGGCCGACCTGCTGCTCAGCAAGACCGACTCGCCCGATCCGGTCAACGCCGGCAGCAACCTCTCCTACCAGATCACCCTCACGAACGCCGGCCCGAGCAACGCGACCTCGGCCACCTTCACCGACACACTGCCGGCCGGCACGACCTTCGTGTCGCTCTCCACGACCGGTCCCTGGACGTGCACCACGCCGGCCGTCGGCGCGACCGGCACCGTGACCTGCACCAACCCGAGCTACGGAGGCGTCGACTTCTTCACGCTCGTCGTGAACGTGAATCCGGCCGTCGCCGCCGGCACGGTCCTGTCGAACACCGCCACCCTCTCTTCGGCCACGCCCGATCCGAACGGCGCCAACAACAGCGAGACCGCCACGACCACCGTCGCCGCGTCCGCCGACGTCCAGGTGACGAAGACCGACGCGCCGGACCCGGTCACCGCGGGGACGAACCTCACCTACACCATCACCGTGTCCAATCCTGGACCGAGCGACGCCGCGTCGGTGACCCTCGCCGACAGCGTGCCGGCGAACACCACCTTCGTCTCGCTCGCGCAGCCGGGCGGCTGGACGTGCACCACGCCGGCGGTCGGCGGCACGGGCGCGATCAACTGCTCGATCGCCACGTTGCCCGCCGGCGGCAACGGCGTCTTCACGCTGGTCGTCAACACGAGCGCGGGTCTCTCCAACGGCGCGGTGCTCACGAACACGGCCACCGTCGCCACGACCACGCCGGAGTCGTCGACCGCGAACAACACGGCCACGGCCACGACCACCGTCGGCACCGGCTCGGCCGACCTCTCGATCAGCAAGACCGACTCGCCGGACCCGGTCAACGCCGGCTCGATCCTCAGCTACACCATCACCGTCACGAACGCCGGCCCGAGCGCGGCGACGTCGGCCTCGTTCTCCGACACGCTCCCCGCCGGCACCACGTTCGCGTCGCTCGCCTCCCCCGCCGGCTGGACCTGCACCACGCCGCCGGGCGACGCCGCCGGCACGGTCACCTGCAGCAATCCGTCGTTCGGCGTCACCAGCGCCGTCTTCACGCTCGGCGTGCGCGTCGACCCGGCGCTGCTGGCCGGCAACGTGATCTCGAACACGGCCACCGTGACCTCGGCCACCACCGATCCGACCCCCGCGAACAACAGCGCCACCGAGACCACCAACGTCACCGCCTCGGCCGACCTGCTGCTCAGCAAGACCGACACGCCCGACCCGGTGTTCGCGGGCAGCAACATCTCCTATCAGCTCACCCTCACCAACAACGGTCCGAGCAACGCGGCCGCCGCGACGTTCACCGACACGCTCCCCGCCGGCACGACGTTCGTGTCGATGTCGACCACCGGACCGTGGACGTGCACCACGCCGGCCGTCGGCGCGACCGGCACCGTGACCTGCAACAACACGAGCTTCGGCGTGACGGTCGACTTCTTCACCATCGTCGTGCAGACGGATGCGGGCCTCGCCTCGGGGACGGTGCTCACCAACACCGCCACGATCTCGTCGACGACGACCGACCCGAACCCGGCGAACAACTCCTCCACCGCCACGACCACCATCGGCGTCGGCTCGGCGGACGTCGGTATCGCCAAGGTCGACACGCCGGACCCGGTCAACGCCGGCGGCAACATCACCTACACGATCACCGTCAGCAACGCCGGTCCGACGAACGCCGCCTCGGCCGCGATGAACGACACGCTCCCCGCGGGCACGACGTTCGTCTCGCTCAGCGCGCCCGCGGGCTGGACCTGCACCACTCCCGCCGTCGGCGCCACCGGCACGGTCTCGTGCACCAACCCGAGCCTCGGCACGGGCAACGCCGTCTTCTCGCTCGTCGCGCGCGTGGCCCCGGGCACCACGCCCGGCACGGTCATCACCAACACCGCCACGGTGACGTCGACGACCGCCGATCCGAACCTCGGCAACGAGAGCGCGACCACCACGACGAACGTCGTCGCTCCGGCCAACGTCAGCGGCACCAAGACGGTCACCGGCACGTTCGTGCCCTCCGGCTCGATCACCTACACGATCACCCTGACGAACAACGGCGCCTCGACGCAGGCAGACAACCCCGGCGACGAATTCGTCGACGTCCTGCCGGCGTCGCTGACGCTCGTCTCCGCGACCGCGACCAGCGGCACCGCGGTGGCCACTCCGGCCACGCGCACCGTGACCTGGAACGGCTCGATCGCGGCGGGCGCCTCGGTGACCATCACCATCAACGCCACCATCCGCTCCGACGCCGCGCCGGGCACCACCGTGACCAACCAGGGCACGATCAACTACGACGCCGACGGCAACGGCACCAACGAGTCGACGCGCCAGACGGACTCTCCGTCCGATCCGGGTGCGGCCGACGCCACGACGTTCGTCGTCGCGCCGACGTCCCACGCGAACATCCCGACGCTCGACGAGTGGGCCCTGCTGGCCCTGGCCGCACTGATCGCGGCCGTGGCGGCGTTCGTTCTCAAGCGCTAGTCATCAGGATGTGGGGCGGGCTTCAGCCCGCCCCACATCAGCGCCCGTCGCCGAACGAAATCCCGAGGCTGAGCGCCGACTGCACGATCTGCCCTTCGGGGTCGACGTACTTGGGGCGCGAGACCGCGTCGCTGATCGGCACCGCCACCATCGACTCGCCGCGCAGCGCCACCATCTTGCCGAACTGCTCCGTCGCCGCGAGCTTGGCCGCCTCCGCGCCGAAGCGCGAGGCGAGCACGCGGTCGTACGCGATCGGCGAGCCGCCGCGCTGGATGTGCCCCAGCACCGTCACGCGGATCTCCAGCTCGATGTGGTTCTGGATGTCCGCCGCGACCTGATAGGCCACGCCGCCGAGGCGTCGCGTGGCCTTGTCGAGGTAGGTCTCTTCGCCGCCCTGGCGCTTGGCGCCCTCGGCCACGACGATGATGTCGAACTTGCGTCCCTCTTCCTGCCGCTCCTCGATCAGCTCGACGATGGCGCGCGGGCGATAGGGGATCTCGGGGAGGAGGATGATGTCCGCGCCGCCGGCGATGCCCGAGTAGAGGGCGATCCATCCCGCGTTGCGACCCATCACCTCGAGGATCATCACGCGGTCGTGGCTCTCGGCGGTCGTGTGCAGGCGGTCGACCGCGTCCGTGGCCACGGCCACCGCGGTCTGGAAGCCGAAGGTGTAGTCGGTGGCCTCGAGATCGTTGTCGATCGTCTTCGGCACGGCCACCATCGGAATGCCGAGGTCGCAGAGGCGCTGGGCGATCTTGAGCGTGCCGTCGCCGCCGATGGCGATGATGCCGTCCAGGCCGAGCTCTTTCGCGTTTGCCACGACCTCGGCCGAGCGATCGACGCACTCGCCGCCCTTCATCGGGAACTCGAACGGATTGCCGCGATTCGTGGTGCGCAGCAGCGTTCCTCCTTTGGGAAGGATGCCGCGGATGGTCTCCATGTTGAGCGCCACGGTCGACTTCGTCAGCAGCCCTTCGAATCCGAGCTGAATGCCGACCGCCTCGATGTGATGGTCATTGATGAGCGTGCGAACTGCCGCACGGATGACTGCGTTGAGTCCCGGACAGTCGCCGCCGCCGGTGAGAATGCCGATACGTTTCATTGGGGGCGAGGGTATCAAAACGCGTGCTGAGCGCAGTCCTCGAGTGCCGAGACCTGAGTGCTGAGTCGTGAGTCCGGAACGGCCTCAGCACTCAGGACTCAGCACTCCCCACCGTCCTCTGGCACACGTCCTGCTCAACAGTAGAGCACCGGCGCACCCTTGCGCCGGGCGCGAATTCTGGAGGAAAGCGCATGAACATTCTCGGATGGATTCTCTTTGGCCTGGTCGTTGGCGCGATCGCGAAGTTCCTCATGCCGGGGCGCGATCCGGGCGGCTGGATCGTCACGATCCTGCTCGGTATTGCCGGCTCCTTCGTGGGCGGCTTCCTGGCCTCGACTCTGATGGGACGCGACAACACCACCGCCGGCTGGATCGGATCGATCATCGGCGCGATGGTTCTGCTGTTCGTTTACCGTCTCATCGTCGGCCGCAGACGCGTCGTCTGACGCTCTGCTCCCCACAACTCTCCTGGTGATCCGGCCTCGCGCGTCGCGAGGCCTTTTCCTTTTTGTGACGGAACTCGGACTGCCGCGGCGCGTCTGAAACATCGGACGGGAATGCCTTCCCGGCAGTGGCACTTACGATGCAGCAAGGGGGGCCACACGTTCCCGCATACCCTCCAGGAGGAATCAGTACAACCTATGAGTCAATCCACCAAGCGCATCCTGTCGACGATCGCGATCGTCATCGCGTCGGTGGCATTCGGGATCCTCATCAGCGCCGACCTCGGCCTGATGCGCCAGTCCAACGCGCAGACCACCCTGCAGACGCAGGGCGGCGCGACGGCTCCCGCCGTGACCATCCCCTCGTTCGCCGACGTCGCCGCGCGCGTCATGCCCGCCGTCGTCTCCGTCCGCTCCACCGAGATCGTGAAGATGAGCGACCGGCAGCGCCGCAACTTCGGCGTCGACCCGTTCGAGTTCTTCTTCCCCGATCCGAACGACCCGCACCGCCGCCGCTTCGGCAACGAGGGTCAGGAAGATGACGAGCGCGCCGAGCGCAGCGGCGGCTCCGGCTTCATCATCTCCCCCGACGGCTACATCATCACCAACAACCACGTCATCGAAGGCGCCACCAAGGTCGAAGTGCACTACGGCGCCGACGAGAACGGCAACGGCGGCCGCACCGTCACCGCCAAGATCGTCGGCCGCGACCCGGCCACCGACCTCGCGCTGCTGAAGATCGACACCGACCGGCAGCTCCCCTCGATCCGCCTCGGCGACTCGGACCGCATCCGCAAGGGTGACTGGGCCATCGCCATCGGCCATCCGTTCACCTTCGAGAACACGCTCACCGTCGGCGTCGTCTCGGCCAAGGGCCGCTCCCTCGGCCTCTCGCGCCAGACCTCGTCGTTCGAGAACTTCATCCAGACCGACGCCGCCATCAACTTCGGCAACTCCGGCGGCCCGCTCCTCAACATCGCCGGCGAAGTGATCGGCATCAACACCGCCATCCGCGGCGGCGGCGCGCAGGGCATCGGCTTCGCCACGCCGGTCAACACGGCCAAGACGCTCCTGCCGCAGCTCAAGCAGGGCAAGGTCGTCCGCGGCTACCTCGGCATGACCATCGGTGACGTCACCGAGGAGACGCGCGAGGCGTTCAACCTCCCCGAGGCGCGCGGCGCGCTCGTGCAGTCGGTCGACCCGGGCAAGCCCGCGGCCCGCGCCGGCATCCAGCACGGCGACGTGGTCATCGAGATCGACGGCAGGCCGATCCGCAACAACCGCGAGCTCATCGACTACATCTCGTATCTGCCCGTCGGCACCGAGGTGAAGATCACCGTCATCCGCAACGGCCAGCGCCAGGTGCTCACCGCGAAGACCGCCGAGCGCCCGGACGAGGGCGAAGCGGATGAAGAGGAAGAGACCCGCGGCGTGATCGAGCCGGTCCGCGACAAGCTCGGCCTCACCGTGCAGAACATCACTCCCGAGCTGCGCCGCACGCACAGCCTCCCCGAGAACGTCACCGGCGTCATCGTCGTGAACGTGAAGAGCGTCTCCCCCGCGGGCGACGCCAACATCACGGTCGGCGACGTGATCAGCGAAGTGCAGGGGCAGCGCGTGACGAACACCGAGGAGTTCCGCACCGCCATCGATCGCATCCGCAGCGGCCAGCGCGTACGCATGTACGTGTCGACGCCGACCCGCGGCGGCGAGGTGGTCTCCACCTACCGCCTGCTGCAGGCGCCGTAAACCGCTTCACTCATCGACTCTCGCAAGGCCGGGCCGCAAGGTCCGGCCTTTTTTCATGACCGCGAGGCGCGCCGCCGCGACGGCGGGGCCGGAGCCGCCGGCGCCTCGACGATCGCGCGTCCGGCGATGCGCGGCCCCGCCATCACGTTCGCCTTCCCCACCGCCAGCGCCTGCACCGTCACGGTGCCGGAGTTTGCACCGCGCGCGATCCTCCCCTCGGCCTGCACGACGCCGCGCGGATCGGCGCTGAAGACGATGTCGCTGTCGGCGGCGCGGGCCAGCGTCACCCGCACCCGCTCCGTCTGCCCCGGCCGCAGCACGACCGGGTTCGGCGTCATGGTGATCTCTTTCACCGGCGTCACCGGCCGCGGCGTGCCGTGTCCCTCGATCACCGTCACCCGCCCCGCGGTGCCGATGTGGCCGCGCCCGAAGACGATCAGCGCGTAGTCGATCCGGCATTCGCCCGGCGCCACGCCGCGCACGGTCAGCGACGCCGTCTTCTGATTGGGAGGAAACGAGCGCGTGACCATCGTCGCCACGGCGCTGTTGCTGGTCTGCAGCGGGACGGGAATCGCGTAGCCGTCCGTGAACGTCAGCGTGGCCGTGACCGTCACCTCCTGCCCCACGCCGATGACGACGGGATCGGGAGAGATGCGGATGGCCGGCTCGAAGTCGGTCGTCGTCGCGAAGGCGTCGTCGCGCGACGGCTCGGAGGGACTCTCGCGACGGCAGCTGAGCAGGACGAGCATGATGAGGAGCAGCGCGGTCCGCTTCATGTTCGTTGGTACGCAGGCGCGCGGAGAAACGTCGTGTGACTACAATCGCGCCCGTGACCGACGAGCACTTCATGCAACGCGCGCTCGAGCTGGCGGAGCGCGGCCGTTTTTCCGTCAGCCCCAACCCGATGGTTGGATGCGTGATCGTCCGCGACGGCGCCGTGATCGCCGAGGGGTGGCACGAGCGCGCGGGGGAAGCGCATGCGGAGATCGCCGCGCTGGGCCACTGTCCCGACGCGCGCGGCGCGACGCTCTACGTGACGCTCGAGCCGTGCTCGCACCACGGACGCACGCCGCCGTGCGTCGACGCCGTGATCGCCTCCGGCGTCTCGCGCGTGGTCGTGGCCATGACCGATCCGCACGAAGTCGTCGACGGCCGCGGCATCGCCGCGCTGCGCGCGGCCGGCCTCGCAGTGACCGCCGGTGTGTGCGAGTCCGACGCGCGCAAGCTCAACGAGAAGTTCGTCTGGGCCATCGTGCAGAAGCTGCCGTTCGTCCTGGTGAAGGCAGCGATGACGCTCGACGGCAAGCTGGCCACCGTCACGCGCGAGTCGCAGTGGATCACCGGAGAAGGGGCGCGCGAGCGCAGCCTCGCCCTGCGCGAGGAGTACGACGCCATCGTCGTCGGCAGCGGCACCGTCGCCGCGGACGACCCGCGCCTCACCCGCCGCCTCGGCCGCGCGCAGACGCAGTGGACGCGCGTCGTCCTCGACGGCGACGGCGACGCGCCGCCGCACGCGCAGCTCTTCAACGACGGCGGCCGCACGCTCGTCTTCACCGCGCATCCGTCGCGCTTCCCGACGGTCGAGACCGTGCGCACCGACGGCCGTGTCGATCTGGAGCGCGTCTTCGGAGAGCTCTACGCGCGCGGCATCCACTCCGTGATCGTCGAAGGCGGCGCCGCGGTGCACACCGAAGTGATCCGCCGCGGGCTGTGGCAGAAGATGATCCTCTTCGTCGCGCCGATGATCATCGGCGGCCCGACCGCGCCGGCCATCTTCACCGGCGAGGCCATCAGCCGGTTGACAGAGGCGTATCGCTTCCGCTTTGATCGCGTGGAGTTGGTGGGACGCGATCTGATGGTCACCGCCTACCCGATCTGAAGTGCCGAGTGCCGAGTGCCGGGTGCTGAGTCCCGCCACTCCCCCCTCAGCACTCAGCACTCAGCACTCAGCACTCTCATATGTTCACCGGGATCATCCACCACACCGGCACCATCGAGTCCTTCGACCGCCTTCCGAACGGCGCGCGCATGCGCATCCGCACCGCCGACACCACTCCGTTCACGCGCGGCGAAAGCCTGGCCGTGAACGGCGTCTGCCTGACCGTCCTGCCGGAATCCGACGGCTCGCTCACCGCCGATCTCTCCGACGAGACGCTCTCCCTCACCACCCTCGGCGCCCTCGGCAGCGCGCAGGTGAACGTCGAGCGCGCGCTGGCCGTCGGCGACCGCATGGGCGGCCACATCGTGCAGGGACACGTCGACACGACCGGCACGCTCATGTCGATCGCGAACGAGGGCGAATTCGCCGTCTACCGCTGGACGTATCCCGCCGAGTTCTCCGATCTCGTGGTGTCCAAAGGGTCGATCGCGGTGGACGGAGTCTCGCTCACCATCGTCGATCCGGAGCCCGGCACGTTCGGCGCGGCGCTGATTCCGGAGACGCTCCGCCGCACGAACCTCGGGCAGGCGCGCGTCGGCGCACGCGTGAACCTCGAGTTCGACATGATGGCCAAGTACGTGCGCGCGCTGGTACAACCGTACCTTCCGAAGTGATCCTCTACCGCAAAGTGCCGCAACTCCGCGTGCGCCGCTCCCCGGCGCCCGCCGCGCCGTTCTGGTCCGCGACCACGATCGCGCCCTACGGCCCGCGCCGCGCCACCCCCGTGG
This sequence comes from Thermoanaerobaculia bacterium, assembly GCA_036375135.1. Classification (GTDB taxonomy): domain Bacteria; phylum Acidobacteriota; class Thermoanaerobaculia; order Gp7-AA8; family Gp7-AA8; genus QHVT01. The sequence goes on along the minus strand of DASUSL010000046.1, from coordinate 2,850 downwards.
CCATCGACTACCTCACCCTGCGCGCCACCGGCGCGGAGAAGGCGGAGGCCACGGTGTGCGACGACGTGCGCGGCGAGCTCGATCGCGCGCGCGGCCTCGCCGCGCCGGTGCTCATCGACGCCGCGGAGAACGCGGAGGAAGTGTTCCGCCGCGGCGCCGAGGCGCTGGCGTGGTGCGAGGAACAGGGGCTGGCGGCGCAACTCCTCACGTCTTCCGGCACCGTCGTGCGCATCGACGGAGGCGTGGCCGTCCCGGTGCTCTTCCCCATCACCACCGACCTCGCACTCCTCGAATCACTCGCCGACGACGCGAAACGCGACGGCGCCACCTTCTTCGCCGCCATCCCCATCGACGTCGAGCCGACGGCGAAGCAGGCCATCGCGCAATCGCTCGAGCTCACCGGCGACGACGACCGCTACGCCATGCTCTTCCACGCCGACGCCGCGCCGATCGCGCTGGCCACCGAGCGCCACATCGCGGCGCTGGCCCATGAGCGCGGCCTGGCCGACTTCGTCCTCCCCCCGCGCTGGCCCGAGCGCACCAACTGGAACGCCGCGGTGCTCCTCACGCTGACCGCGTCTCGCATGATCGCCATGGAGCTCGACCTCGACCTCGCCGGCCAGATCGCCCGCTCCGCCCGCACCGTCGCGGAGCTCGACAAGCCGCTCACGCGCATCGCCGAATCCGCCAGCCTCTCCATCATCGCCAGCCTCGACCCCACGAGCGTGGAGATGCTGACCGAGTGGCTGGAGCGCGGGGCAGCGTCGTTCGCGGAGTACGTGGACGAGCAGTGGAGACTGCGGCGGGCGTGAGGACGCTACGGGTGAACGTCCAGGTCCATCGACTGGACGAGTTTCCTGAGGCGCGTATCGAGCGTGACGAGAACCGCACCTTCCCGTCGCGCGAGCACGACGTAATAGAGGTCGTACACCGCATGTCGGCGCGCTGACGCTTCACGCAAAGCCTCGGCGGCCGAGCTCCGTCGCGGGCACGCGATGCTCGACGAGTTTCAATGTGTCGACGAGCCGATCCATCGCCTGATCGAGCGTCAGATCGCCGGAGATCACGTACTTCCAGAAACCACTCGTGACCTCCACCACATAGAAGTCGGGAGCAAAGACGGCGGTTGCCTGCTTGAGCGCGTCCACCACCGCCGGAGCAGCCTCTCGCCCCATGGCGCCGGCGATGCCCGCGGAGGCATCGAGCACGACCTTCATCGATCCCGGTCTTCTCGAATGAGATCGACAGGGTCGGGCGCGTCAGGCGGCAGCGGAGATTTCATCGTGCCCAGCCGTTCGATTACTTCCATGCGCTGGCGACGCGCCTCCGACGGCAAACGCTGCGTCAGCTCCACGATCGCCTGCTCCTCGACGCTCCGGCGCTGCGTCTGCGCCCGCTCGGCCAGCGCCTCATAGACCTCATCCGGCATGTCGCGAATCTGCAGAGTGGCCATGACGCAACGATTTTACTTCCTGTGCTCCACCTTCACCTTCGTCGAGATCCCGCCGCGCACGTAAAAGTCTCCCTCCACCATGAGGTAGCGCGGGTCGAGGACGCCGATGAGGTCATCGGCGATGCGGTTGGTGACCGCCTCGTGGAACGCACCCTCGTCGCGGTAGGACCAGAGATAGAGCTTGAGCGACTTCAGCTCCACGCATCTGGCGTCGGGGACGTAGCGGATGCGGATCGTGGCGAAATCGGGCTGCCCGGTCATCGGGCAGAGGCAGGTGAACTCCGGCGCCTCGAACGCGATCTCGTAGTCGCGCTGCGGGTTGGGGTTGGGGAAGGTCTCGAGTTGCTTGGTCGGCTTGGTGGACATGTCGTCGTGTTGCTGGTTGCTGGTGGTCTGCGGCGGGTCGTCTCAGGCGCGAGCCCGCGAGCAACCAGGAACCGGCAACCCAGCAACAGAATTCATCGCTTGACCGCCCCGCTGGCCGCCATCAGCTTCTGATTCAGCTCCTTGATCCGTTCCTGGAGCTGGGTGATCTTGGCCTGGGCGTCGGCGCGGAGGCGGTCGGACTCGGAGCGGAGGCGGGCGATCTCCTCGTCCTTCTGGCGGTCGCCGCCCTGGTTCTGGGCGACCTGCGTGCGGAGGTAGTCGATGTCGTGGCGCAGTCCCTCCAGCTCCTCGTCCTTGTCGGTGAGGCGCTGGCGCCACTGGACTTCCTGCTCCTCATAGAGGCGCTTGATGTCCATCAGCTCGGTGATCTGCGAGAAATCGGAGTAGCTGGGGGCCATGTCTCCTCCCTGGCGGACGCGCTCTTCGATCTGCGGGAAGAGCTTGCGGAGCTTGAGCGACAGGTCGTCGGGGTCGCTGGAGAGCTCCATGGCGTCCTGATAGGTGATCTTCTGGTGCACGAGCAGCGAGATGAGCGACTGATTCATCGACTGCATGCGGTAGAGGCCGACCGAGCTCTCGACCTCCTCGAGGATGTCCTTGGTGTGCCCTTCCTCGATCAGCTTGGCGATGCGCGGGGAGTTCTTCAGCACCTCCACCGCCGCGGTCATCTTCCCCGTCACCGTCTTCACCAGCTTGAGGGAGATGATCCCGCGCAGCACGAGCGACAGCTGCGAGCGGATCTGCTTGTGCTGTTCGACCGGGAACGCGTCGATGATGCGGTCCAGCGTCTGCGCGGCGTTGTTGGTGTGCAGCGTGGAGAAGACGAGGTGTCCCGTCTCCGCCGCGGTGAGCACGGTCTGGATCGTGTCGACGTCGCGCATCTCGCCGACCATGATCACGTCCGGATCCTGGCGCATGGCGTTGCGCAGCGCTTCCTTGAACGTCGGCGTGTCGGTGCCGACCTCGCGCTGCGAGATGGCCGCGACCTTGTCCTGGAAGAGGAACTCGAT
>DASUSL010000045.1:0-13506 GCA_036375135.1 Thermoanaerobaculia bacterium | reverse complement strand
AGGCCGGCGGAAAGGAGGGCTTTATGCGAGGTGTCTTTTCGCGCTTGGTTGCGGTGTGCCTGCTCGTCGTCCTTCTCGCCCCTGTCGCGTCGGCGTCCGGCACGACCGTCGACGTCAGCCTTTGGGATGAGTTCATGTCGTGGTGCCAGTCCAGGCTCGACATCCCGGGCGGTTTCACAGCGGTCGGCGAAGACCTTTTCGTCATCTGGCTCATGTCGCGGCTCGACATTCCGGGCGGCTGAGCAGCGACCGCAGGGAAAAGATTGTGGGTCGCGGCTTGACCCACAATCTTTTCCGATGCAAAAAATTGTCGTTCTGTGGGTGTGGTTTCATCCCCTCACATACTCCCTCGGGTGTGAAGCACGAGCTGCAGACGAAACCACCGAGCCCACCCTCCTCGAGGCACCGCGGCCCGAGGTCGGAACGGCACACGCTCCGGCAGCGGTTCGAGCGCACCGCGGAGCTCTACCTTCGCGACTGCTACACACGGCGAACCGCCGCGCGAGCGGACGAGTTCGCGCATCAGCTCCGCCTCACGCCGCAGTACCTGCGCCGCGTGGCCGTATCCGTCTTCGGCATGCCGCTGCTCGATTTCCTCCGCGGCAGGCAGCTCCGCTACGCGGAGCGTCTTCTCCTCACGACGTCGTACTCGACCGCCGAAATTGCCGTGATGAGCGCGTTCGGCACGCATCCGACCTTCTACCGCGTGTTCAAGGCCGCCCATGGAATGACCCCCGGCCAGTACCGGAACCAGGTTCCAAAATGAACATGGTTTCGGCGGGATTGCCCGTCCTCCACGGCAGACCCATATTGATGAAGTAGCTCGGCCATCCCAAATTCACGAATCTCGAAAGGGGCTCCCATGAAGTCTTCCCTTCGCTTCGCGTTTGTCTTCATCCTGCTGACCAACGGCGCCATCGCCGGGCCGCCCGAGGAGGGGGACAAGTTTCTGAAGTGGCACAAAGAGATGATCGGCGTGCGGTTGCCGAAGAAGGGATGTTTCAAGGTCGTCTATCCGAACAAGGAGTGGGTCGAAGCCAAGTGTGCCACGCAGCATGGGACCTACTGGAGCGGCGGCGGCGGCGGCGGCTTCGTCGGGAGCGCCGGTAATTTCTCGGCCGAGGTGACGTCCGAGCACATCTCCAGCGCCATCGGGTCGTTCGACAGCGGCCTCGTGGCGGGCGGGAGCGGCGACCAGCCGGCGAACTATTCGCTCCAGCTCAACTCGCAGGCGTTCGACACTCCGGCTTGCGCCGGCACCAGGGACCCGTATCGATGCAAGGGAGTGCAGCAGTTCGTGTATGTCCCCACCACGATCGCCGGCGCCTATATCCAATACTGGCTCCTCAATTACAGGACCGCGGATCACAACGTTTGTCCGGAGCCCAACGACCCCCGCAAGAACTCGAACTGGCGACCGATGAACAAATGGGATTGCACCCGCTACAGCGAGTTCAGCATCCCCGGCCCGGAGAAACCGGAACCGATCTCCAACCTGATCGGCCTGCGTCTCGGGGGCACCGCCCAGGCCGGCAACTGGGACGTCCTGACGGTGAGAACGGGCGGCCAGACTCTCCACGCGGTGAATGAAGACAACATCCTCGATCTGGCGGATCAGTGGCGGACCGCCGAGTTCAGCGTCTTCGGCAACGGCGACGCTACCGAGGTCGAGTTCAACCCCGGAACGACGCTGATCGTGAGAACCAGCGTCGTCAACGGAACGACGAACCCGCCGAAATGCGTGCGGACGCACATCACCGGCGAGACGAACAATCTCATGCCCGTGGAACCCTGCTGTGCCTATGGCGGGGCCACGCCGGCGATCGTGTTCATGCTGAGCCTCGACCGCGACGCGGTCTCGCCATGCGCGCCCCTGACGACGAGCAATCCGCAGCGCGAGTGATCGGTGCGAACAGGTTCTACTCGAAGAACGGCATGCGCGCGTTTTGAGGGGACTCGAGATCGGCGACCAGCACGGCCACGCCGAGCTCTCCCTTCCAGAGCGAGTTTTTGCGTTCCGGCGTCGCGTTCGCGACCGCCGCGGCATGATTGGCGAGATGGCGGGCGCGACTCAGCCACTCGGACGCGCCGGTGTGTTTATAGAAATTGAGTGAGGCGTACGCGCGCCCGGCGGTACCGCAGCAAAGCGACGACGGGCCGCGCGGCTGGTCCCAGTTGTCCCAGGCGCTGAGCTCCGCGAGACGCAGCCATTCCTCGTCGCCGAGGAGCCGGTGCGCGAGGGTGAAGACAAAGACCTGCCCCGCGCTGCCGTTGCACCAGCCGGGCATCAGAGGGTGCGCGGCCGGATCGACGGTACGGCGCCAGTAGGCACCGCGGGCATGCAGCGTCTTGAGCTCCGCATACTCGTGCATGCGGCCGGCGAGCCGCGCCGGCAGGGCGTCGCCGGATGCCGCGCACCAGCGCATCGACGCGTAAAAATATCCCGCCCAGCCGTGGGCAAGGCCGAGGAACCGCCGTTCCACCGCCTGCTCGATGGATGGCAGCGCATCGAGCTCGTTCCAGATCGCGCGCATGGTCCCGGCGCCGAACGCGCGCAACTCGCCGGCCACATCGGGCCACTCGCCGGCGAGCGGAAGCAGCATCGCCGACGCCAGGAGGCTGCCGGAACGGCCGAGCACCAGATCGATCTCGTCGCACGGCTTTCCGGAGGCGCGAAGAAACCGGCGAATCGACTCCCGTTTCGAGGAGGAATCGCCCGTGGCCTCGGCGATCATGGCCGCCGCGGCATGAACGCCGGACTCGGTGTGATACGGCGTGACGTCACGCAGGGTCTCGCGAGGCAACTCTCCTTCGGCGTAGTACCAGGCGGTGTCGCCGCTGCCGATCAACGCCATCGCCCGCGATTTCCAGACATCCGCGAGCTCGAGCAGCTCCGCGTCGCCGCGGACTTGCGCGATCCGCAGCAGTCCGACCGCCGCCCCGGCGCAGCCATAGTTGATCGAGGCGGTCGGCGGAGTCGGATACCCGGTGACGAACATCTCGCCACCCGGGCGGAACGACTGCAGCGTTTCCTCGAGCAGTGCCTGCGCTCGAGCACTGACCGGCGTCTCCAGCCATTCGCGTACGGTGGCGTCGCGCACCTCGGCGAGCCGCGCCGCCAGCTCTGCGACCGAGCCGTAACGGCGCTCCGGATCCTTTTCGAGCGCACGCCGCAGGATCCGCTCCACCTCGGGCCATGGCTGGACCCCGCGGCTCGCGAACGGCAGCGGCGGATCGTTCTCGATCTGCGCATCCATCTCCTCGCGCTCGTAGCGGAAGTCCAGATAGAGCTCTCCGGTGATGAGCGCATAGAGCAGGACCGCCAGTCCGTACTGCTCGCCGGCTGCCGAGGGCGGCACGCTCGTTCCGCGACGCCGGCCGGCGATGAGCTCGGGCTCCATGTAATACGGCACGCCGGACCGGCCGGCGCCGGGCGCCTGGCCGATCACGCGTGCATGGCCGAAATCGATCAGCGTGACTTTGTCGCCGATGAACACATTGCGCGCGTGCACGTCGCCGTGCAGGACTCCCTGGGCGTGCAGTGCCGCGTAAGCGGCGGCAATCGAGGCGCATAGAGCCATGATCGACCCGCGGTCGTGGCGCCGCTGCACCGCCGCCACCGCCGCGTCGACCCCCGGGATCCAGTCGATGATCAGGTACGGACGCCCTTCATGACTGCCGGTGTCGATGAGGCCCGGCGCGATGGCCGCTCCGTCGAGACGGCGCAGAATGGACGCCTCGTTCTCCAGCAGTGTTTCCATCCCGGGCGTGCTCGCGCGCGCGATTTTCAGCGCGGCCACGTCCTCCCCCCTGCGGAGCTGATAGATCTCGCTGTCTTCGATGAGGCTGGCGCAGCGTACGATTTTCCAGCCGCCGATCACCGTGCCGTTTTCATACTGCGGCCGGAGTCTCTGCTCCTGTTCCGACCCCGCCTGCACGAGAATGCGGTTCCGGACGAAGGTTCCGAGATGGGGGAGGATCTCCTCGAACAACGCCTCGGGGTCTTTCCCGAGCGAGCGGCTGTTCTCGAGAATGGCATCGAGGATCGTGTGCGGCTCGCGGAAGAGCTCCAGCAGCGCCACGGTCTCCCGGTCGATCACCTGAACGAGCGCCCGGCCATAGCGCAGGGAAAGCGTGGAGTCGCCGTCTTCGCACGCGATTCGCGCGCGCACGTCGTCGCTCAGCTCCGCGCACGGAATCAGGAGCACATCCTGCCCGAGGACGAAGGGCTCGTTCAGGTTCAAGTCCACGTGACGGGCTTCCGGTCCGCCATTAGTGATCCAGCTCCTTTCGCCGCGTCTGAAGTTGTTGTCTGAGCTCTGCGACCGCCTCCAGCGTGAAGCCGCTGGCGTCGTACCCGTGCGCCGGCTCCTTGTTCGCCGGTACGCCTTGGGTCACGCCTTCGCAGGCGAGTGAGGTATCGCCCCTCGTGCTGTTCTCCCCACATGGACACAGTTCGCAACCTGATGGATTGCACGCCAGATAGGGTGTCGCTTGTGCGACCGGCTGCCCGGCGACGGCACCGGGACCGATCTCGAGAGGTCGTATCGTGATGGGAAGGGCATTGATGCCCAGGTCTCTGATTCTGGCCATTCAGCTCCTCTCTTTTTGTCGAACGTGAAGGTAGGCCGGAAGCCCTCATTCGAGGAGTGTTCGCCGGGGGGAATTACATACCCACAAAAACGTCATTCCCGGCCCGGGCGCATGAGCCAGACGTCGCCTTGCACCAGCGTCTGTCTCAGGTAAAGGGTCGCGCCGTCCCTCGACAGGCGGGGCGGAACCGCGCTGATGTCGACGCCGGGCGGCAACGTGAATGCGCTGGTCTTCAGACGGTGCGTGGCGAGATCGACAATGCTGATGCTGGTCTCCCGAAGGTCGCGACATGGCGGCCGTCAGGGAGCCACTGCCGATTCGAGCCCGGGACGGCGAAGTGTTCGAGACGCCGTGCCCCCGGCGAATAGATGACCATTTGCCGGCGTGAGTCGACCCCGACGAGACGTGTGCCATCCGGCGACCACCGCGAAAGGGCCACCGGTGCAGGAATCCGCTCGAGACGTTGTCCGGACCGACCCCCCAGGTGGACGAACACGGACTCGCGGTTCGTCTGCGCCACGAGCATGCGTCCGTCCGGAGACGCGATCGGCGTGTAGATGGACGATGCTCCCACTCGCTTCAGGTCCGCGCTGTCCGTCACGGCGGCGAGGTCGCTGCCATCCGCCTGGATCCGCCAGATCTGATAGGTCTCTTTCCGATCGGAGTAGAAGTAGAGGGTCTTCCCATCGGCAGACCAGGTGACGCCGCGATCTCTGGCCGGGTCATTGGTCAACTGCCGCAGCCGCGTGCCGTCGATATTCACGACGAACAGGTCCTCCTGCGCTCCCCCGGTCGTGTAAGCAACCGCTTGTCCATCCGGCGACGGCTCGAACGTCAGGATCTCCTCGGCACCGCCGAACAATACGCGCGGCTCGCCGGTTCTGCCGCTGCCGGCGTCGAATGGCAGCCCGAGCAATCGGTACGAACGGTTCAGCGTGTTGAAGAGCAGCTCGCCGCGCTGCGACATGCTGAAGCTGCCGCTGAAGGAGGCCGGCAACGAGATCGGCTCCGGCTTTTCGCTTTCCGGCTTACCGGTCGTCTCATCGATCGCGATGCGCCACAGGTTCAACGTTCCGTCGCGATCGCTGCCGAAGTAGAGGAATCGGCCGTCGGGTGACCAGACCGGATTCCAGTGAAGTGCGTTATCGGACGTCGCTCGGACGAGCGTCTTCATCGGCTGTTGCGCGTCCGGGTCGATGGTCCAGATGTGCCACCGGCTATCGGTCCTGGACACGCCCCGGAACGCGATCCGCTTTCCGTGCGGAGACCAGGTCGGCTGGAGCGCGTCCGTCTCGACGCCCGGCGCGTGGTAGTCGACCAGAAGCCGGCTCGTGCCATCGCGCGTATCGACAATCCGCAGATTCCCATCGGACCTGTGAAACTGCGGCCCGAACGGAACGCCGACGGTGGAAAAGACGATCCGTGTGCCGTCGGGAGACCACGATGGATCGTGTCCGCCTTTCGTCAGCCGCCGCACCAACTCTCCCGTCACCCCCATCACGAAGATCCCCCCGCCGTCGCGTTCGGAGCGGAAGGCGATCTTCGATCCGTCCGGAGAGAACGCCGGCTCCGATTCGTCATCCGGAGAATCAGCGGTGATGTTGATCGCGGCCCGTCCGTCCACTCGTTGTATGTAGATGTCGCGATTGCCCGTATGGGCGAGGGCATAGGCGAACGACTTGCCGTCGGGAGCGATCGTCGGATCGGTCTCGAGACCCTCGGCGAAGGTGAGCTGCTTGTACACGCGCTCCACCGCCGGCGGCTCGGGCAGGCGCAGCGCGCGAACCGCGAATCCTCCCGCCGCGGCCGCGAGCACGATCGGCGCGACGAGCATCCACGTCCGGGAGGGCCGCGATTTCCCTGTTCTCGGTGAGGCGCGCATGCCGGAGCCGCTGGTCTGCAGCATCTCCGGCAGGTTGCGCAACTGGAAGGCGAGATCCTGCGCCGACCGGAAGCGGTCGCGCGGATCTTTTTCGAGGCAGTGATGCACGAGCGCCGCGAGCGCGGGCGAAACCTCGGGAACGACCTCCTCGAGAGGGGGCGGCTCGCTGTTGAGCACCGAGTGCATGGTCTCGATCGCGGAAAACCTCTGGAACGGCGGCTTGCCGGTCAGCATCTCGTAAAGGACCGCACCGAGGGAGAAGATGTCGGTGCGCGGATCCACGCGGTGGGCGCGCACCTGCTCGGGCGACATGTAGGCCGGCGTGCCGACGGCGATGCCGGCGCCCGTCAGATGCGCCGACGAACGCTTGCGCCCGTCCGCGTCCTGCGCGTCCGACGCGAGCTTGGCCAGGCCGAAGTCGAGAATCTTCACCCGCCGGTCCGACGTGATGAAGAGATTCTCCGGCTTCAGATCGCGGTGAATGATCCCCTGCTCGTGGGCCACCGCCAGCGCCGTGGCCACCTGGGCCGCATAGTCGACCGCCTTGCGCGGCGGCAGCGGCGTCGCGGGATCGCCGTCGCCGAGCGCATCGCGAAGCGTCTCGCCCTCGAGCATCTCCATCACGATGTAGGGCCACTCGCCGGTCGTCCCGACGTCGAAGATCGTCACCAGGCCCGGATGGCTCAGCGATCCCGCCGCCCGCGCCTCCTGCTCGAAGCGCTTCACCGACTCTTCGTCGAAGACGTCCGGCAGCACTTTGACGGCGACGTCGCGACCGATGCGCGCGTCGCGCGCGCGCCACACCTCCCCCATGCCGCCCGCACCGATGCGGCTCAGGATCTGGTACGGTCCTAAAGACACGCCCTTGGTAATTCTCATGTTGTTGAATTGCTGAAGGACGGACAATTATCGCACCGGTCTCTCTGCCGGCATGTTTCGTTTGGCGGGCCGACGGAGCGCGAGCCGGGCCCGGCCCGCGCCTCCGGGCGCCCACGCCTGCGGGACACACCCACCGCAGTACGGCAAACGCGTCGCGGAGGCCGCGTACGACGACGGGCTCGCAAGTGGTCGCTGTCGCTTTGCAAGGCGGCGATAGCCCCGCCCGCCGCAGCTTCGCTGCGGCATTCGAAAGCGGCAGCTGGTCGCTGCCGCACTCCAAAAGATTTTGCGAGGGCCTTGACAGAGCTCCGTCACCGACCTACTGTATTAGTCATCTAATACAGTGAATCGGAGACGCATCATGAAAAAGACCATCCTCCTCGCCCTGGCCCTCCTGACCTCCTCCTCTTCCGTCCTCGCCGGCAGCTACGCCCCCACCGACGGCGAGCGCGCCCGCTGGACCATGTCCGACATGACCTCCTGGCGCACGGCCCTCGAGGCTTACGCCAAAGACCACCGCGCCTATCCCGCCGCCGCGAACATCGACGAGCTGCGCAAGGCACTCGAAGGAAAGTACATGGCCGTGGCGCCGGTGCACGACGCCTGGGGCCGCGCCTACCGCTGGGAGCGCACCGGCGACGGCTTCCGCCTCGTCAGCAGCGGCGCGGACGGCAGCTTCGACGAGGCCTCCTGGTCGCAGAAAGGCATCGCGAAGTCGCTGGACGACGACGCCGTCATGACCAGCGAGAGCGGCTGGCTGACCCGTTTCTGGAGCCTCCAGTAGTGTTCGACATCCACCCCACCGATGCCTCGCCGATCTGGAAACAGATCGAGGAGGGGATGCGCCGGATGATCTCCCTCGGGATCCTCGAGCCGGGCGCCGGCGTCCCCTCCGTCCGCGAGCTCGCCCAGACGCTGCGCGTCAACCCGAACACGGTGGCGCGCGCGTACCAGCGGCTCACGGACGAGGGCGTCCTCGCCGTCCGGCGCGGCGAGGGGACCTTCGTCGCCGAAGCGCCGAAGCAGCTCCGGAAGTCGGCCAAGAACGAGGCGCTGCGCGACGCGGCCACCCGCTATGCCGGGACCGCGCTCGCCGTCGGCGCCACCATCGACGATGCCCGCGGAGAGCTCGAGCAAAGCTACGAGCGCCTCGTCCGCGAGCACAGGAGGAAGGCATGAGCGTCATCGCCGCGGACGGAGTGACCGTCCGCTACGGAAAGAAGACCGCCGTCGACGGAGTGACGCTCTCCGTCGCACCCGGCTCGGTCTACGCGCTCCTCGGGCGCAACGGCGCCGGCAAGTCGTCGCTCGTGCGGGCCATGCTGGGCATGCTCGAGCCGGCGCGCGGCCGCGTGACGCTCTTCGGAGAAGACGTCTGGCGGCACCGCACGCGGCTCATGGACCGCATCGGCGTCGTCTCGGAGGAAGCGGACGCACCGCCCGAGCTGCGCGTGCGCGACCTGGCCGCGCTCTCGTCGCGCCTCTATTCGCGCTGGACGCAGAGCGCGCTCGACGAGCGCCTCGGGCGCTTCGGCGTCGCCGCGAATGCGCGCTACGGCGAGCTGTCGAAAGGACAGAAGAAGCAGGTCGCGCTGGCACTGGCGCTGGCCACCTCGCCCGAGCTGCTCGTCCTCGACGACCCGACCCTCGGCCTGGACGTCGTCGCGCGCAAGTCGCTCTTCGAAGAAGTCATCGCCGACATGGCCGAGCGCGGCCTGACGGTGCTCATCACCACGCACGACCTCTCCGCCATCGAGACGCTCGCCGACCGCGTCGGCGTGATCAAGGACGGGAAGCTCGTGCTCGACGACGAGCTGGAGGCGCTCAAGTCGCGCTTCCGGCGCGTCCGCTACGCCGGTGCGCCGGCGGCGCTGGCCATGACCGCGGCATCGACGCGGGCCTGGGGCAGCGGAACGGAGGCCATCGTGACCGATTACGACGACGTTGCATTCGAGCGGCTGCGCCGCGACTCGGAGGCGTCGGAGTCGACGCCCATGACCCTCGAGGAGATCTTCATCAGCGTGGCGGGGGAGGAGCAGCGATGAGCGCCGCGATCGCCCTCTTCACGCGCGAGCTGCGCGGCAGGACGCGGCTCTTCGTCAGTTGCGCGGTGCTGGCCTGCGTGCCGTTCCTGGCGACGCTGCTCCCCGCGGCGCAGGCACACCGCGCCGACGTCATCGCCATGGTGGGCGGCTTCCTGGCCATCTGCGTCGGCGCCGCCGTGGCGCTGGCCACGGGCGGCTCGGTGATCGTGCGCGACCTCGCCGAGCGGCGCATGTCGTTCTGGTTCGCGAAGCCGCTGCATCCCGCCGCGCTCTGGTTCGGAAAAGCGTCCGCCGCGCTGCTGACCTGCCTGCTCTCCTTCGCCATCATCGCCGTCCCGGCCATGCTCGCCGGCGGCGGGGCGTGGAAGAACTACTGGCTCGGCGAGACGTCGGTACTCGGTGTCTCCGCGCTCGGCATCGCCGTGCTGTTCCTCGTCAGCCACGCCTTCGCCACCGTCGTGCGCTCGCGCTCCCTGCTGCTCGCGCTGGACTTCTTCTTCGCCGTCGTCGCGGTGGGCGCGCTGCTGCTGCTGGTCTGGCCCGTGGTCCTCGGCGGCGCGGTGGAGGTGACGAAGTGGCTGGCCCTCGGCATCGCCGCGGCGATGCTGGCCGTGCTGGCCATCGCGCCGGTGTGGCAGCTCGAGCGCGGCCGCGCCGACATCCGCCGCAGCCACGCCGCCTTCTCGCGCTTCTTCTGGCCGGGCATCGGCGTGGTCCTGCTCGTGGCGGGCAGCTATGTCGCCTGGCTGGTTTCGGCGAAGCCGGCCGACCTGCAGACGGTCGCCAGCGTCGAGCAGGCGCCGCGCAGCACGAAGGTGCTGGTCACCGGCACCGCGGCCGGCCGCGGCGACTACCAGAGCACGTTCCTGCTCGACCGCACCACCGGCAGCTACGAGCGCGTGGCCACGCCGCCGTGGTGGGGGATCGAGTCGTCGCAGGACGGCAAGGTGCTGGCGTGGCTCCAGCCGTCGGGACTGTTCCGCGTGCGCCAGCTCGAGCTGCACGTGAACGGACGCGCCACCGGCATCCTGGCCAGCCTCTCCTCGCGCATGGTGCTCTCGGGCGACGGCGCGCGCGTGGCCATCGACAACGGCCGCACGGTCACGGTGTACGACGTGGCCACGGGGCGGATCGCCGGCTCCGCGGCGGGCTTCGATTCGCGCTCGCAGGCCAGCATGTACTTCGTCACCAGCGATCTGCTGCGCGTCGTCGAGACGCCGCCGCTGCGCATCGCGGAGCTCGACCTGCGCACGCGCAGGCTGACGCGCACCGGGAGCCCGCTGTCCGCGGCGCTGCGGAACTCGGTCTCCGTTTCCGGCGACGGCACGCGCATGTTCGTGCGCGGCCCGAACGTCATCGCCGACGCACGCAGCGGCGCCGCGATCGCCACGCTCGACGCGGAGCGCTACGGCGCCGCGTCGATGCTGCACGACGGCAGCGTCGTCGCGGCCGCGTTCGCAAAGGGCGCGGCCCGCGTGCACCTCTACGGACCCGACGGCGTGCGCCGCCACGAGCTCACGCTGCCCGGAACGCCGGGACTCTGGATCACCGGAGAGGTGGAGGGAGGGAGAGTCCTCCTGACCACGCGCCACGGAATGCTCGTCGTCGACGTGAACCGCGGCGTCATCGTGCGGAAGCTCGACGGCGTGCGCGGCCCGACGCCGCACCTCGGCGCCGACCCGCGCCTCGTCCGCTACGGCGCCAGCGAAGAGCTCGTCGGCCGCACCGAGAAAGGACAGCTCGTGCTCTGGCAACCCGAAGGCCAAGCCGCCCCCCGCCCCCTCCTCCGCTGACCATGCCCCCGACGACCACGCCCCATGTGGGGCGCGGCTTCAGCCCGCCCCGCGCTCGCGAGGGACACGCCGCGCAGGCTGCACCGGGACAGGCTGAAGCCTGTCCTACGTTCGGCGCGCACATCGCGAGGAGCGCGCTCCATGTGGGGCGCGGCTTCAGCCCGCCCGCCGTCCACCCCGAAGAAGCCTGAGCCGCCTGTCATCCTTCTTGCTACCATCCGCCCCCGTGTCAGTACCAGGAATGACCGGGGCTCGCGTCGCCGACCTCGACGTGGATCCGGCCGAGGCATTACTGGAGGTGAAAAACCTCCGCACCACCTTCTATACCGCCGACGGTTCCGTCGACGCGGTCGACAACGTCTCCTTCAACGTCCGCCGCGGCGAAGCGGTCGCCCTGGTCGGGGAGTCGGGCTGCGGCAAGAGCGTCACGGCGCAGTCGATCATGCGGCTCGTCTCCGTGCCGGGCAAGATCACCGGCGGTCAGATCCTCTTCAAGGGGCGCGACCTCGCCAAGATGTCCGAAAAGGAGATGCGCGAGGTCCGCGGCAACGACATCGCCATGGTCTTCCAGGAGCCGATGACGTCGCTGAACCCCGTCTTCAAGATCGGCGCGCAGGTGGCGGAGGCGATCCGCATCCACCGCAAGGTCTCGAAGAAAGACGCGTGGAAGCAGGCCGGCGAGATGCTGGAGCTCGTGTCGATCCCCGATCCGCACAAGCGCCTGCACGACTATCCGCACCAGCTCTCCGGCGGCATGCGCCAGCGCGTGATGATCGCCATCGCGCTCTCGTGCGATCCGGAGCTGCTGATCGCCGACGAGCCGACCACCGCCCTCGACGTGACCATCCAGGCGCAGATCATGGAGCTGCTGGCCAGCCTGCAGAAGAAGCTCGGGCTGGCCGTGCTGCTCATCACGCACGACCTCGGCGTGGTCGCGGAGTTCTGCGAGCGCATCGTGGTCATGTACACGGGCCGCGTGGTGGAAGAGGCGCCGGTCACTCAGCTCTTCGCCAACCCCGCGCATCCGTACACGCGCGGCCTCCTGAAATCGTTGCCGAGCATCGAGAAGGCGGTTGCGGAAGAAGCGGCGCCGCGCACCGAGGCCGAGGCGTATTCGCCGTACAACCCGCCGCCGGGACGTCTGGCCACGATCCCGGGCATGGTGCCGCCGCTGACGAATCTCCCGCGCGGCTGCAAGTTCAACCCGCGCTGTCCCGACGTCATGGACATCTGCCTCGGCAACGAGCCGGCGCTGATGCCGGTCAGCGCGGGACAGAGCGCGCGCTGCTATCTCCACGGCGACCAGGCCGATCCCGAGCGCATGGAGGAGAAGCCGCGTGCCCGATAAGCCGTTCATCCCCGGCGACGACAAAGTCGCCCCGGCCATCACCGGCGGACTGACCACGACCGCCGACCAGACCGCGCGGCAGATCGACCGCGACGCGAAGCCGACGCACGATCCGCGCGAAGAGTCGGCGCCGCAGCAGACGCCCAAGGTGCCGCTCGGCCTCGGCGAGCCGCTGCTCGTCGTGCGCGATCTGCAGAAATACTTTCCCGTGAAGCGCGGCGTACTGGCGCGCGTCGTGGCGCACGTGAAGGCGGTCGACGGCATCAGCTTCGGCGTGGCGCGCGGCGAGACGCTCGGCCTCGTCGGCGAGTCGGGCTCCGGCAAGACCACCGTCGGACGCTGCATCCTCCGCCTCATCGAGCCGACCAGCGGCACGGTCGAATTCGAGAACACGAACGTCCTCGCCCTGAACACCGGCGACATGCGCCGCATGCGCCGCAACATGCAGATCGTCTTTCAGGACCCGTATGCGTCGCTGAATCCGCGCATGACCGTCGGCACCATCGTGGCCGAGCCGCTGATCATCCACGGCGGCATGAGCGGGTCGGAGCGGCAGGACCGCGTGGCGCAGCTCCTCGAAAAAGTGGGACTCAGCCCCGACTACCGCAAGCGCTATCCGCACGAGTTCTCGGGCGGGCAGCGGCAGCGCATCGGCGTCGCGCGCGCGCTGGCCACGAACCCGAAGTTCCTCGTGCTCGACGAGCCCGTCTCCGCGCTCGACGTCTCGGTGCAGGCGCAGGTCGTCAACCTGCTGCAGGATCTGCAGGCCGAGCTCGGGCTGACGTATCTCTTCATCGCCCACGATCTCTCGGTGGTCGAGCACATCTCCACGCGCGTCGCGGTCATGTACCTCGGCAAGGTGATGGAGCTCTCCGACCGTCGCGCGCTGTACGACGACCCGCTGCATCCGTACACCAAGGCGCTGCTCTCCGCGGTGCCGGTGCCCGATCCGACGGTGAAGAAGAC
>DASUSL010000044.1:0-3068 GCA_036375135.1 Thermoanaerobaculia bacterium | reverse complement strand
GCCGCGCGTGAGCGGAGCGCCGGCGTCTCCGCCGGCTGCCGCGCGGGCGTCTCGCCCGCGCACAGCGCGGCGGCGAGGACGCCGCCGCGGCAGCCGCCGAGACGGCGGCGCTCCGCTACTCCTCCTCGTCCCCCTCCTCGTACGCGAGCAGGTCGCCTGGCTGGCACTCCAGCGCCGCGCACAGGCGCGCCAGGGTCGAGAAGCGTACGCCGCGCACCTTGTCGGAGCGGAAGAGGGAGAGGTGCGTCTCGCTGACGCCGATCATCTCGGCGACCTGTTTCGCCTTGAGTTTGCGGGCGGCGAGGACGGCGTCCATGGTGATGACGATCGGCATCAGAAGATCTCGTCGAGCTCGGACTGGATCGTGGAGGCGTGCCGCAGCACGCCGGCGATGGCCTTGAGCGCCAGGCCGATCGCGCCGAGGACGAGGCTCGCCGCGTCGAAGGCAATCCAGTAGCCGGAGTCGAATCCCAGGAGCCGGCAGGCACCCGGCACGAGGAAAATGCGCGCCGCCGCACCGCAGGCCAGGAGAAGCCCCACGCGCTCGAGCATGCGCGCGATCGGCGCCGCGAACAACTCCGCGCGCGCGAATGCCGCCAGCGTCTGTCGCACCCACCACAATCCCAGGAGGAACAAGCCCTCCGGGAACGCGGACACCGCCTGACACCCCCACGCCCGCCACGCCTCGTCCGCGAAGCCGCCGCGGAACAGTTCAATGGTGACGTTGCTGAAGCGCTCCAGCACCACCAGCGCGAGCGACACGGTCCACAGAACGGTGACGAAGCGGCGCATGCGCGCACTGTGCTGCTGGACGGCTATTGACTCTTTCACAATGGGAGATTAATTTAACTCTTACTTAAACTCAATGCTCGCCCTCGAAACCGCGGATCTCCATCATCGCTTCGCCGATCACGACGTCCTCCGCGGCGTGAGCCTGCAGGTCCCGCATGGGAGCATCTACGGATTTCTCGGCGCCAACGGCGCGGGAAAGACGACCACGCTGCGCCTGCTCCTCGGCTTATTGAAGACGCAGCGCGGCGAGATCCGCATCCTCGGCAAGCCATTCACTAAAGACGTGCTGCGCCAGGTCGGCTCGCTCATCGAGAGCCCGTCGCTCTATGACCATCTGACCGCCGCGGAGAACCTGCGCCTCCTGCAGATCGTGCATCAATGTCCGCCCACGCGGATCCGGGAGGTGCTGGAACTGGTCGGCCTCGCACACACCGGCAGCAAGCGCGCGAAACAATTCTCCCTCGGCATGCGCCAGCGGCTGGCCATCGCCGCGGCCCTGCTGCACAAACCGTCGCTGATCGTCCTGGACGAGCCGACGAACGGCCTCGACCCCGAGGGGATCATCGAGATCCGCAATTTATTGATCGAGCTCAATCGCAGTCACGGCTGCACGATTCTCGTCTCCAGTCACTTACTGCCGGAAATCGAGCGCGTCGTCACGCACCTCGGCATCCTCGGCAAAGGAAGACTGCTCTTTCAGGGGACGATCGACGAATTGCGGCGACAGGAAGTACCCACTGTGCGAATTGCCACCAATGACAATGCCACGGCCGTCGGCACCATTGCCCAGCAGGGCATTGCCGCGTGTGTGGACGAAGGCGAAATCGTCCTCCCGGCGTTGACGAACGAGCGCATTGCGGCGCTGAACCGCCAATTGACGGCACGCAATCTCGACGTCTACGAGATCCGCACCGTGCGCAACGACCTCGAAACGATCTTTCTCAATCTGGTGCGGGAGTAGCCGTGTTCATCCACGTCCTTCAAAGCGAATGGCTGAAACGCAAGCGCAGTTTCGCCTCCACGCTCGTCCTCGGCGGCAGCCTCTTCACGCCGGTCGTCGTCATCATCGCGCGCCTGATCCAGCACAAGGCGCTGCCGAAGCTTTATGCAATGGATGCCTTCTGGCCGCAACTCTGGCGCAGTTGCTGGGAATCGGTGGCCGTTTTCTTTCTTCCCCTCGGCGCCATCCTGGCCACGAGCCTCATCGCGCAGCTCGAGTTCAAGAGCAATGCGTGGAAACAGGTGCATACGCTGCCGGTGAGTGCGGCCTCGATCTTTCTGGCCAAGCTGGCCGTGGTGCTGGTGATGCTGCTGCAATACCTGCTGCTGTTCACGGCCGGCATCTACGCCGCGGGCATGATTCCGTACGCACTCGTGCCGGGCGTGCCATATCCGAAAGGGTCATTTCTCGATTTGCCATTGTGGCGCGTGAACGCGCTCTATTTCGTCGACACGCTGCCGATCGTGGCCGCGCAATACCTGATGGCGCTGCGCTTTCACAATTTCCTCATCCCCATCGGCGTCGGCTTCATGGCCTGGATCGGCGCGCTGGCGGCGGTTTCGTCGAAAGTGGCCGCCTGGTGGCCGTACAGCTACACCATCCTCCACCACCTCAAAGGAGCGCAGCCGCGCTGGCCGGCGTTCGGCTTCTTCCTGCTGCTGACGGCGGCCGGCTACGTCCTCTTTGCGACGCGGCGGGAAAAAGGGTGATGTTGCCGGAAATCCGTCCCCGACCTATCTTGCTCGCATGGCGATTACAAGACGGTTCCGGTTTCAATACGCGGTGAAGTTCATCTGCACGAGCAACATCCCCGGGACGTCGCAGCAGACGCCCTCGTTTCTGCCAGGGTCGTATGCGACGGCGGTGAACATCCACAATCCCAACCCGCGGCCGGTGCGCTTCCGGATGAAGCTCGCGATGGCCACGTCGACGGAGGTCGATCCGCCGCAGATCACGGACTTCCTCAACGACACGCTCAAGCCCGATCAGGCCACGCGCGTCGACTGCAGCCGCGTGAAGGAGTTCGGCCCGCCGCCGGTCCACGGCTTCGAGGGCTTCCTGGTCATCGAGAGCGCGCAGAGCCTCGACGTGGTGGCGGTCTACACGGCCGGACGGAAAGAGGGCGTGGAGTCGATCGACGTGGAGCGGGCGCACGAGCGCGTGTTCCGCTGAGCGCCTACGCGTCGGCATACACGAGGGAACGACCGGGGGCCTCCGGCGGGCCGGCACGGCCGGCAGCGCTGATTGAGGCACGTGCGGTCGCGAGCGCCGTGCG
>DASUSL010000043.1:0-26828 GCA_036375135.1 Thermoanaerobaculia bacterium | reverse complement strand
CCTTCGTGGAGTTGGAGGCCGGTGCGGATCGTGAAAGCATCCCGGACATGATCCGTGTCGTTGCCCTGCTGCTCCTCACCGCCACGCTGCACGCGCAGACCGCGCCCCGCTCCGCCACCCCCGCCGCCAAAGCCGCGCCGGGGCGCGTCACCACGTACGCGAGCGGACTCGAACATCCGTGGGCGCTGGCGTTCCTGCCGGACGGGCGCCTGCTCGTCACCGAGCGTCCGGGGCGGCTGCGCATCGTCGACAAAGCGGGCAAGCTCTCCGCGCCGCTGAGCGGCGTCCCGCGCGTCCTCGCGCAGGGGCAGGGCGGTCTGCTCGACGTCGCGCTCGACCCGGGCTTCGCGCAGAACAAGACCATCTACCTCTCCTTCTCCGAGCCGGACGACAACCGCAACGCCGGCACCGCCGTCGCCCGCGCGGTCCTCGGCGACAACGGACTCACCGACGTCAGAGTCATCTATCGCCAGCAGCCGAAAGTCGCCGGGTCGGGCCACTTCGGCTCGCGCATCGTCTTCCGCCGCGACGGCACCATGTTCATCACGCAGGGCGACCGCATGCGCTACCGCGAGCAGGCGCAGGACCTCCAGTCGCTGCTCGGCAAAGTCGTGCGCATCAACAAGGACGGCACCATCCCGAAAGACAACCCGTTCCTCGGCAACGCCGACGCGCGTCCCGAGATCTGGAGCTACGGCCACCGCAACGTGCAGGCCGCGGCGCTGCATCCGGACACGGGCGAGCTGTGGACCATCGAGCACGGCGCGCGCGGCGGCGACGAGCTCAATCGCCCCGAGCGCGGCAAGAACTACGGCTGGCCCGTGATCACCTACGGCGTCGATTACTCCGGCGCGAAGATCGGCACCGGCACCGCGAAGGCGGGGATGGAGCAGCCCGTCTATTACTGGGATCCGGTCATCGCTCCGTCGGGCGCGCTCTTCTACACCGGCGATGCGTTCCCGGCGTGGAAAGGGAGTCTCTTCATCGGCTCGCTGCAGCCCGGCGCGCTGGTGCGTCTCACGCTGCGCAACGGCCGCGTCACGGGCGAGGAGCGCTTCGGCGGCGAGCTCGACGAGCGCATCCGCGACGTGGCCCAGGGGCCGGATGGCGCGATTTACGTCGTGACGGACGTCCCGAACGGCAAAGTGTTACGGCTGGCGCCGCGCTGACGCGATATGGTTCCTCTCCGGAGGAACGACCCATGCGTTTCACAAAGCTCTTCGCCGCCATCGCCCTCATCGCGGCGATGCCGCTGTTCGCGACGACCAAACATCAACCCGACCCGACGCCGGTGCCGCGCGTCGACATCCCGTACAAGCTGTACACCCTCGACAACGGCCTGACCCTCATCGTCCATGAAGACCACAAGGCGCCCATCGCCGCGGTCAACATCTGGTACCACGTCGGCTCGAAGAACGAGAAGCCCGGCAAGACCGGTTTCGCGCACCTCTTCGAGCATCTGATGTTCAACGGCAGCGAGAACTTCAACAACGACTGGTTCAAGGCGCTGGAGAAAGTGGGCGCCACGGACCTCAACGGCACCACCAACGAAGACCGCACCAACTACTTTCAGAACGTGCCGCTCTCCGCGCTCGATCAGGTGCTCTGGCTCGAGTCCGACCGCATGGGGCATCTCCTCGGCGCCATCGACCAGGCGCGGCTCGATGAGCAGCGCGGCGTCGTGCAGAACGAGAAGCGGCAGGGCGACAACGAGCCGTACGCCATTGCCGACGAACTGGTGACCAAGGCCGTCTGGCCGTCGAACCATCCGTACTCGCACACCGTCATCGGCTCGCTCGAAGACCTCGGCGCGGCCTCGCTCGACGACGTCAAGGAATGGTTCCGCACCTACTACGGACCGGCCAACGCCGTGCTCGTCGTGGCCGGCGATGTGAATCCCGAGGACATCAAGGCGCGCGTCGAGAAATACTTCGGCGACATCCCGCCGGGACCGCCGGTCGCGCACTTCAAGTCGTGGGTGGCGAAGCGCGAGGGATCGCAGCGCCAGGTCGCGCACGATCAGGTGCCGCAGCCGCGCATTTTCAAGGTGTGGAACATCCCCGCCTCGACCACGCGCGACGGCGCGCTGCTCGACCTCCTCTCCGACGTCCTCGTCAGCGACAAAGCCTCGCGTCTCTACAAGCGATTGGTGTACGACGAACAGACCGCGAGCAACGTCAGCGCGTTCATCGACTCGCGCGAGATCGGAAGCCTCTTCTACATCGACGTCACCGGCAAGGCCGACGCCGACGTGGCCAAGCTCGAGAAAGCGATCGACGAGGAAGTGGCCCGCCTGCTCCGCGACGGTCCCACCGCCGCCGAGATGAACCGCGTGCGCACGCAGTACTTCGCGCGCTTCGTGCGCGGCGCGGAGCGCATCGGCGGCTTCGGCGGCAAGTCCGACATCCTGGCGCGCAGCTTCGTCTACGGCGGCAGCCCCGACTCGTACAAGCAGACCCTCGGCTGGATCGAGAAAGCGGTGGCCGAGGATCTGAAGAAGGTGGGCAGGGAGTGGCTGAGCGACGGCGACTACACGCTGACCATCCTGCCGTTCCCGCGTTACCAGCCGGCGTCGACCGGCGCCGATCGCAAGAGCGTTCCCCCGGTGGCCGAGCCGCCGGCGCCGCAGTTCGTGAAAGTCGACCGCGCCACGCTGTCGAATGGACTGAACCTCATCGTCGCCGAGCGCCACGGCGTCCCGACCGTCAACTTCAACCTCGTCCTCGACGCCGGCTACGCCAGCGATCAGCTCGCGACGCCCGGCACCGCCGCGCTGGCGGGCAACATGCTCGACGAGGGCACCAGGACGCTCGACGCCATCGAGATCTCCACCGAGCTGGCGCGCCTCGGCGCGAATCTCTTCACCGGCTCGAACATCGACACCACCTTCGTCGGCCTGAACGCGCTGAAGACGCAGCTCGACGACTCGCTGAAGCTGTACGCCGACGTGGTGCGCAATCCGTCGTTCGCCGCGGATGACCTCGAGCGCCTGCGCAAGCTGCAGATCTCCGGCATCCAGCGCGAGAAGGCGTCGCCGTTCCAGATGGCGCTGCGCGTCATGCCGCGCTTCATCTACGGACAGGGACACGCGTACTCCAATCCGATGACCGGCTCGGGCACCGAGCAGTCCGTGGCGAAGATCACGCGCGACGACCTGGTGAAGTTCCACCAGACCTGGTTCAAGCCGAACAACGCCACGCTGGTCGTCGTCGGCGATACCACGATGGCCGAGATCCGGCCGAAGCTCGAGTCGCTGTTCGGCTCGTGGACGCGCGGCGACGTGCCGAAGAAAAACGTGGCCACGGTGACGATGAACGCGAAGCCGCTGGTCTACATGATCGACAAGCCGGGCGCCGCGCAGTCGCTGATCCTGGCCGGCGTCGTGGCGCCGCCGAAGAGCGCGCCCGAAGACCTGGCCATCTCCACCATGAACACCGTCCTCGGCGGCGCGTTCGTGTCGCGCCTGAACATGAACCTGCGCGAGGACAAGCACTGGTCGTACGGCGCGGGGAGCATGCTGCCGGCCGCCGCGGGACAGCGCATGTTCATCGCCTACGCGCCGGTGCAGACCGACAAGACGAAGGAGTCGGTGGTGGAAGTGCAGCGCGAGCTGCGCGAGGTGCTGAAGGACCGCACACTCACCGCTGATGAACTGGCCAACGCCAAGACGCTGCTCGCGCAGTCGCTGCCGGGACGCTGGGAGACGGCGAACCAGGTCAGCAACGCGCTCGTGGAGATGGTGCAGTACCACCTGCCCACCGACTACTGGGACACGTACGCCGGCCGCGTGCGCGCGCTGTCGCTGAACGACGCCAACGCCGCCGCGGTGAACGTCGTCCGCCCCGACAACCTGGTGTGGGTGATCGTCGGCGACCGCGCGAAGATCGAGAAGGGCATCCGCGAGCTGAACCTCGGGCCGGTGCAGTTCATCGACGCCGACGGCAATCCGCTGCAATGAGAAACGTGCTCGTGGTCGTGGCGTTGCTGTTCGTTGCCTGCAAAGGCGAGGAGCGCGACGCCACGGCCGCGGTCGTCAAAGAGACCATCAACGCCGTCCGCGCGAAGGAGCAGGTCGTGCTCAAGATGCGCGTGGAGGACGTCGCCGTCCGCAACGCCGTCGAAGACCAACTCGTCGCGCAGCGCGTGGGAACGGTGGTCGAGCGCGGGGAGGGGGCGGGCTTCGTCTCGCTCGCCGTCGAGGTCGACTCGACTGCGGACGCGGTGCCGCGTGTCCGCGCCATCCTGCGCGAGATGGAACTGCTCGAGAAAACGTCCGTGCAGATCCGCAGCGCGAACTGAAAAAGTGGAGGACAGGCAATCCTGCCTGTCCCCCCATTCGGACAGGCAGGATTGCCTGTCCTTCACCCGATTCTCAGTAGAAGCACGCCAGCGCGTTCGCCGACTCTCTCACCTGGATCTCGTGGCTCCCCACCAACGCGCCGTTGTAGACGACCTCTACCCGCACACGCCACGGATAGCCGTTCAGCGTGCCGTTCGGCTTGCCGCCGGTGTAGCTCGTGCCGTTGCCGACCCATTGCGGCCCGGCGTACCAGTGGTAGATGTACGAGGAGCTGGGGCACGACGACTGGACGTCGACCGACCACGTGCAGCTCGTGCCGGGCTGAATCGCGGTGGGGCCGGTGATGGTCACCGAGGTCGGCGTGCAGCCCGGGCAGGACGTCCTGCGACGGCACTCCGGCTGTCCCGTCTGCGCGTTCTCCACGACCATGTAGTTCGTCGGGTCCGCGCAGGCGTAGCGCTGGCAGTCGCTGCCCCCCACGCCCGGCTTGGGCAGGCACGTCTCTCCCGGCGGGCAGTTGCTGCCCGCGCATCCCTCGACGCACTTCCAGCAGGTGCTCGTCGACGGGATCTGGGCCACGCTGCCCTGCCCTCCGTTGGCGCCCTGGCACCAGACCTCGATCCAGTCGAGGAACCACGCGTCCTGCCAGTGACGGAGGAACACCGGCGCCGAGCTCAGGTTGGGGCACGACTCCAGGCACTGAGAGGCGATCAGTGCGCCGTCCGGAGCGATCGGCCCCCTCTCGACGACCGGCATCGTCTCCACGCACTGCGCGTGGATGGACACCGCTGCGAATACAACCATGAAAATACGACACAACGTCATTGCATATCTGCTCATATGCGAATCTCCTTGGACGGCACGGTACGAAGGCCGAACTGGGGATCGCAATCGCGGTGTGACGAACCCCTTCTTTCAGGTGACGAAGCCGCGCGGCCGGGATTCGACAGGCGCGCTCGAGCGCATGCCGTTGCCTTTGCTCGCGTTCGCGCGAGGATGCCCAGATGTGGTTGCACGGGGGCTGTGGAAGGTTGTGGAAATCCGTCGAAAATGTAACAGCGAAATCCCTTGCCGAATCGCTGGCGCGGACCTACGTTGAAGCTCGCTGAAGCACGAACGCTCTATCGCAGATGTCAACGTGCAGCAGCGGCCGAGAGTGGCGCGATAGGCCTTCGAGGCAAGCGGTTCCCGGACGAACGCTCGATCGCGGATGTCAACGTCGGGGAGCCGGTCACGGTGATGCGATCGATCACCGCGGCGAACATTAGCGCGAATGCACTCTTGTTGATGTCAACGCGCTGAGAACGGCCCCGGGGGACAAGAGACCCCGGGGCCACTTTGTTTTTGGCGGGCGGACGCCCGCCCTGCGTTACTGCACCAGGTGCAGCCGCACCGCGGTGTTCTCCCGATCCGCCTTCGCCACGATCCGCACGTGATCGACCTTGCGTCCGCTGCGGAAGTCGACCAGCTCGTAGATCCCGTTCGTGTGCACGCGGTCGTTGAAGTCGACGACCTGCGTCTCGCCGTTCTCGAACACGACCTCGGCGAAGCTGAGCTGCGCCGTGCCGCGGTCGATGTCGAGGAGCAGCCGCGTGCCGCGGCGGTCGACGTCCATGGTGAAGTCAGTCCACCCCTCGTCGCGGTCGAGCATCTCCGTGGTGGTCCAGACGTCCTTCGGCAGCGACGCCACGGCCACGGCCGTGAATGCGACCGGCGCGAGATAGACGCGCGGCGCGACGCGCACGGTGCGCGTGCGCACGGTGACGGTGGGCAGCGTGCGGCGGATGGGGAACCCACGCGTCACGGTGACGCGCGTCCGCCCCGCGGGCCCGCGCTTCACGCGCACGCGTGCCGCTTCCACGACCGGGGCGAGGGTGACGATGAACAGAGCGATGGCGACGAGTCTCTTCACTGCGTTCTCTCCTTTTGTTGAGTGGACGCGGAGAAGGATACGCGCGTTTACACCCTCACGTACTCGTAGTCCACCGGCATGTTGTTGATCCCGCGGTCCGGCGGCGCGATCCAGTTCGCCACTTTTCCCGCCTCGTACACCGGGTGCATCACCGAGGCGACGAACGACTGGTCGTCCGGCCCCGGGATCCACGACGCGATGCGCGCCGCGAACACCTCGGCCGGAATCGGGTTGCCCGCCGGATCGGTGGGAACGTTCGCCCACGCGCCGACGGTGCGGCGGAAGCGCGGGGAGGGGAGGCGCAGCTCGAAGTCGATGCCCCCCTTCTTGATGATGCCGTTCCAGCGCTTCACGCCGTTCTCGCAGTCGCGGATGTACGCCGCGCGCATCACTTCGTTCATCGCGTTGCGCATCGACACCGTCTCGCTCTTCACGCCGCCGTTGCCGTCCGGCATGTCCAGCGTGTACTCGCCGTTCGCGGCGTGATCGGGATAGAGCGACTCGTCGGGACGCCCTTTGAGGCCGTTCGCGAAGTAGCTCGCGGCGTTCGAGGAGATCTCGGAGCCGAAGAGATCGAGGGCGGAGCTGAACCAGAAGTTCATGTACCTCTGGATCGTCGGCAGGTCGATCGCGCCGGCGGCGCGGACTTTCGCCGGATCGTCCGTCTTCAGCTCGTTCATCACCTCGACCGTGCGGCGCACGACGCGGCCGATGCCGGTGTCGCCCACGAACATGTGATGCGCTTCCTCGGTGAGCATGAACTGGCAGGTGCGCGCGAGCGGATCGAAGCCGCTCTCGGCCAGCGCCTTGAGCTGGAACTTGCCGTCGCGGTCCGTGAAGTACGCGAACATGTAGAACGAGAGCCAGTCGTTGATCGGCTCGTTGAACGTGGTCAGGATGCGCGGCTTGTCGGCGTCGCCGGAGTGGCGCTCCAGCAGCCCTTCCGCCTCCTCGCGGCCGTCGCGGCCGAAGTAGGCGTGGAGCAGGTAGACCATGGCCCAGAGGTGGCGTCCCTCTTCGACGTTGACCTGGAAGAGATTGCGCAGGTCGTAGAGCGAGGGCGCCGTGCGTCCGAGGGCGCGCTGCTGCTCGACCGAGGCCGGCTCCGTGTCGCCCTGCGTCACGATCAGGCGGCGCAGCGTGGAGCGGTGCTCGCCCGGCACGACCTGCCACGCAGGCTGGCCGATGTTGTCGCCGAAGCCGATGGTGCGGTTCGGGTCGTAGTCGGCCAGGAAGATCCCCCAGCGGTACTCCGGCATCTTGACCATGCCGAACGTCGCCCATCCCTCGCGGTCGACCGACGTGGCCGTGCGCAGGTAGACGTCGTTGGCCTGGAAGACCTCGGGGCCGAGGTCCTTCCACCAGTCGAGAAAGCGCGGCTGCCAGTGCTCGAGCGCGCGCTGCAGGATGCGGTTGTTCGCGAGGTCGACGTTGTTGGGGATCTTGTCGGTGTAGTTGATGTCAGCCATGTGGTCTCCGCGTCGATGTGAATCAGGCGACGAGCGCGCCGAAGCCCTGGGCAACCAGCGCTGCCGGCCGTGCCGGCTTAGATTCGTTCCCAGGTGAATTTCGGCTTCGTGCCGCTGCCGAAGAGTTTGAGTGCGCCCTGTTCGCCGACGGCGTTCGGGCGGATGAAGATCCAGTTCTGCCACGCCGACAGACGTCCGAAGACCTTGGTCTGCAGCGTTTCCTGTCCGCCGAAGCGGAGGTTTGCTTCCATGCCGGTCAGCGCATCCGGGGAGAGCGACGCGCGCTCCTCGATGGCCAGGCGCAGCTCGTCTTCCCAGTCCAGCTCGTCGGGCGCGAACGTGACCAGTCCGAGGTCCATCGCTTCCTGCGCGTCGAAGGGCGTGTCGCGCTCGATGATCACTTCGCCGCCGAAGCGCGTCTCGAGACGCGTCATGCCGTTGCACATCGCGTACGGCCCGAAGTTCATCGCACTCAGCGCCACCTTCGGCGCGTCTTCCTCGGCCAGCAGCATGTACGAGCGATCGGCGGCCAGCGCCAGCTCGAGCAGCGTGCCGGCGAAGCAGGAGCCCTGATCGACGACCGCGTAGATGCTGCGTGACGAGACGTCGAGGCGCGACAGCGTGCGGCGGAGGAAGCCGATCGTCTCGCGCACGAACCAGTTCTCTTTGTGGCGGTCGAGCGCGCGGTCGATGCGCAGCATGGCCTCGAGATCGCCGCGCGTCTTCATGATCCAGATGCCCCCCTCGCGCACGTTCGTGCGGAGGTGGAGGATCGCGTCGTCGAGCTCGCGCGCGACGGCCAGCGGCCACCACTGCGCGCCGCGGCCGAGGATCGCGTCGAGCTCGTCGGCCTCGCCGGAATTCGGCGCGCTGACGGTGATGGTGATCGTGCGCGCGTTCGCGTCGATGGCCACGTCGACGTGCTCGTAGTGAATCCCGTTCTCGTCGACGGCGCGGCGCAGCGGGGTGAGCGTCACGCCCTTCGCGTCCTTCGGACGATCGGTCTGCGCGGCCAGCGCTTTCGCACGCTCCTGCACCTTCTCCGGGAAGAGTCGCGGCGGGACCACTTCATCGACGAGACCCCACTGTTTCGCCTTCGCGCCGCCCAGCCCCTCGGCCGTCGTGCAGAAGACGTCCGCGAGGTCGCGACGGATCCTGCGCTTGTCCACGAGGCGCGTGAGGCCGCCCGTGCCGGGGAGCACCGCCAGCAGCGGGACCTCGGGGAAGCTGACGGTGGAGGAGCGGTCGTCGACGAGGACGATCTCGTCCGCGGCCAGCGCGAGCTCGTAGCCGCCGCCGGCGGCGGTGCCGTTCACGGCGGCGAGGAACTTGAGGCCGGAGCTGCGGCTCGAGTCCTCGATGCCGTTGCGCGTCTCGTTAGTGAACTTGCAGAAGTTCACCTTCGTGGCGTGCGAGGCCTTGCCGAGCATGTAGATGTTCGCGCCGGCGCAGAACATCCGCTCCTTGCCGCTGGCGAGGACGACCGCGCCGACCTCGGGGTGCTCGAAGCGGATGCGGTCGAGCGCGTCGCGCAGCTCGATGTCCACGCCGAGGTCGTACGAGTTCAGTTTCAGCTTGTAGCCCTCGCCGATGGGGGCGTCTTCGTTGACGTCCATGGTGAGGGTGGCCACGGGGCCGTCGAAGGTGAGCCGCCAGTGCTGATACGTGGCGGGGTCACGGTCGAAAGTGATCATGCACACTCCAAAACGTGAGGCGGAATTATAATTCCGGAATCGCTTTCAGCAACTCCCGGACCGACTTTTCGGGTTTGGCTCCGGTGGTGTCGAGGACGAGGTCGGCGCGGCCGTAGAGCTCGGTCCGCTCCTCGAGAATGCGTTTCAGATCCTCCATCGCCTGATGTGGAGCGAGCTTCAGCCCATGTGGAGCGGGCTTCAGCCCGCCCGGACGGGCTGAAGCCCGTCCCACATTCATCGGGCGCAGGTCGCCCTGCGCCAGCACGCGCCGCATGTGCTCCTCGGGCGTGGTGCGCACCCAGACCGTGAAGCAGCTCCGCAGCAACAGCTCGTACGTGGCCGCCTCCGAGACGAGGCTGCCGCCGGTGGCGACGACGAAGCGCGGCTGCGCGGCCAGCAACTCCTGCAAGGCCTGCAACTCGTAGCGGCGATAGGCCTGCTGTCCGTAGAGCTCGAGGATCGAGCCGAGGGCCGTGCCGGAGATGCGCTCGATCTCGCGGTCGAGCTCGAAAAAAGGGAGTTTTCGCGCCTCCGCGACTTTCGCGCCGAGCGTGGTCTTCCCCGCGCCGCGAAGCCCCACGAGGGCGATGCGCTGATTGCGAGAGGTGCTGGCCTCCTTCGCGGTGAGCGACTCGTACACGTCGCGAAGCTGCGCCGGCGTGAGCCGCGACAGGAACTGCCGCACCAGCTCGAGCTCCGGCGACGGCGGCGCATCCTCGACGAGCCGCGGCAGCGGCAGGTTCAGCGCGGCGGCGATGTGCCGCAGCAGGACGATGGAGACGTTCCCCTTGCCGCTCTCGAGCTGCGTGAGATAGCGCTCCGAGATCCCGGCATGATCGGCGAGCAGCTTCCGGCTCATCCCGCGCCGCGCACGCTCGCCGCGGATGCGCTCGCCGAAGGCGCGGAGGAACTGCTCGTCGGTCATCGGGCGCGGAATTATAGTGCGTTCCAAACGACACTCCCGATCGGTACCGATTGCACGCGGCACCGAGTCACGCCGAGTCGTGACGCGGAATACGCCAATGACGGCTGTACGGAACAATGTTCTTCGCGGTGGACGGAGAGCTCTCGGCCGTTCCCCCTCGCCCTCACGCCCAATGGACGAAGGTCTGAACGTCGCCGAAGCCGAATTCGTCCCCGTAAAGGAGGCTTTATGTCCCAGGCGTTTGCAGAGATCCCTACACTCCCCGTCACGAATCACCTCCAGATCCCGTTCGCGAAGCTCGACGGCCAGACTCAGCTCCCGGACGGCGACAAGATCGCCGTCCAGGTGACGGTCAATGCCTGCAGCGACGAGTACATCAGGATCGGCCTGCAGCTGGCCCCGGGCATCACGTGGTGGAAGGGGATTCAGCTCGACGAGATCGTGGTGGTGCAGTGCCAGGACTCGCAGAATTACGCGGTTTCGCAGGTGGGGTACGAGGTCTTCAAGAACCGCCACCTGAATCTCTGGAAGGCGAAGTTCCTCGGCGCCCACACGCCGATGTACACGGTGTCTGATGCCGCCACGGCGATGAAGCCCGGCGGCCAGTACCTCTTCAAGTGGCTCAAGGACTGAGCCCGTCAGCGCCGACGAGGCGAGGAGCTCCTCGCCCGTCATCGGGCGAATGAGTGCGTGGGGCCCGGACCCGTCCGGGCCCCACGTCACAGGGACGCATCGCCATGCTTCCGCGGGCTATCGCCGCACGGCCCGCCGGCGCTCGCCGCGCACGGTGGCCCTCCAGATCTGCTGGTCGAAGCCGACGGCGAAGAGCGTGGAGCCGTCGCGATCGAAGCCGAGCCAGATGATCGGCGTCGGCATCGGCGCGGGCTCGGTCGTCCACGTCACGCCGCCGTCGGTCGAATGCGCCGTGCCGATCCTGAGCGAGCGGTGGTCGCGCGGGTCTACGGCGATCGGCGCCGCGGCCTCGCGTTCGCCCGGCCAGCGCAGTGCGATCCACGAATTGCCGCCGTCGTCGCTGCGGAAGAGGCCCGACTGCAGCCCGCCCGCGGCGGTGTTCGAGAGGCGATAGATCGTCTGCGGCCGCGACGGCGCGAGGGCGATCGACTTCGTCACGAAGCGGCCCGTCGGGAGCGCGCGCCAGGTCACGCCGCCGTCGCTGCTGGCGAAGGCGCCGTCGTTGTTGCCGCCCACCAGATCCGAGCCGTTCGGGGCGATGGAGAGCGACCAGAAGCCGCCCGGCACCTGCTCCATGCGCGTCCACGTGCGGCCGCCGTCGGTCGAGTAGCTCGCGACGCCGCTGTTCGCCGCGTAGAGCCAGCCGGCCCGTTGCGGATTGGCGAGGAAGAGCGTCGGTCCGCCGAGCTCCGGCACGTGCCACGTCTCCCACGTCTGCGTGGCTTTGTCGAAGCGCCACATGGTCTGGCGATCGGCGCCGTAGAGATCGCCCGCCGCATCGACCGCGAGCGCATACCGCCACGCGATGTCGTCGTCGGCGGTGATGCGCTGCCACGTGCGGCCTGAGTCGGTGCTGCGGAAGACGCGATACGCGTTCAGGATGCCGTGCCCCTCGTACCCCGACGTGTAGAGCGTCGACGCGTCGTTCGGATCGAGGGCGATGCGCTGGACGCTGACGCGCAGCGGCGCCGCCTCGCCGAGATGGATCACGGCCGGCGCGTCGGGATCGGACATCGGCACGCGATACAGCCCGCGCGACGTCGCGACGTAGAGCACGTCGCCCGCGGCAGCCATCGTCACCGGCGACGCGAACACGGCGGGCACGGCGTCGACGCGCCGCCAGTGCAGTCCGAGGTCGTCGCTCACATGGAGGCCGAACGACTGGCCGAGGAGGAAGAGACGCCGCGTGGCGGGATCGATGATCAGCTGCTGTCCGCCCGCGGGCAGTCCCTCGGAAGAGACGCGCGACCAGGTCGCGCCGCTGTCGCTGCTGGTGACGAAGTGCAGGCCCGGATCGCGTGCGAGGCCGTAGCGCCGCGCTGGATCGAGCGGATCGGCGGCCACGTCGAAGACCGGCAGCAGGCCGGAAGCGGCGCGCCATGTGCGGCCGGCATCATCGGTCCGGTAGTCGCTGCCGTTCGAGGTGCCGGCGAAGAGTCGCTGCGGCGTGGCCGGATCGAGCGACAGGAAATGGACGCAGTCGATCGCGACGCCGACGCGCGCCCACGTGTCGCCGCGATCGGTCGACTTGTAGATGCCGCCGCCGGTCTGGCTCGGATTCGGGAACGAGTCGCAGTTCGCGCCGATGTAGAGGGTCGACGGATTCTGCGGATCGACGTGCAGCGCACGGAGGGAGAGGGCGGAGATCTGTTTCCAGGTCAGCCCGCCGTCGTCGGAGCGATACGTGCGGCCCTGCCCGCTGATGTAGACGATGGCGCTGTCGATCGGATCGACGGCCAGATAGTGGATCGAAGTCGTGGGGATGGCCAGCGTCGTCCACGTCGCCCCGTCATCGTAGGAGCGGAAGAGATTGGCGCCCGCCGCGGCGTAAACGACCGACTCGGACGCGGCCACGGCCGTGACCGGCGGGTAAGCGGGCGTACCGAGGGGAGTGGCAGGCGTGAAGTGCAGCGCGTGCGCGGCGGCGGGAAGGAGCAGGAAAACCAGGAACACCAGGAACTTCCGGGACATGTTGGGATCAGATACGGCCGGAAGGATGGATGCGTCTAGAGCGGGACGCGCTCCCCGTCCATCGCCACGACGATCCCTTCGCGCTTCTCGCGCAGCAGCGGATTCGACTGATTGAGATGGATGAAGCGCACCTTCGTGCGCAGCGGCGAGTTGGCGAGGCGCGAGACGGTCTCGGAGATCAGCGGATGGGGAATCTCGCGGAGGTCGCGGCCGGGGAGCTCGTCGGCGGTGAGGAAGGTGCCGTCGAGATAGGCGACGTCGACGCGCGCGAGGATCGACTCGAGCGGCGTCTCCCACTTTTCCCATTTGTCGATGTCGGGGAGCCAGAGGATCGAGCGTGACGGGCCGCGGATGAGGAAGGCCACGGTCTCGGAGAATTCGTCGCGGTGCGGGACGCGCAGCGGCGTCACGCGAATGCGCTCGTTGAGGGCGATCTCCTGCTGGTCGGCGAGCGTGATGAGCGAGATGTTCTGCAGCGACACGAGCTGCGACCACGGCGCGTTGCGCTCGAGGAGCTCGCGCATGCGCGGCATGGCGTAGACGCGCACGCTCTTCGCGCCCATCACCTCGCGGCCGAGGTGGGCGAGGCCGAGGTAGTGGCCGATGTGGGCGTGGGTGAGGAGGATTCCGGTGGGCGCTGTTCCGCCGAGGTCGCGCAGTTGTGACGGAAAGTCGGGCGTGGCGTCGATGATCCAGCGCTCGTTCGAGATCGGGTCGATGATGCCGAGGGAGGCCACTCTTTCGGGATTCCGCCACGCTGCGACACAGTCGGGACGATTGCAGCCGGCCTGCGGATAGCCGCCGTCCTGGGCGATTCCGAGGACGACGGCGTAGGGCCATGTGGGGCGGGCTTCAGCCCGCCCGGCGCGGGTTTCAGCCCGCCCGTCCCCGTGGCGGGCTGAAGCCCGCCCTACATCGGCGCAGCCCGCGAGCAGGAGGCAGAGCGCGGCGAGGAACCTCATTTCGCCTTCGGCGCGGAGTGGAAGATCTTGCTCACCACCTGCCACTTGCCGTCGATCTTGAGCAGCAGCATGTAGTCGGTCAGCGTGGCGGCGGGATAGTCGAGGCGGATCTTCACCATGGCCGCGTTGCCGGTGATGTCGACCTGCTCGATGGAGCGCTTGCGCTGCGCCTCGTCCGCCGGCGGGACGCCTTTGAAGCCGGACGTGTACTGCTCGAGCGTGCGGGCGGCGAACGCGCCGTCGCGGACGCTCATCATCCGCCACTCCGGATGGAAGGCCTCGCGCAGCGGCGCGGCTTCGCCGGTGGCGTGGGCCTGGAAGTACTTCTGCGCCACGGCGCGCACCTCGTCTTCATCCGAGGCGAAGAGAGGAAGGGCGAGGAAGAGCAGGAGAGCGATGTTCTTCATGCGGCGTACAGTACCAGCGCATGAGCGACGCAGCCGCACCGGGTACGCCCTGGCCGTCCTCTTTTGCATCAATGCACTGAATTTTTTCGATCGCGTCATCGGCGGCGCCCTCGGCGAGCCGATCCGCCGCGCGCGGGCGATGTCGCTGTTCATGCTCGGGCTGCCGATCGCGAGTGGAGGACAGGCAATCCTGCCTGTCGCGTTGTTCGCGGCCTGCCGGGGAGTGCGGCGGCAACCGGCGCCGCCGCACTCGTGAAGGGCATCAGTGGTGTGAGTAGGGGGAACGCAGCGGCGCGACCTCGACGATGGTCATCATGCCGCGGTCTTCGTGCGCGAGGATGTGGCAGTGCAGCACGTAGTAGCCCGCGTAGTCGACGAAGCGGCTGCGCATCTTGAAGTAGCCGGGCACGGAGGCGATCACGTTGCCCGAGGTGTCCTTGAACTGCTTGCCGGAGGGGATGGCGAAGACGTCCCACCAGATCGCGTTGTCGGCGGACTGCTTCCCGCACGGCTTCCACGTCGTCGAATCCGTGAGATCGATGGCGCACTGGCCGGCCACGGTGGACGTGCCGGTGGTGACGTACATCGGCAGCGTCTTGCCGGGGTTGTTCGGATCGGGGATGGTCTCGTTCGGGTCGAAGACCTCCACGACCTGGAACGGATTGATGTGGATGTGGAACGGGTGAGCGATCGGCGGGCCGTAGGTCTCGTTGACGACCTTCCACTCCTCGACCGTGTTCAGCAGCACCACCTGGCCGACCTCGCCGCTGAACTGCTTGTTGTCGATGAAGTGATCCGAGGCGCCGGTCGAGCCCTTGCTCGTGGAGAAGCGGATCACCTTCGAGCCCGTGACCTCGTTGGCCTTGATGTCGGCCAGGAACGGCGGGAACTGCGGCGCCTGCGGGATGAACTGCATCGGCTTGGCCGTGCCCGCGACCTTGATGGTCAGCATCGTCACCTGCGCCGCGGTGGGGAGGTCGTTCGTCGGATCGACGACGTTCTGCACGAGCAGCGGCGTGGAGCCGGTCCGTGACGGCGCCATGACCAGCATGTCGGCGCGGTTGCCCGGCATCAGCAGGAGCGGCTGGTTCTGAAAGATCGGGTTCGTGTAGTTGGCGTTGTTGAACTGCACGCCGTCCTGGGAGAGCTGCCGCCACTGGAAGCCGGTGGGGAGCGACAGATACGCGCCGGCGCGGCTGGAGGTGTTGACGATGCGCCACATCTGCACTTCGCCCGGCTGCATCGACACGACGGGCTGCATCTGGCCGTTCACGGCGAAGCCGGGACCTTTGTCCTGCCCGAGGGGCTGGCCGGTGCCGCCGGGTCCGGTCGTGCCGCCGCCGCCGCGCTCGAGGTTCGGCGCGACGCCGAGCTGGTTGATGACCATGAGCGGCTGCGTGCGCGTCCAGTTGGCGCCGTAGAAGGCGTTCAGGTCGTCGTCGTACTGCCCTTCCATGATGAACGCGCCGGTCATGCCGTTCGAGACGTTGATCGCCGTCGAGCCGTGCTTGTGCGCGTGATACCAGTGCGTGCCGGGCGACTGTCCCATCTGCAGGAGGCGCGTCGGCTCTTTCCCCGGCATCTCGGCGGTGCCGGCGCCTTCGGTGTTCGCCGGATCGGGTCCGTGCGCGTGCCGCGGCTGGACCTTGGTCATGTTCGCCGCGGCCGACTCGCTGACGGGCGGCTGCACGGGCGGCCACACGGTCTGCGTGTACTGCGGAATGCGCCAGCAGTACGGATACGCGCCGATGTAGTACTGCGCCCACGCGCCCTGCGCGATCTGTCTCGCGTCGACGGGCCAGAGCTTCTTCTGGTACTTGCCGGACGCGTCGTACGCCTTGAGCAGCTCTTCCTGCTTCTGCGTGTACGCGGCCGGGAGGTCGCTCCACTTCGTCGGCCACTCGATGAGCGGGTCGGCCGGCTTGAGCATCGACTCGCACTGCTTGAAGAAGTCGTCGAAGGCGCTCTTGAACGTCTCGCCGTTCACGACCGGCGCGTTGGCCTGGTCCTGCGTGCGCGGCGACGGCCGCAGCTCGAGAAAGACGTTGTCGCCCGTGGCGTTCGGGTTCGTGTGCGAGCCGTGGAAGTGGATGTTCACCGTGCTCGAGCCGTGGAAGCAGTTCGGGAACTGGTCGCCGGCGTTGGCCGGATAGACCGTGGTCTGATCGCAGCCGAACGACTTCTCTCCCTGGTCGATGGAGTAGGGGAAGACGTTCGGGTCGATCTGATTGAGGAGCGTGAGCTGCACCAGATCGCCGACGCGCGCGCGCAGCGTCGGACCGGGCATGGCCGTACCGATGTTGTTGCCGGTCGTGGCCGGATAGGCGGGCGTCGTGCTGCCGCGGAGGATGCGCACCCACTGCGGGTAGCAGTTGTACGTCGACGCCGCGGTCGGCGCGGTGGTCGGCACGCGGAACGGAATCATCACCTGCGCGGAGGCGACGGTGATCGTCCCGCGCAGGAAGCCGTTCTGCGCGGCGATCTCCGGCACCTTCGGCAGCGGCTGCCCCGTCGGACACGGTTGCTGCGCGGCGAGAGGAAGAGCGAGAAGAAGAACGAAAAACAGTTTTCTCATGCGTTCACCACGATTGTGCCGTGCTCGTTCGGATGGAACTTGCAGACGTAGTAAATGGTGGTCGTCTCGCCGCTCGTCGGCACGGTGCAGAGATACGCGGGCTGCGACGACTCCCACGGCTCGATGGGATCGGAGAGGTAGTTGCAGCCGGCCGTTCCCTTGGTGATCTGATCGTCGGGGAGCGGCTGATAGTCCGCGGTCGCGGGCCACGGCTGATGCTGTTCTCCGGTGCGGTTGTTCCACGAGACCAGGTCGGAGTTCTCGGTGTTCTGCGGCTGTCCGGCCTGCCCGTTCTGGGGCTGAAATGCGGCGGTACTTCCTGATGGGACGATGGTGATAGACCAGTCCTGTCCTGCCATGAATTGGATCCCCCTCGGCCGAGGAGTGTAACAAGCGGGGCTTTTCCCTACCCGCGGGGGAGCTCGATCTCGCTTTCGAGCGCCATGAACAGCGTGCCGTCGTCGCCGTCGATCTCGTAGCCGATCACTTCTCCCGAGTCGTATCCCTGCCGGATGCGCCCCGCGCCGCGCTTCGTCGTCACGTGCTGCCCTTTGCGGAAGCGGAACACGGTGGCGGCGTCGGGGTCGTCGAGTGTCTTCAGCTGCTCGCGCCACTCGTTCCCCGCGCGCCAGTGGATGTGGAACGGCCCCACGCCATGCACCTGCACCACCGCCGCCTCGGGGGTGAAGCCGAACATCGTGCTCCCTTTCGGGATGAAGGCGTAGCTGCCTGCCTCGAGCTTCTGCGCGTGCGCCATGTCGGCGTTCTCGCCGATGCCGAACCAGAGCGATCCCTGCACGACCGTGATGTGCTCGTCCACCGGATGGCGGTGCGGCGGGATGATGCCCCCCGGCAGCTCGCGGATGCGCATCACGAACGGCTGGCCCGGCACCTCGGGATCTCCGAACAGCACTTCGACGTCACTCGTCATCGCCTTCAGCGGCACGAGACGCGAGTGGCGCGCGGGCGGCGGGGCGGTTGCGGTGCAGCCGAGGACGAGCAGCGAGACGACGAGGACTCTGCGCACTGTGCCTCCTTCAAAGCAGCGGCAGCAGTATGTCCCAATCGCAGGCGGCCGCGGGCCGCGCCAGCACGCGCGCCAGCTCGCCCTCGCGGCGGCGATGCTCCTCCTCGGTGGGAATCGTGGCGAAGCGCACGCGCTCGGACATCTGCGCCGTCAGATCTTCGTGGAAGCGGCGGATGTGCGCGAGGTAGGTCTCCACCGGGATGGCCACGCGGCCGTGACGCGCGGACCATGGGCAGACGTCGAAGCTGCGATGGTCCCACTCGATGACGATCTCGTCGCCGCGGCGCCACTGCAGGATGTGCGCGCGCGGCGTGAGGTACATCGAGTCGAGCGAGCGCACGCGGAAGCCTTCCAGCGCGTCGAACATCGGGTCCTCACTGTCGTCCGTCGAGGCGGACAGCGTGTGCCACGTGACGATGGCCGACCCTTCGATGAAGCGCTTCGCCAGTGGCTCCGGAATGGGATCGAGCACCTCGGGGAGGGAGTGCAGCAGGTCCGTGTGCAGGCGCGCGAGAAAGTACTGAACCGGCGTGCCGTCCGCGTACTCGAACAGACGGTGAGTGCCGAGGTCGATCGAGTACGAGCCGCTCGAAAGAGGGAACCAGTACAGATCGCCGTTCCACGGCTGCACCTGATCGACCGGCGTGAGCTCGAAGCGGATCATGTGGCGCGGGCTTCAGCCCGCGGCTTCCACCGGGCGGGCTGAAGCCCGCCCCACATTCGACGGCCGCGTTTCGTGGAACAGCTCCAGCGTCTCCTGATCATCGTCCGTGACCGGAGTGAGGGCCGTGTCCATGTACTCGAGGCGGCGCGGGTCGCGCTTCACGCGCATGTACTTCCAGCGCAGTCCGGCGTAGATGCCGAACCAGCGCCCGAGCTTCGCGATCGATTCGAAAAAATACTGCGGATAGAACTTCCACACCGGCTCGATGGGGAAGCCGGGACGGCGGTCGCGGCGGAACTTGTAGCGGAACAGGCCCGCCTCCAGCGGATGCACGCCCTCGATGTGAATGGAGCCGCCGAACCACGTCATCAGCAGAATCGCGTTCGTGGCGCGGCAGCGCGTGGCCACGTTGCGGCGGATGACCGTCTCCACGTGCTCCTCGGTGTAGTACGTCTCCCAGGCCATGCGATACGCGGCTTCCCACTCGGTCTGCGACATCTTCGGATGCGCGGTGCAGACGTGATTGAGGTCGTACTTGTTCATGTCCGCATCGACCGCCACGCCGTTCTTCACCAGCGTCTGATGGTCCTCGGATCCCGGCAGCGGGGTGAGGAAGAAGAACTCCAGCAGGTCGACCGGCAGCTCTTTCTTGATGATCTCGATGTCGTGGCGGATCGACTCCGGCGTGTCGTTCGGAAAGCCGAGGATGTAGCCGGCGTAGGTGATGACCCGCACGGCCTTCCAGGCCAGCAGCATCTTGCGGTACTCGGCGATCTTGTTCTGCCGCTTCTTCGCGCCGACCAGCGAGTCGGGGTTGATGTTCTCCAGCCCGATGAAGACGCGGCGCACGCCCGCGCGCGCGCACTTTTCGATGAAGCGCGGGATCTTGTGGCAGAGCGTGTCCACCTGGATGATGAAATGGATCTTGATCCCTTCGGTCTCGCGCAGCTGGATCAGCCGGTCGAGGATCGGCTCCCAGTCCTGATTGCGCGCGAAGTTGTCGTCGGTGATGAAGAAGCTGTTCAGCCCCTGGGCGACGTTCTCGCGCACGATCTGCTCGATGTCGTCCGGCGAGCGGCGGCGCGACTTCTTTCCCTGCACGTTGATGATCGTGCAGAAGGAGCACTGGAACGGGCAGCCGCGGCCGGCGTCGAAGCTGGTGACGTTGCCCGCCGTGCGCCACGCGCGCAGCGCGGTGATGATCGGGATCGGCGTCCCCTCGATGCCCGGCAGGTCGGCCATGTAGTTGTACATCGGCTCGAGCCTGCCGTTCGCCGCGTCGATCAGCACTTCGTCGAGCCGCCCCTCGGCCTCGCCGGCGAAGAGGGTGATGCCGAGTCGCCGCGCCTCGTGCAGGTCGGGATCGTTGCCGCCGAGCATGCTGATGGTGCCGGAGACGTGGAAGCCGCCGATGGCGACGTCGATGCCGCGCGCCCGCAGCGGCCGCGCGAGGTCGAGCGCGCGCGGGAACTGGTTCGACTGGACGCCGACCATCATCACCATGCCGCCGCCGGCCTGCTCGATCATCGCGGCGAGCTTCTCCGGACGGACGCGTGTGTTGGTCTCGTCGATGGGATGGATCTCGAGCTCGGTGTCGCCGAGGATGCGGCGCGCGGCGCAGTCGCGCGCGAGGCCGTACAGCGCGGCCAGCGAGTTCGACGGAATCGCGGAGCGGAACCACTGGATGACGTACCCGTCGTCGTCGTAGTGCGAGGGTTTGACGAGGACGAGACAGAAGCGGCGGGAAGTCATGGGATCGACGCGGATTGTAACAGCGCCGCGCGCACGCGTCCTGCAGCGGGGGAGCGCATGAAGCGACTCCTGCTGTTTCTCGCACTCACCGTCCCGCTCGCCGCGCAGGACAACGGGCTCTTCCCGCGGTTCAGCGTCATCGGCGGGCACGCCCCCTCCGACTTCGAGACGAACGCGCGCATCGACCCGGAGCTCGCGGGCGGCGAGGGGACGCTGGTCAACTTCGAGGACGACCTCGGCCTCGAGGAGTCTCGCGCGCTGCGGCGCGTCGCGGTGCAGTGGCGTCCGTTCGCGCGGCACGAGCTGGCGGCGACGTACTTTTCCGCGCCGCGGCAGGGCTTCGAGCAGATCAACCGCAACATCACCTTCCGCGACGAGGTCTATCCGGTGAACGCGCTGGTGACGACGCAGTTCGACCTCGACTACGCGAGCGTCACGTACACGTACTGGGCGCGCCGCGGCGTCCGCGACGGCCTCGGCATCACCCTCGGCGTCGCGCATCTCGCCCTCGACGCCGCGCTGACGTACGAGCAGCCCGGCACGAGCGTGACCGTCACGCAGACCGCGGAGACCGAGGCGCCGATCGCGCTCGGCGGATTCCAGGGCCGCTTCGCGTTCACGGACCGCCTGCACGGCGAGGCGAGCGTCTCCACGCTGCCGCGCGTGACGATCGAGGACTACACCGGCCGCGCGCTGGCCGGCACGGCGCGGCTCGAGTACCGCCCCGTGCGCTGGCTCGGCATCGGCGCCGCGTACCAGTACTTCAACCTCGACATCGACGTCGCGCAGACCTCGCTCACCGGGTCGCTGGACATGACCATCCGGGGGCCGGAGGCATACGTGCGGCTCGCGTTCTAGGAGTGCGGCAGCGGCGAGCTGCCGCTTTCCTACGTCGCAGCTTCGCTGCGGCGTTCCAAAGCGGCGGCTTGCCGCCGCCGCACTCCTAAACGAGCCCCGGCAGCCCGTCGATGCTCACCGCGTTCTTCTCCCGCTGATACTGCTCCAGCCCCTCTTCGCCCTTGCGCTCCGCCCACAGACGCAACTGCGTGCGCTCCTCGCGAAACTCGAGGCGCGGCACGCCGTAGCCGCACGAGTCGCTGATGCGCTCCACGTCCACGCGGATGATCGAGCGCACGCCCAGCGGCTGCGGTCCGAAGTGGGGGAGCAGTTCGGCGAACGAAGCATCAGCAGGAGTCAGCACCACGCCCCGCCCGTGAAAGCGCACGATGTTCGGCGGCCCCTCGAACGCGCAGAGCATGATCACGATGCGGCCGTTCTCGCGGAGGTGCGCGATGGTCTCCGCGCCGCTGCCGGTGTAGTCGAGGTACGCCACCGTGCGCGGCCCGAGGACGCGCAGCGTGTCGAGGCCTTTCGGCGAACAGTTCACGTGGCCGTCCAGGGCGGCCGGGGCCGTGGCCACGAAGAAAACGTGCTGCTTTTTCACGAAGTGGCGCAGTGCGTCGTCGATGGCGTCGTGAGTCTTGCCCATTCCGTGCATTATGAGCCGCACCGTTCTCACGAGATACCGCGCCGTCTCCGACGACATCGGCGACCTGCGCACGCAGCGCCCGCTCCCGAATCACGAGCTGGAGCAGATCGATCCCTTCCTCTTCCTCAACCATCACGGCCCGCAGGTCTATCCGCCGGACAACCGCGGGCTGCCGTTCGGGCCGCACCCGCATCGCGGCTTCGAGACCGTCACCTTCATCCTCGAAGGGTCGCTCGCGCACCGCGACAGCGGCGGCCACGAGAGCGTCATCCACGCGGGCGGCGTGCAGTGGATGACGGCCGGCCGCGGCCTCGAGCACGCCGAGCTCTCGCCCGAGGAGTTCCTCCGCGACGGCGGCCCGCTCGAGATCCTGCAGTTGTGGGTGAACCTCCCCGCGCGTCTGAAGATGACCGAGCCGCGCTACCAGGGACTGCAGCGCGACGCCATTCCGTCCATCGTTCGCGACGGCGTGACGGTGAACCTCATCTCCGGCACGTTCGACGGACAGCGCGGTCCCATCGAGTCGATCACCGGCGTCTTCATGTGCACGCTGCAGATGCCGGCCGGCTCGCGCATCACGCTCGACGCGCCGCGCGCGCACAACGTCTTCTGCTACGACGTGCGCGAGATGTACCTCGTCCACTTCGACAACGACGACGACACCGTCGACCTCGAGACCGATCGCGAGACGACCATCCTCTTCGGCCACGCGCAGCCGTACCGCGAGCCGGTCGTGGCGCACGGGCCGTTCGTGATGAACACGCGCGCCGAGATCATGCAGGCCTTTCGCGACTACCAGCTCGGCCTCTTCGGAACGTAGGGCAGGCTTCAGCCTGCCCGTTTTGCACGCTGAAGCCTGCCCCGCGTGAGGTAGGGAATTGTCGAGCTCGCGGCCCTCCAGAAGCAGAGGAGATTTTGCGCATGGCAGCGACGAAGGCGAAGGTCCGTTATCTCAACGTCGATCTGGCGAAGGTGTACGAAGAAGAGAAGGGAAAGAAAGTCCTGCACGTCTTCGCGTGGGGCGACGCCATCCGCGTCGTGCGCGAAACGGCGACCGCCGCGGAGATCGAGTTCGACGGTCAGCCGGCCTTCATCCGCAAGCGGAAGGGCGACGAGCTGTTCGTCGACAAGAACGACAACCACGTCCTCAAGATCGACTTCGTCGACGTGCAGCAGGGCGACGGCTCGATCATCGAGACGCCGAACGGGAAAGTGGTCCTGGTCGACGGCGGCGACAACCAGCTCTTCGCGCGCTACCTGGCCGCGCGCTACGCCGGGTCGACCGAGGCGCGGCCGAAGAAGATCGACTGCATCATCGTCACGCACGGCGACGCGGATCATTTCGCCGGGCTGACGAAGATCCACCAGAGCGAGTCGCTCTCCGGCCGCAAGCGCCTCTTCATCCACCCGCAGCGCGTCTACCACAACGGCCTGGTGAAGCGTCCGTCGAAGAAGAACGGGAAGAAGCGAAAGGACGAGGAGATGCTCGGCGCGACGCGCACCGTCGACGGGCGCCTCTACATCACCGGCCTCGAGGACGACATCCGCAAAATCGACGACGGCGAGATGAACGAGCCGTTCCTCGAATGGAAGACGGCCCTCGTCGACTGGAAGAAGCGCCACGGCAACTTCGAGGTGCGCCGCCTGGAGGCGGGCATGCACGACGCGTTCGATTTCCTCCGCGACGAGGACATCGACGTGCAGGTGATCGGGCCGCTGACCGAGCGCGTCGGCGGCAAGCCCGCGCTCCGCTTCCTCGGCGATCCCCCGAAAGGGCCGCGCCTCGGCCACGAGTCGCTTTCACTCGAGGAGTCGGGCTTCGCGGGCAAGTCCGCGTCCCACACCATCAACGGACACTCGATCATCTTCCGGCTGACGTATGGGCAGTTCAACCTGCTCTTCACCGGCGATCTCAACGACGAGGCGGGACGCGTGCTCACGCGCGAGCACAACCGCGGCACGATCAATCTGCGCGCCGAGGTGTTCAAGGTGCCGCACCACGGCTCGGCCGATTTCTCCGGCGCGTTCGTGCAGGCCGTCTCTCCCGCCATTTCCGTCATCTCGTCGGGCGACGAGAGCACGCGCAAGGAGTACATCCATCCGCGCGCGACGATCATGGGCACGCTCGGCAGATGCTCGCGCATCGAGGAGCCGCTGATCTTCGTCACCGAGCTGGTGGCGTTCTTCTCCCTCGTAGGCTCGGTGGCGCGGGAGTCGAAGGCCGCCAGCAACGACGAAGCAGCCGGCGCCGCGAAACCGCTGATCGCGTTCGAGCGGGCGTCGTTCGGCATCGTGAAGATCCGCACGGACGGCGAGCGCCTGCTGGTCTTCACGCACAGCGGAAAGCGCGAGATGAAGGAGGCCTACGTGTACACGATGGACGACTACGGCAAGCCGTCGCCGGCAGACGTGCGCATGGTCTGAAGCGCGTTCGCGATCAACTCGTACGACCGCCGCCGCGCCTCGTGCGCGTACGTGATCGTCACGATCATCAGCTCGTCCGCCTCGTACTCCGCCGCGGCGTCGAGGATGCCTTTGCGCACGGTCTCCGGCGCGCCGACGATGGCGCGGCGGCGCGTGCGGAACGGGTCGTCGTCCTTCGGTTGCTGCTCGAGGAACGCCAGCGCCTTCTCGATCGGCGGAATCGGAATCAGCCGGCCGCGGAAGAAGAGCGTGAACATCATCCGCGCGCTGGCCGCGATGCGGTGCGCCTCTTCCTCCGTGTCCGCGCAGAGCGCCCAGACGGCCGCGATGACGTACGGCTTCTGCGCGTGCTGCGACGGCTCGAAGCGGCGGCGGTAGTCGGCCACGATCTCCGCGCCGTGCGGGCTGATGAAGTCGGCGAACGCGTAGGGGAGGCCGAGCTCCGCCGCCCAGATCGCGCTCTGCGCCGAACTGCCGAGGAGCCACGGCGCCGGCAGCTCCGGCCGCCCGGGAAGCTGCGCCAGCCGCGCGAACGGATGATCGCCGGGCAGCGTGTCGTCGAGATAGCCGAGGAGCTCGTAGAGCTGCGCCGGGAAATCGTCGGGGCCGGCCTGGCGCCGGTCGCGCTGCAGCGCGAAGGTCGTGACCG
Organism: Thermoanaerobaculia bacterium; assembly: GCA_036375135.1. Lineage (GTDB taxonomy): Bacteria > Acidobacteriota > Thermoanaerobaculia > Gp7-AA8 > Gp7-AA8 > QHVT01. The sequence continues at coordinate 1,915 of DASUSL010000043.1, read as the reverse complement.
GGTCGGTGCCGGCGGCGCGCCCGAGGGCGAGGTCGATGCGCCGCGGCGCGAGCGCGGCCAGCATGCTGAACGTCTCCGCCACTTTCAGCGGGCTGTAATGCGGCAGCATCACGCCGCCGCTGCCGACGCGAATCCGCGACGTCGCCGCCGCGATCGCGGCGATCAGCACCTCGGGGCTCGCGCACGCCAGCGCCGGCGTGCCGTGATGTTCGGCCAGCCAGTACCGCGTGTACCCGAGCTCCTCGGCGAAGCGCGCCAGGTCGATGCTGTTGCGCAGCGCCTGCGCGCCGGTGATGTTTTCGGAGATGGGCGACTGGTCGACGATCGAAAGAGGCAGCATTGCTATCCAAAAGTGACACCACTGTCCCCAACGCAGGGCGCGGCTTCAGCGCGCCCCCCTCGCCGGCAGGGGAAAATCCCTTCCAATCCAGGCACGCCCCCCGCACGCCGCGCCGGCAGGAGGTCTTTGCATGCGAGTCCGTTCCCTGGTGCTCCTCGGCGTCCTGCTCACCCTCACCGCGGCCGCCGCCGCACAGCAGCACCGCGAGTCGGTGACGGTCGAAGTGATCGACGTGCCGGTCTACGTGACCCGCGGCACGACGCCCGTCGCAGGCCTCACCCGCGACGACTTCGAGCTCTACGTGAACGGACGGCGCCAGCCGATCGAGTACTTCGACACGACCGCCGCGGACGGCACTCCATCGATGCGCGAGCGGCGCCTCTTCCTTCTTCTCTTCGATCTCGCCTTCAGCCACCCGCACGCGATCGTGCGCGCGCAGCGCGCGGCGGCCGCGGCCATCGAGCAGGGCGGCCCGCGCGACTACTTCGCCGTGGCCACGTATTCATCGCGCCGCGGCATCTGGTTCGCGGTGCCGTTCACGCGCGACCACGCGGCGCTGACGCGCGCGGTGGCGAATCTCAGTCACTCGGCGTCGGGCGATCCTCTGTCGCTCGTGCTGACGAACGCGGAGCGGGCGAGCGAGCTGCCGATGGCCGAGGATGCGATGCGCGACATCGCGCGCGAGCGCAACATCCGGGTCGCGCAGGATCAGGTCCTCGACCTGGGCGATCTCGCGGAACGACTGGGGCCGCTCGACGGCGAGAAGCACGTCGTCCTGATGAGCGAGGGGTACGACGGACGCGCGATGCATCGGTTCGACGTGCGCAGCGTCAGCCTGTCCGGCCGCGGCCGCGAGAGCGGCGAGCCGATGCTGGGCGCGTTCGGCGGACGCTCCTTCGACCAGACGCTGGTCAACGAGATCACGCGCATGCACCAGGTTTTCCAGCGCGAGAACGTGCTGCTGCACGCGATCGACCTGGAGGGCGTCACGGCCACGATGGCGGCCAACGACGCGCTCAATTTCCTGGTGAAGGAGACCGGCGGCCAGTTCATCTTCGCGCAGAACGACGTGGGAACGGCACTCAGCCACTTGTCCGGCAGGCTGGCCAGCGGCTACCGCCTCGGCTTCCGCCCGGCGAATGCGCGCTCCGGATACAACACGGTCACCGTGAAGATCCGCAATGCGCGCGGCGCGCGGGTGAACCATCGCCAGGGCTTCTTCGGCACGCCGCGCCGCGGCAACACGCACGACGGCGTCTACCTCGCCGACATCCTCCTGAACGACGTCCCCCAGACCGGCACCGCCGCGGCGCTGTCGCTGCGCGACGGCGTCCTGACCGCGACGATCCCGATGCGCGAGCTCGCCGCCCAGCTCCCCGCCAGCGCCCACGCGGAGCTCCTCCTCTACGCCTTCGACGCCACCGGCGGCGCGCTCCTCTACCACCGCCACGTCGTGCGCATCACCGACGCCGCCGAGGAGAGGGTGCAGGTGACCGTGCCCGAAGGGACGCGCGTCGCGAAAGCGCTGCTGCGCGTCGACGGGATGCTGGGGTTCAGCAGGGTGGGAGGGGAGTA
>DASUSL010000042.1:0-7714 GCA_036375135.1 Thermoanaerobaculia bacterium | reverse complement strand
GCGGCGGCCGTGCCGCCGCACTCCTATACAACAGAATCGCGGCGCTGGAGGCGACGTTCAGCGACTCCACGCGCGGGGACATCGGGATAGAGATCGGTGTGGCGTGCGCGAGCAGCTCGGCGGACACGCCCGCGCCTTCGTTCCCGAAGATCAGTACCGCGTTCGACGACGGCGGCTCGATCGCTGCGCCCGACATGGCGGTCGCGAAGAGCGGAACGCCGGCGGCGAGGAGTGCGTCCGCGGTCGTGAAGGCGACCGGCACGCTGAGAATCGCGCCCACCGAGGAGCGGATCGCCTTCGGTCCGAACGGGTCGGCGCAACCGGGGAGGAGCAGCACGCCGCTCGCGTCGAACGCCGCGGCCAGGCGCACGATGGTCCCGACGTTGCCGGGATCCTGCACGCCGTCCAGCGCGACCGCGACGGAGTCCCGTCGCCCGAGTATTGAAGAGGCGTCGTAGTGTGGCCGTTCGAACAAGCCCAGCACACCCTGCGAGTGCCGCGTCTCGGAGAGCGCGTCGAACACGTCGGCCGACACATCCTCCTCGCGCCGCACGACCACGATCGGCTTCCAGCCGCCGGCGATGGCGTCCGCCACCGGCTTCGGACCTTCGATCACGATCTCGGAGTCGTGCTCGCGGATCGCTTCGCGGATGCGCTTGACGAGGGGATTCTGCCGGCTGCGGATGGTGGGCATGCGAATGCGTCGCGGATGATGATAAAAGACTCCTTTCGCCGATGACCACCAGCACGCGTCCTTCGATCCGTTTCGCCGACCGCGTCCAGTCGATGCAGGAGTCACCGACGCTGGCCGTGCTGAACCGCGCCACGGCCCTGATCGCGCAGGGCGTGGACATCGTCGACTTCGGGCCGGGCGAGCCCGATTTCGCCACGCCGCCGGCGGTGGCCGAGGCGGGGAAGCGCGCCGTCGATCGCGGCTACACGAAGTACACGAATGCGAGCGGTCTCAAAGCGCTGCGCGAGGCGATCGCGAACCGCTACAACCGCCGCTACGGAATGTCGCTGGCGCAGGAGCACGTCATCGCCGGCAGCGGCGGCAAGCAGGAGCTGTTCAACGTCGCGCTGGCGCTGCTGCGCGACGGCGACGAGGTGATCATCCCGGCGCCGTACTGGGTGAGCTTCCCCGACCAGGTCTCGTTCGCCGGCGCCACGCCGGTGTTCGCGCAGACCGATCCCGACAACCATTTCCGCGTGCGCCTCTCCGACCTCGAGGCCGTGGCCACGGAGCGGACGCGCGGCGTGATCCTCAACTCGCCGTGCAACCCGACCGGCGCGGTCATCCGCGGCGCCGAGGTCGAGAAGATCGTCGAGTGGTGCGCGTCGCGCGACCTGTTCCTCGTCTTCGACGAGACGTACGAGCTGTTCGTCTACGAGGGGAACGAGCACGTCTCCGCCATCCGCTGGTTCGAGCAGTATCCGGAGACGGTGATCGTGGTGAACTCGATGTCGAAGACGTTCGCCATGACCGGCTGGCGCCTCGGCTACGCGGTCGCGCATCCGGAGATCGTCTCGGCCCTCGGCAAGATCCAGAGCCACTCCACCTCGAACCCGAGCACCATCGCGCAGCACGCCGCGATGGAGGCGCTCAGCGGCGCGGTCGACGAGGACGTGCGCCGCATGTACGACGCGTACTGCGAGCGCCGCGCGTGGCTGGTGCAGGCGCTCAACGAGGTGCCGGGCATCTGCTGCACCGATCCCGACGGCGCGTTCTACGTTTTCCCCGACGTCCGCGCGTACTTCGGCAAGCGCGGCATCCGCGACTCGCAGACGTTCGCGAACTTCCTCCTGGACGAGGCGCGCGTCGCGGTCGTGCCCGGCGGAGCGTTCGGCGCGGACGACTACGTGCGCCTCAGCTATGCCACGAGCATGGAGCGCATCCGCGAGGGGATCGCGCGGATCGCGGCCGCGGTCGCTACGCTCTGAGGACACGAGGGGCCTCCGGTCGTTCCCTCGTTGCGTCCGCCTCCGTGCCGCGAGGAATCTCGCCGGACTTCCGCCCGTTCCGATTGCGACAACAACAAGAGGAGAACTCGTGAAAAAGACCATTTCGACCATGATCGCCCTGGCGCTGACGGCCTCGGCTCTCGTGGCGCAGGAGACCAAGCCGGCCGCCCCGGCCGCCACCGGCGATCCGATCGTGATCGCCGCGGGCGACATCAGCATCCGCCAGTCGGAGTTCGAGAGCGCGCTCAAGACGCTCCCCGAGCAGTACCAGCAGTACGCGATGGGCCCCGGCAAGAAGCAGTTCGCCGAGGATTTCCTGCGCATGAAGATGCTCGCCTCGGCGGGCATGAAGGCCGGCCTCGACAAGTCGCCGGACGTCGTGCAGCAGCTGGCCCTGATGCGCGAGAACCTCGTCGCCAACGCGCAGCTCCAGAAGATCGAAGAGAACATCAAGCTCTCCGACGAGGACCTCAAGAAAGTCTACGAGGCGAACAAGAACCAGTACGAGCAGGTCAAGGCCCGCCACATCCTGATCGCGTTCAAGGGCAGCCCGGCCGCCCAGGAAGGGAAGCCCGAGCTGACCGAGGAGCAGGCCAAGGCGAAGGCGGAAGATCTGCGCAAGCAGATCGTGGCCGGCACCGCGAAGTTCGAGGAGCTGGCGCAGAAGGAGTCGGATGACGTCGGCTCCGGCAGCCGCGGAGGCGACCTCGGCGAGTTCAACCGCGGCCAGATGGTTCCCGAGTTCGAGAAGGCCGCGTTCGAGGCCAAGGTCGGCGACATCACGCCGGTCGTGCGCACGCAGTTCGGCTACCACATCATCAAGGTCGACGCGCACGGCTCGACCCCGTTCGACCAGGTCAAGCCGGTCATCGAGCGCAACGAGCGCCAGACGCGCCTGCAGGCCGCGCTCGAGAAGATGAAGGCCGACGCCAAGGCGACCTTCAACGAGACGTACTTCACGCCTCCCGCCGCGCCGGCCGCCCCCGCGACCCCGCCGCCGACCGGTGGTTCGAACCAGTAACACGCACTGATCGTCGTCTGACGAGAAGGGCGGGCGATCAGCCCGCCCTTTTTTTTGCTATCGTGCGCGCCCATGGAGATTCCGTCGAAGGTGTCGATCTTCAACCGCACGCTGGAGATCAAAGGGAAGGCCGCTACGCTGATCGCCGTCAACGAGGACGGCGGCTTCTACGAAGTCGTGCTCGAAGTGCAGCAGCGCAACCACACCGTGCTGTTCCCCATCGCCGAGACGGTGATCATCTTCAACGAGGCGCTGCCGACGATCTCGGCGGACTTCGAAGTGGAGCGCTGACGGCGGTCCACCTCGCTACTCCACCTTCTTCCCGAACAGGAACGCCACGCCCACCCCGATCAGGTAGAGCAGGATCATCGGGATGGCGAGGGCGGCCTGGGTGACCATGTCCGGCGTCGGGGTCACCACCGCGGCGATGACGAACGCCAGCACCACCGCGTACTTGAACTTCTGCATCAGGAACGCGGGGGTGACGATGCCGAGGCGGGCCAGGAAGAAGATGAGGAGCGGGGTCTCGAAGACGATGCCGCAGGCGAGGATGATCACGCTGGCGAACGAGAAGTAGTCGTCCACCGTGACCATCTGCTTGAACTCCTTGCCGGTCTCGACGAAGAAGCTGCACGTGGCCGGGAGGAGAAAGCGGTAGCCGAAGTAGCCGCCGACGAGGAAGAAGAGCGTGCCGAAGATGATGAACGGCGCGGCCAGGCGGCGCTCCTTCTTGTACAGCCCCGGCGCGATGAACAGCCAGAGCTGCAGCAGCACCACCGGCGCGGCCACGAAGAGGCCGGCGAAGAACGCCACCTTCATGTAGAGGAAGAACGGCGCGGTCAGGCGCGTGTAGGCGAGCTTGTCGCCGGGCGGGAGGAACTGCGCCAGCGGCTCCTGCAGCTTGGCAAAGATGCGCTCGGCGAACGCCCAGCAGGCGAAGAAGCCGACCGCCACGGCGATGAACGACACGAGCAGGCGTTTGCGGAGCTCCTCGAGATGATCGAGGAACGACATCTTCGGCAGCTCGGCGTCGGGATCCTGCGCCGTCATCAGGAGCGCGGCGCCTCGTCGGCCGGGGCCGGGACCGCAGGCGCCGGAGTGACCTCGCCGTCGGGTTGCGTCTGCTCCGTAACCTCGATCGGCGTCTCGTAAAGCGACACTGGCTCAGTCCTTGATACCGACTCGTCCGGCGTCATGAACGATTCCAGAGTCGGCGGTGTCGTCAACTGTTTGAGCTCCTCGAGCCGCACCTCGCGCTCGATGGTGCTCTTCAGGTCGTCCGTGGCCTTGCGGAACTCGCCCATGGCTTTGCCGAGCATGCGCCCGATCTCGGGGATCTTGCGCGGACCGAGCACGATCAGGATGACGGCGAAGATGAGCAGGAGCTCGGGGACTCCGAGTGGACCGAACATTCTTTCTCAGCGGACCTCAGACAGGACGGTGACAGCGACGTGAACACCACCCTCTCGTCGAATAGTCCGACTCTATAATGGCGTTACGACCTCCACAGTGTAACCCTAGCCACAAAAAGGGCGCGAACAACGATGGCGAAAATTCAGAAAACGCAAAAGTGGACTTTTTCCCTGACGCTCGTCGTGGCCATGGCGGGGACGACGCTGCTCGGAGGCATCTACGGCAGCCACCTCTTCGGGGCGACGCCGGTGAACACCGACTTCAACAAGCGTCTCCGGGAGTACACCGATCTCCTCAACGCCGTGACCGCGAACGCTCCCGAGGACACCGGCTCGGACAAGTTCGTGTACGCGTCGATCGACGGCATGCTCCGCGCGCTCGACCCGCACACCTCCTTCCTCGAGCCGAAGGAGTACTCGGACATGCAGGATCGCCAGAAAGGCACGTTCTACGGCCTGGGCATCCTGGTGACCAAGCGCAACGACCAGGTCACGGTCATCACGCCGCTCGAGGGCACGCCCGCCGCGCGCCTCGGCATCCGCGCCGGTGACGTCATCTCCGAGGTCGAGGGCGTCAACACCGACGACCTCTCGCTCGACGAGGTGGTCAAGCGCCTGAAGGGACCGAAGGGCACCACGGTCTCGATCAAGATCAAGCGCATCGGCATGAAAGAGCCGATCCCGCTGACGATCACGCGCGCGGCCATCCCCACCAACTCCATCTCCAACGTGCTGATGCTGCAGCCGGGCGTCGGCTACATCCGCATCAAGGACTTCACCTCCACCACCGTGCGCGAGCTCGACGAAGCCATCGAGAAGCTCGAAGGGCAGGGGATGCAGAAGCTCGTCCTCGACCTGCGCATGAATCCGGGCGGCCTGCTCGACGCCGCGGTCGGCGTGAGCGATCACTTCCTCGACAAGGGGCAGATGATCGTCTACACCAAGGGCCGCACGGCGGACTCCATGCAGGAGTACACCGCGCCGGGCAAGCACGAGAAGTTCGACCTCCCTCTGGTCGTTCTCGTGAACCGCGGCAGCGCCTCGGCATCCGAGATCGTCGCCGGCGCGGTGCAGGACCACGACCGCGGCATGGTCGTCGGCGAGACGACGTGGGGCAAGGGCCTCGTGCAGAGCGTCTACACGCTCCAGTACGGCGCGGGCCTCGCGCTCACGACGTCGAAGTACTACACCCCGGCCGGCCGCAACATCCAGCGCGACTACACCTCGGTCTACGACTACTACATGGCCGACGAGACCGAGAACGGTCCGGAAGTCCCGCTGGCGCAGCGTGAGAAGTTCACCACCGCCACGGGCCGCACGGTCTACGGCGGCGGCGGCATCACGCCCGACGTGATCGTCAAGCAGCCGCAGCTCTCGCGCACCACGCAGCTCCTCGAAGTGCGCAGCGCGATCTTCAACTACGCCGTCGAGTACGCGTCCAAGCATCCCGACCTGACCAAAGACGTCCTGATCACGCCGGCGATCGTCGAGGACTTCGTCCGCCACGCGGTGGCGGCGGAGATCGCTCCCGAAACGGAGATCCGCGAGACGCTGACCAAGCCCGAGGACCGCAAGTACATCGAGCGCGCGCTGAAGGCGGAGATCGTCGCCGCGAAGTACGGCTTCGACGCTTCCTATCCGTATCGCCTGCAGGGCGACGCGCAGGTGGAGAAGGCACTGCAGATTTTCCCCGAGGCGCAGAAGCTCGCCACCATGGCCGCGCAGCGCACGCGGGACAGCGAAGGACGCCCCGCCGAGCGCAGCACGCGCGCGGCGCAGGCGAATCCGAAAACGCGCTGATGTGGCGTGGGCTTCAGCCCGCGATGTTCCCCGTGGGGCGGGCCGTAAGCCCGCCCCACATTTTTTGTGCTAAGGTTTCGCCGCTTTTTCGAAGGGGAGATCCGGAACGAAATGCCTGAGCTGGGAAAGAAGTACACCTGTTATAGCTGCCACACCAAGTTCTACGACCTCGGCAAGCCCGTGCCTACCTGTCCCAAGTGCGGGGCGGACCAGCGTGACGCCGACGAGGCGCCCGTCTACACGGCCCCGCGCAGCCGCCGCGTGGTCGAGGAGCCGGCCGAGGAAGAAGAGTTCACGCCGGCCGCCGCCAGCGGCGAAGCTGCGGACGAGGAAGGCGACGACTTCGTCGCGGCCGACGACGAACGCGAAGAAGAAGCGGACGACGAAGAAGAAGAGTACTGACATGCTGAAGCCCGTCGTACGTGAGGTGCTGTGATGCGGAACGTAGGTCTCCTCGGTTGTATCGCGGTACTGATTCTGGTCGTGGTGATCTTCGGCGCCTTCTTCGTCAACGTCCGGAACAACCTGGTCGGACTCGAAGAGAAGGTCAACGAGCAGTGGGCGCAGGTGCAGAGCCAGTATCAGCGCCGCTTCGATCTCATCCCGAATCTCGTGCGCACCGTCGAAGGCGCGGCGAACTTCGAGAAGTCGACGCTGGAAGCGGTCGTCAACGCACGCGCGCGCGTCGGACAGGTGGCCGCGCCGGCCGGACCTCCGGGCGCGGGAGCGGACATCCCCGGCAATGAGGCGGCCTTCCGCCAGTTCGAGGCCGCGCAGCAGGGACTGAGCAACGCGCTCTCGCGACTGCTCGTGGTCGTGGAGCGCTATCCCGAGCTGAAGGCGAACCAGAACTTCCTCGAGCTGCAGTCGCAGCTCGAAGGCACCGAGAACCGCATCACCGTCGCGCGCGGCCGCTACAACGAGCGGATCCAGGAGTACAACACCACCCGGCGCCGGTTCCCCTCGAACATGACCGCCAAGATCTTCGGCTTCGAGGAGTACCCCTACTTCGAGGCGCCGACCGACGCCCAGCAGGCCCCGAAAGTGGACTTCGGCAAGGGCAGGTAAGCCCTCAACCCCCAGCTGCACGACTCCCAACTCCAGACAACTCCAGACAACACCGGCAACCCGGTGTCTGGCGGTTGGGAGTTGCGCAGGCCGGCTTGACTCCCGCCCAGTAAGCAGCTCCCTCCTGTTTGTCGTAATATCCCCTGGCAAATCCCCCGTTCTTCGCATCTGACATCAAGGGAGACGCGTGTGAAGCGAGCAATCATCCGACTTCGCCTGTTCGTGTGGATCGCGGCCGCGCTGACGGCTGCCGCCGGCGGCGGGCTGATCGCGCAGGGGCAGCAGCCCCAGCCGGCCCCGCAGTTGCCTCCGCCGGTCAACGAGTCACAGGACCCGCTGCTGAAGCCGTTCGTCTGGCGCGCGATCGGTCCGGCAAACATGGGAGGCCGCATCGACGACATCGCGGTCGACGAAGACAACCCGTCCACCTTCTACCTCGGTTTCGCCGGTG
>DASUSL010000041.1:0-6124 GCA_036375135.1 Thermoanaerobaculia bacterium | reverse complement strand
TTGCTCTACAAGATGATCGGCTTCGCGCTGCTGACGCGCTGACAGCGGAGCGCCGGCGTCCCCGCCGGCTGTCGTGGCGGCGTCCCGCGCCGCCACCCCTGGGCGGGCGGCGAGACGCCGCCCGGGCAGCCGCCGGGACGGCGGCGCTCCACTACGGCTGCTTCACCAGCTCCTTCACCAGCTCCTTCAGCGCGTCGGCACGCGACGCCGTTCCATCCAGCACCGGCTTCCAGTGCTGCTCGATGAGCGGCACGAGCTCCTTCCACGCGCGCGCCGACACCTCGGCTGCGATCGGTTTGTAGACCACGCCGCGCTTTGCGAGCACGCGGCGCGTGACCTCGCCGGCGGTGTAGAAGAGCAGGGCGTGGGAGAGGTTGCGCGGCGCCTTGCCGGCCTGCGAGAGCTCGCGGAGCATCTGCTGGTCGAAGTGGTGCATCGGCTCGTGAAACATCATCTCCAGCGCGTGGAACTGCTGGTAGCCGGGATCCGTCGACGAGACGACGCTGAGGTACTTTCCTTCATGGGCGTCGGGCGTGGCCGCGCCGTACTCGTCGCAGTACATCGCCACCTCGATGTCGATGCGCTTCGGCCACGTCGTGCCGTACACCTTCGCGATCCCCGCCGCGACCTCGGGGCCCGCCTCGCGCAGCATCGTCACGGCCACGGAGGTCCAGAAGCGGTTCGTCGCGTCGTCCGACTTCCACAGCTTCGCGCGATACGCCGGCGCGGCGAGGTTCAATGCCTCGATGAGGCGCGGCGGGATGTCCTTCGGCGTCGCGGAGTCGGGCGTCGCGGAGAGCGTGTGCCACACCAGCGCCAGCGTGCGGTCGAAGACCGGATTCTTCCTGCCGACATCCGCGCGGTAGATGACCAGCGCCTGTCGCCACGCGGATTGCTCCGAGCCCGTGAATGCGTGCTCCTCGGGATACACCGCCTCGTGCCGCAGCCGCTCGTGCAGGTTGAGCCAGAAGCTGCTGTGGAAGACGTGGTTGCCGGCGCGGCCGATCTCGGTGGCGCGCAGCGGCAGAGCGAACAGCAGAAGGATGAGTGCGATCTTCATTTGCGTAGCCAGAGGTGCAGGGTGGCGAGACTGCGCCACGGCGCGAACCGCTCCATGAGCGTGCGAGTCTCGTGCGCATCGGGGCGGTGGTCGAGCTTCAGGAAGCTCTGCAGCGAGGTGCTGAGAGCGCTGTCGCCGGCGGGGGCGCAGTCGGGAAACGCGCAGCCGCGCATCATCACGTAGTTCGCCGTCCAGATGCCGACTCCGCGTACGTTCAAGAGCATTTCCTCGACCTCGGACGGCTCGCGCGACGGAAACGTTTCGAGCGGCAGCGCACCGGAGGCGATGAGGCGGGCGGTGTCGATCACGTAATGCGCTTTCGAGTTGGAGAACTGGCGTGAGGTGAGATCGCTGTAGTCGAGGGTCGCGACTTGCTCGGCGGTGGGATGGCGACGGAGGCCGTTTCTCGCGGGCTCGCCGCGGAGCTCCACGAGCACGCGGCGCAGACGATACGCGAAGGGGAGGTTCACCTGCTGGCCGACGATCGCCCACATCAGGCTTTCCCAGACCGTGGCGGTTTGCGGGAGGTGGGCGCCTTCGTGGCCTTTGACGAGTTGCGGGTGGGCTTTTTCGAACGGGCGGGGGTCGATGTTGAGGCCGAGGAGTTTTCGTGCTGTGGCCACGGGACAGGCTGAAGCCTGTCCTACGTTTTCGTTGAGCGCGATTTTCGTGTCGGCGGTGAGAATCGTGTTGCCGGTCACGCGTTCGCAGAGCGAGTCGCTGTCGCGGCCGAGGTAGCGGAGGGTGAGGTCGGCGCGATAGCCGCGGGGGAGCTCAATGACGGCCATGGCGATTGGCGATCGCGGCGACGATGCGCGGGACGTGCACGTGACAGTCCTCGACGATGATGCGCACGCGCTCCGCGGGTGAGCCGGCGATGGCGGTGCCGGCCACGAAGACGCCGGGGACGTTCGTCTCCATCGTCGTTTCGTCGAGACGCGGCCTGCAGTCGGCGCCCTGCAGGTCGACGCCGAGCATCTCGAAGAGCGCCGTCTCCTGGCGATAGCCGGTGAGGGCGAGGACGAAGTCGGCAGGGAGGGGCTCGCCCGTGTTCAGCACGACGCTGCCGTCGCGGATCTCCACCGGCCACGTGCGCGGGAGGAAGCGCACCAGCCCGTCACGGATCATGGCCCGGATCTCCGGGAGCAGCCAGAACTTCACGCTCGTCGCATCGAAGTCGTCGCGGCGATAGGCGATCGTCACGCGCGCGCCGGCCCGCTGGCAGCGCACCGCCGCCTCGACGGCCGAGTTGCGGCCGCCGACGATCAGCAGCTCCTTGTTGAAGTAGGTGTGCGGATCGCGAAAGTAGTGGCTGACGTGCGGCAGCTCTTCGCCGGGGATGTCCAGGAGCTTCGGCGCGTGCATGGCGCCGATGGCCAGCACCACTTCGCTCGCCTCGTACGTCCCCTTCGTGGTCGTCAGCGTGAACGAGCCCGCGATCGACTCGACGCGCTCGTACGTGCGGATCTCCACTCCGAACTGCAGCACCACGGCGCGCAGGTAGGCGAGGAACTCCTCGCGCTTGATCTTCTGCTGGTCGGGCACCTGAATCGGCACGCCGGCGATGGCCAGCCGCTCCGCGCTCGAATGAAAGACCATCTCCAGCGGATACCACTGCATCGTCGCGCCGATCTGCGCCGCGTCGAAGTGAATGTAGTCGATGCCGGCGCGCTTGAAGGCGACGGCGAGCTCGATGCCGATCGGGCCGGCGCCGATGAGGGCGACCCGCTTCACGGCTCGAGCTCGCGCAGTACCGCGCTCTTGGCCTCGATCATCACGTGATGCTCGAGCCCGAGGAGGTCCGCGAGCTTGCGCACGAGATAGGTCTCGTACTCGTGCAGCTTGCCGTCACTGTAGGCGAGGCGCCACATCGTCTTCACGATCTCGATGCGGTCATGCAGCGGCGCGTTCTTGCGGATGTAGTGCGTCAGCGCGAAATGGTCGACGGTCTTCCTGCGGATCTCGTCGGCCGCCTCGACCAGCTCTCTCGTGTCTTCCTCCGACAGCCCGAAGCGCTGCGAGAGGAAGCCGGTCATGTTCCCATCCTCGGCCGGCGTGAAGCTGCCGTCCGCGTAGGCGATGTCCAGCAGGATCGCGGCGGTGGCGAGGCGGAGCGGGTCGTGCTGCTGCCGCGGCTGCACTTCGGAGGTGCGGCCGGTCATCATGTCCAGGATCTTTGCGATGCTCACCGGCGGAGTTTAATAAACTAGCGCCGCCATGCGCGTGAACATCGAACAGCTCAGCAACAACGCCCACGTCTGGATCTTCGGCATCTCTCCCGCGCTCGACGCCTCGCAGAGCGAGACGCTCCTGCGCCACGTCGACGCGTTTCTCGAGCAGTGGGCCGCGCACGGGACGCCGATCCGCGGCGCGCGCGACCTGCGCGAGGGGAGCTTCCTCGTCATCGCCGCGGACGAGAACTGCGAGCGCTCCGGCTGCAGCATCGACCGGATGTTCGGGACGCTGAAAGCGCTCGAGCGGGAGCTGCAGGTGCAGATTCTCGACTCCAATCGCATCTTTCTGCGCGAGGGCGGCTCAGTTCGCGCCGTACTGCGTCCCGAGTTCCGAACCGCAGCAAATGCCGACACGCCGGTGTTCGACGTTACGGCTGAACGACTTGGAGACGTGCGCAGCGGTACGTGGGAGCGCCGCGCGGGCGATTCGTGGCACCGCCAGTTGCTGGCGGGCGCATAATGGCGCATGCGAATCGAGATTCGTCGCGCGGTTTCTACCGACTCTGAACGCGCGACCGAGCTCGCGCGAATCGCCAAAGCCCACTGGGGCTATCCCGCCGACTGGCTCGCGTCGTGGGACGCGGACCTGAAGATCACCACCGACGACATCGAGCGCCACCGCACGTTCGTGGCCTCGGTCGAGGACTACGTGGTCGGCATCTGCCAGCTCCAGGAGTCCGAGCAGCACGCCTTCCTCGAGCACGTCTGGGTCGACCCGAGCCACCACCGCAAGGGCATCGGCCGCGCGCTCGTGCAGCACGCGCGCGCCAGCGCGCCGGGCGTGCTGACGGTCGTCGCCGACCCGCACGCGGAGGAGTTCTACCTGCGCCTCGGCGCGCGCCGCGTCGGCGAAGTCTCGGCCCCGATGCCGGGCGCGCCGGAGCGCAAGCTCCCCCTCCTCGAGCTCGACACGGAAGACTAACGGAGCGCCGCCGTCCCGGCGGCTGCCCGGGCGGCGTCCCGCCGCCCGCCCCCGGGGGTGGCGGCGAGGACGCCGCCACGGCAGCCGGCGGGGACGCCGGCGCTCCGCTTGGGTGGTCGAAGAAGATTGGGTCGATGCCGTTCGGGGTCACGGCGATCTTCGACGGATCGCACGGGAACGCCTTCACGATGTCGCGCTTCGCGGTCTCGCTCACCGTCAGCACGCGCACGCTCCTGCGCAGCGCGCGGCGCATCATCATCGAGTAGTAGAGCGAGCCCCCCGGCTGCGGCGGCGGGTAGTGCACGAGGATCGCGTCGTGGATCGTGACGACGCTCGGGCACGACGTCCATGGCAGCACGAAATGCGGCGCGTGAAAGAGATCGAGCCGCGCCTTCTTGATGGCGCGGCCGAGGACGTACAGCTCGCGCACGCTGTAATGCGGCGCGTTCACGACGATCTGCTCGAACGGCGAGTCGATCCGCGACGGCACGAAGAGCACGTACTCCTCGTCCCCGCGAATTTCCGCCAGCCCGCGCACCAGGCCGCGGACGTAGGTCCCGATGCCGAAGTCGGCGATCTTGCGGCAGTCGATTCCGATCCTCATCGTCGTTGCAGCGGCTGCAGTACGAAGATCCGTCCGCCCGGCTGGCCGAAGATCGCCGCGACGCGCAGCGGATCCGCTTCCACGATGAAGCGGCAGCGCGCCTCGCGCTCGTACAGGATCACGTGCGTGATGGGCATCTTCGCCAGCATGGCCCGCGTCGACTCGCCCGACGCGTCGCAGTAGGTCCAGTAGAGGTGCGCGTCCGTCATCGCGCCGAGGATCTGCGCGTTGGTCGTGATCGCCGAGACCTTGCGCTCGTTCAGCCACGCCACGAGCTGCGTCTCCGCGGGCGTGAGATCGGTGTCCGGCGAGCCGAGGAACGCCGCGACGCTGCTCGCGCTCGTGCCCACCGACGCGAGCAGCACGAGGGCGATGGCCGGCGCGAAGCGTCCCGCGCGCGCCACCAGCCACGGCACCGCCAGCGCGATCAGCAGGATGTACGGCAACCCGTGCCTCCAGCCGAAGAGCCACGGCGTCCAGACCTCGGAGTGATACAGCATCAGGCTGAAAAAAAAGAACACCCCCGCGACCAGCACCGCACTCGTGAGCAAATGTGGGGCGGGCTTCAGCCCGCCGGCACTCGCGGAAAGCCCGGCGCTCGCCCCGTCCCTCGCAGAAAGCCCGCCCCCGCCCCCCGCGGGCTGAAGCCCGCGCCACATTTGCATGAGCGCGGCGAGCGCGGCGAGAGGGACGAGGAAGGCCACCACGCCGAACGACTGCACGTACGAGAGGTCGCTGCGCGGATCGAACATCACGCCGAGGGAAGTCGCGCGCTGCTGCAGCCAGGCCGTGCGCGTCGGCAGCTCGCTCCATCCCGCGAAGTGCGGCAGCGCCACGCGCGGCAGGTCGTTCTCCATCAGCACCGGCACGAAGCCGAGGAAGAGCAGCCACGGCGCGATGGCCAGCACCGCCGCGATGCACCAAACGATCGCGCCGACCCGCGCGGTGCGGTCGCGCACCGCCAGCCACGCCAGCGCGAGAAAGCATCCGATGGCCACGCCGATCAGCTGCGTGCGCGTGAGAAACGCCAGCCCCGCGAACGCGCCGCTGAGTGCCGCCGCCGCCACGCCGCGCGTCCGCTCGAATCGCTCCAGCGCGAGGAACGACGCGAACGCCATCGCGAACCCCAGCCCCTCGGTGTACGGATGCGTCGTCGCGCCGAAGAGCCGTGGCGCCACGCCGAAGATCGCCACGACCCAGTGCGCGCTGTCGGGCAGCCACCACTGCTTTCCCATGCGCAGCCCGCCGAAGCGGACTGCGATGCGTGTCGCCAGCAGATAGAGCAGCACCAGATCGAGCACGTA
>DASUSL010000040.1:0-13951 GCA_036375135.1 Thermoanaerobaculia bacterium | reverse complement strand
ACAGGTCCTGCGTGTTCGACGACAGACCGACGATGATGCCGTTCGCGAGGGCGGGATCCGTCGCTTCGAAGTTGATCATCGAGACGATGGGCTGCGTCAGCCCCGAGGGCCACACGGTCAGGTAGCTCGGCTGCGTGGCCTGCGTGACGGTCACGTTCAGCGAGACGGCCTTGGCCGACGTCGGCACACCGCAGAAGCCGCGCATCTGGAAGTTGCGCGTGGTGTTCGAGCCGAACGCCGGGCCGCCGTTGGTGCTGTTCGCACCGCGCGTGTCGACCACGCGGCACGGCGTCAGCGGGTAGTACTGAAACGGCCCGCTCTGCGCGAGCGCGGTCGAGGCGAAGACGGCGGTGAGTGCGGTCAGGAAAAGTGCTGTGCGCATGGTTCTGGTTCCTCTCACTGGAAGTAGCCGGTGACGTCGATGATGAAGTGCTGGGTCAGGCCGCTGTTGCGAATGGTGGCCTGCCCGGTATTGGCCAGGCGGATGATGGCGTTGTTCGCGCGCGTCTTGCCCTGCCGCGTGCTGATGGTGGTGGTGCCCGGCCAGATCGTGCCGGTGGGGTAGAGCGCCATGAAGCCGGTGGTCAGCGGATTGACCGCGGTGACGTTCACGACCACTGCCGACGCCGTGTGCGGAATGCCGCAGACGCCGGTGAACTGCAGGTCGCGCGTCGCGCCGTTGGCGATGGCCGGTCCGCCCGACGGTCCGTTCGGATTGCGGCTGTCGACGACGCGGCACGGGGTGACGAGGTAGAAGCTCCTGCCGGTGAGCGGCGGCGCCGTGGTCACGACCATGTTGACGGCGCGGTAGCCGGTGCAGCCGACCGTGTCGGTGGCGCGGACGCTGAAGCTGTACGTTCCGAGGGTCGTCGGCGTGCCGGAGAGCACGCCGGCCGAAGAAAGGGTCAGCCCCGGCGGGAGCGTGCCGACCGTCACGGCGTACGTGTAGCCGGGAGCGCCGCCGCCGGCGACGAACGAGAGGCTGTACGGCGTGGAGGTGTAGCCGTTCGGCACGACGTAGGGCGTCAGCGTGACCGGTCCGCACGCGCTGAGCAGTTGCAGCGACTGCAGGGCGTTGATCCGGCCGTAGCCGTAACGATTGTTGCGGCCCCCCACGTACGGCTCCGAGCCCACTTTGTCGGCGCCGTTCTGCAGCGTCGACTTGACCTGGGCCTGGGTGAGGTTCGGGTTGCGCGAGAGGAGCAGGCCCGCCACGCCGGCGGCCAGAGGCGAGGCCGAGGACGTGCCGCCGAAGCCGGAGCTGGTGCCGGCCTGCGTGTAGTTGCCGGGGTCGTAGCCGTTCGCGCCGGTGCGGTCGGTCGACTCGATGCGCAGGTTCAGCGGGCCGGCGCTGCTCGGGGCCACGAACGCCAGCTCCGCACCGTACTGGCTGTAGTGCGAGCGGCAGTCGAAGTTCGAGCTCGCGCCGACGGCGATCGACTCCGGATGCGCGGCCGGATAGCTGACGCCCGTGTTGATGAACGGCACGCCGGAGATGAAGTCGGTCCAGAGATCGATGCTGCCGTTGTTGTTCAGGTCGATCTCGAACACGAGGCCGTCGTAGCCTCCTTCACTGGAGACCCACTGATAGGAAAGGAAGTTCCCGGCGGGAATGGTCTTCACGGCCTGGATCCAGTTGCTCTGGCTGTGGCCGAGGGAGCCGGACTTCGCGGCCTTCGTGTAGCAGACCCCTTCGTCGGAGTGGCGCGGATCGGTGACCACGCTCCATGACGAGTTGCCGCCGGTGCTCCAGCCGGCGGGCAGCGCGCCGGCTTCGAAATTGACGACGGGCGAGCCGGGGAACGCCGCCCACGACACCCACACGGCATCCTCGCCGCTGTGGACGCTCGAGTCTTTCGAATACGTCCAGCGGAAGCGATGCGTGCCGGCGGGGAGCGACGGGCCGGAGATCCAGAAGTTGCCGCTGGCGGAGTTGCCGGTGGAGAACATCACGGCCGAGCCGCGGCCGCCGCGCCCGTTCGTCGTGCCGGTCTGGATGGCCGACTGCAGCGTGGCGGAGGGCGGTCCGCCGCCCCAGCTGTTGTTCACCACGTCGGCGAAGCTGGCCGCGTAGCGGAGCGCGTTGGCCACCGCCACGTCGCCCGCGAAGTCGGGCGAGAAGATCTTCACCGGCAGGATTCTGCAGGTCTGGCAGGCGCCGGTCACGCCGATGCCGTTGTTGCCGCGCGCCGCGGCCACGCCGGCCACCGCGGTGCCGTGCGCGTCGTCGATGTCGAACGGATCGGCGTTGTTGTCGTTGTTCGAGAAATCCCAGCCGCTGACGTCGTCGACGTAGCCGTTGTGATCGTCGTCGAGACCGTTGTTGGCGATCTCGCCGGGGTTGACGAAGATGTTGGCCGCCAGGTCCTCGTGCGCCTTCTGCACGCCGTCGTCGACGACGGCGATGACGACGTTCGATTTTCCCGTCTCGACGTTCCAGGCCGCGACGGCGTCGACGTCGGAGGTGGCCACGCCGCCGCCCTGGCCGGTGTTGTTGAGATGCCACTGGTTGCTGAAGCGCGGATCGCTGGGCGTCGCAAACTTCTTGTAGTCGCGGATGAAGTGCGGCTCCACCCAGCGGAACGCCTCGCTCTCGTGAAGAAGCTGCGCCTTGCGCACGGCGTCATCCGACTTCGGATCGTTCAGCCGGAGCACGAATTCGTCCGTCGTGCCCCAGAGCATGCGATCGACCGCGAGGCCGGCGGCCGCGGCACGATCGGCGAGCTCGCCCCGGGTCATGCCCGGACGCAGCTTCACCACGATCTCGTCGGTGCCGAGCATGCGCATGTCCGTCTCGAGATGGCGGAAGACACCCGCCACCATCTCCACCGCGCCTGACGCGCGCAGCTGATCGGTCATCTCCGCAAGGGCGTTTGCCGAGCCGTCGGCGTTGCCGCTGTTCACGATGCGGAACGGGCGGCCCTCGGTGCGGATCTCCTCGCTGATGCTGGCGGAATCGGGGAGACTCCCGGCCACCGCGCTGGCCGTCTCTCCCGCGCGCAGCCGGATGACCACTTCCGTACGGGAGCGCGACAGGGCGATGCGCTGCCCGTCGTAGTCGTAGAAGTCCGTCGGCTCTTCGGGCGCGGCGGGTGCGCCTTTTTTCGCCGGCGACGCCGACGGAGGCGTCGGCTTCATTGTGTAAGAACGCGGCGCCTCGGCGGCCAATGCCGTCGTCAGCGCCGCGCAGCCAAGGGCCACACACGCTCTCGTGAAGTTCATTTGCACCTCTCTTTGGGAGTACAGACGAACCTCAGAGACACAATTCCGCCGGTTTTGTGGGTACGGAGGTCCCTACAGAACTTTCGGAACGTCCCGTACCGGCTACTGGAAGTAGCCGGTGACGTCGACGATCACGTGGACGTTGCCGGAGCTGTTATAGACCGACAGGTCCTGCGTGTTCGACGACAGACCGACGATGATGCCGTTCGCGAGGGCGGGATCCGTCGCTTCGAAGTTGATCATCGAGACGATGGGCTGCGTCAGCCCCGAGGGCCACACGGTCAGGTAGCTCGGCTGGGTGGCCTGCGTGACGGTCACGTTCAGCGAGACGGCCTTGGCCGACGTCGGCACGCCGCAGAAGCCGCGCATCTGGAAGTTGCGCGTGGTGTTCGAGCCGAACACCGGGCCGCCGTTGGTGCTGTTCGCACCGCGGGTGTCGACGACGCGGCACGGCGTCAGCGGGTAGTACTGGAAGGGCCCGTTCTGCGCGAGCGCGGTCGAGGCGAAGACGACGGTGAGTGCGGTCAGGAGAAGAGCGTTGCGCATGGACTGGTCCCTCATTCGAAATAGCCCGTCACATCCACGATGAAGTGTTGTGTCGAGCCGTTGTTGAGAATCGTTGCTTTGCCGAGATTGGACAACGGAAGAACCGCGTTATTGGCCCGCGTCTTTCCGAATCGATAATTCATGGTACTCGTTCCCGGCCAGGTTGTGTCGGTCGGATACATCGCCAGGAAGCCGGTGGTGATCGGATTCACGGCGGTGAGGTTGGCCACGATGGCCGTCGCCGAGGACGGAATGCCGCACTTGCCGGTGAACTGAATGTCGCGCGTGCCGAGGTGGGCGAGGGGGGTGCTGGCGCGGCTGTCGATGACGCGGCACGGCGTGACGATGTACAGCGACCGCCCAGGCGCCGGCGCCGTTCCCTCGGTCACGACCAGGTTCACGGCGCGGAAGCCGGTGCAGCCGTTCGCGTCCGTCGCCTGCACGCTGAAGTCGAACGTGCCGGTCGCGGTGGGCGTGCCGGAGAGGACGCCGGCCGCGGAGAGCGTGAGTCCCGGCGGCAGGCTGCCGACCGTCACCGCGTAGCTGTACGGCGCCGTGCCGCCGCCGGCGGTGAACGGCTGCGTGTAGACGTTGTTCGTCTGCGCACCCGGCACGAGCACCGGCGAGACACTCACGGCCGCGCAGGGCACGATCGACAGCAGCGCCGCTTCGACGTTCAAGCGTCCGTGGCCGTAGCGGTCGTTGCGTCCGCCGACGTACGGCTCGCTGCCGATTTCGTCGGCGGTGTCCTTCATGATGGCCGTGAGCTGCGCGACCGTGAGGCTCGGGTCGCGCGACAGCAGCAGGCCGGCCACGCCGGCCGCGAGCGGAACGGCCGCGGACGTGCCGCCGAAGCCCGACGCGCCGGTGGCGAGCGTGTACTGCGCGCTGTCGTAGCCGAGGGGGCCGGTGCGGTCGGTCGTCTCGATGCGGAGGTTCAGCGGACCGCCGCTGCTCGGCGCCACGAACGCGAGCTCGGGGCCGAACTGGCTGTAGTCGGAGCGGCAGTCGAAGTTCGTGCTCGCGCCGACGGCGATCGATTCGGGATGCGCCGCCGGATAGGAGACGCCGGGAACGACGAAGGGAACGCCGGAGTAATAGTCGTCTTCGTTCTCCGGGCCGTGATCGATCGTGCCGTCGTTGTTGAAGTCGACCTCGAAGGCGATCCCATCGAACGGTGCCTCGCTCGAGACCCACTGATACCAGTACAGCGCCCCGGCGTCGACCGTCTTCACGACCTGAAGGTAGCTGGTCTGATCTTCGGTGATCGCGCCCGACTTCGCCGCCTGGATGAAGCAGCGCCCTTCATCCGAATGGCGTGGATCGTTGACCACGCTCCACGGCGTGTTGCCGCCCGTCGTGAAGCCGGCTGGCATCCCGCTCTCGAAATTCACCAGCGGGTTGCCCGGAAAGAGGATCCAGGAGATCCACGCGGCGTCTTCGCCGTGCGTCACGCTTTCGTCCTTGACGTACGTCCAGCGGAAGCGATGTGTTCCGGCAGGGAGCACGACCGGCGCGAGGAGCAGGTTTCCAGCGGCGTCGTTGCCGGTCGAGAACATCATGGCCGCGCCTTTGCCGCCGCGTCCCTCGGTCGTGCCGGCCTGAATCGCCGACTGCAGCGTGGCCGACGGGGCGCCGCCGCCCCAACTGTTGTTCACGACGTCGGCGAAGCTGGCCGCATAGCGCAATGCGTCAGCCGTGGCGACGTCGCCCGCGTAGCCGGGAGAGAAGATCTTGACCGGGAGGATTCTGCAGGTCTGGCAGATGCCGGTCACGCCGAGGAGGTTGTCGCCGCGCGCGGCGGCGACGCCGGCCACCGCCGTGCCGTGGCCGTCGTCGGGGTCGGAGGGATCGGCGTCGTTGTCGTCGTTCGAAAAGTCCCAGCCGTGCACGTCGTCGACGTAGCCGTTGTGATCGTCGTCGATGCCGTTGCCGGCGGTCTCGCCGGGGTTGGTGAAGATGTTGTCGGCGAGATCCTCGTGCGCCTTCTCCACGCCGTCGTCGACGATGGCGATGACGATGGAGGAGCTGCCGGTCTGCGTGTTCCAGCCGGCGACGGCGTTGACGTCCGCGCCGGCCGTGCCGCCGCCCTGGCCGATGTTGTTGAGGTGCCACTGCTGCGCGAAGCGCGCGTCGTTCGGCAGCGCGTGCTTCCTGTACTCGCGGAGAAAGTGCGGCTCGGCGAACGCGAAGGCGCCGCTCTCATAAAGAATGCGCGCCTTCGCCAGCACGTCGTCTTTCTTCGGGTTGGCGAGGCGCAGCACGAACTCGTCTTTCGTCCCCCGCATGGCGCGATCGACTTTCACCCCGATCGCCTCGGCGCGCGCGATGAGATCCTGCTTCGTCCCGCCGGGACGCAGCTTGACCACGATCTCGTCGGTGGCCAGCATCTTCGTGCCGCTCTTCGGCTCCTCGAACACGCCCGCCACCGCCTCGACGGCGGCGGTGGCCTGCACCTGGTCGCCGGCCGGGACGACGCGGAATCTGCGTCCCTGTGACACGACGTCGCGCGCCTGCCCCGGCGCGTTGCCTTTCAATCGGACGACGACCTCGCTCTTCGACCGCCGCAGCGGGATGCGCTCGCCGTTGAAGTAGTAAAAGTCGTTTGGATCGATGGGATTGGACGGCTTGACCGGCTTCTGCGCGGTCGCCGCCGGCTTCGATACGGCGGTGCTCCGCGGCGCCGCGAGAAGCGAGTCTGCGGCGATCGCGGCACACAATGCTGCCACTGCGGGGATTGCCCTGGTGCTCATAAGGTTATTGGACCTTTGCGGAGTATCGCAGATGCCCCGCCCCGCAGGCAAACGTCAGAGGTAGGGATTTGCCCGCGGCGGAGCCGATCCGGATTTCGCCTGGCATCGCGCAGTGCGCGCTTTAGGAGTGCGGCGGCCTTAGCCGCCGCTTTGGTAAGCGTGCCACGGAGCGGCATCTGCCCCCGTTACCAAAGCGGCGGCGAAGGCCGCCGCACCGAGATGGCATCTCGATTCGCTGAAAGCGCTGGACAGACAGGATTGTCTGTCCTCCACTTCGCGCCGTCCAAGTTCCTCGCACGCCTACTGGAAGTAGCCGGTGACGTCGATGACCACGTGTACGTTGCCGAAGTTGTTGTAGACCGACAGGTCCTGTGCGTTCTCCGACACGGCCACGATGATGCCGTTGGCGAGCGCGGGGTCGGTCGGCTCGAAGTTCAGCATCGAGACGGTCGGCCGGTTGAGTCCTGACGGCCACACGGTGAGGTAACTGGCCTGCGTGGCCTGCGTGACGGTCACGTTCAGCGAGACCGCTCTGGACGAATTCGGCACGCCGCACAGACCGCGGATCTGGAAGCTGCGACTCGAGTTCGTGCCGACGATCGGTCCGCCGTTCGTGCTCACGGAGTTGCGTGTGTCGACCACGCGGCAGGGCGTCAGCGGGTAGTACTGCAGCGGTCCGTTCTGCGCGAGCGCGGTGGACGCGAAGACAACGGTGAAAGCGGCGAGGACGAGAATCTTGCGCATGGTGGAGCTCCTCATTCGAAGTAGCCCGTCACGTCGATGACGAAGTGCACGGTCGCTCCCTTGTTCAGAAGCGTGGTCTGTCCCTGGTTGGAAAGGCGGACGATGGCGTTGTTCGCGCGTGTCTTGCCGGTGCGGTAGCTCAGCGTGCTGGTGCCGAGCCATTGCGAGCCGGTGGGATAGAGCGACAGCGTGCCCTTGGCCGTCGGAGCGACGGCGGTGAGGATCGCCACGACGGCGGTCGCCGTGGACGGGATCCCGCAGACGCCGGTGAGCTGCAGGTCGCGCGTGCCGAGGTCCGGCAGCGCGGGGCCGTTGGCCGCGCCGCGCGAGTCGATGGCGCGGCATGGCGTGACGATGTACAGACTGCGGCCGGCCGGCGACGCGCCGTCGGCGATGACCATGTGGTACGTGCGGTAGCCGCTGCATTCGCCCCAGTTCGACGCCGTGACGCTGAACGTGAAGGTCCCGGCGGCCGTCGGCGTCCCGGAGAGAACGCCTTCGTGCGACAGCGTGAGACCCGGCGGCAGGCTACCGACCGTCACACTGACAATCCGAGGTGCATCACCGCCGGTCGTGGTCAGGGTGTGGTGGTAGGCGACGCCGGTCTCGCCGTTCGGCAGGGTCGGGGGGGAGACGGTGATCATCGCGCACGGCCGGGCGGCCAGCACCGAGCGGTACGCGTTCAGGCGTCCATAACCGTAAAAGTCGTTCCGGCCCGCGCTGTAGTACGGGTCGAGACCGACCTTGTCGGCCCACCCCCGCATCACCTGCCGCACGGCGCCGGGAGCGATCCCCGGTTCTCTCGCGAGAATCAGTCCGGCCACACCCGAAGCCAGCGCCGTGGAGGCGGACGTGCCGCCGAACGCCGACGCTCCGGCGCCGACGGTGTAGTCGCCCGGATCGAAGCCGTCGGCGCCCTTGCGGTCCGTCGTCTCGACGCCGAGGGTCAGCCGGCTGCCGCCGCTGGAGGGTGCGATGAAGTCCAGCTCTCCGCCGCCCTGGCTGTACGCCGCGCGGCAGTCGTGATTCGAGCTCGCCCCGACCGCGAACGTCTCCGGATACTTCGCGGGATAACTGATGCCGGCGTTCGTCTTCGGCACGCCCGAGAGCAGGGGAGAGGTGTAATCGACGCTGCCGTCGTTGCCGTAGTCGATCTCGAGGACGACGCCGTCATAACCAGCCTCACTCGAGACCCAGAGGGAGGTGATGAACGGTCCGGCGGCGACGGTCTTCACGAACTGGAGGGTGCTGCTCTGCCCGTCCGTGAGCGCAGGAGGGAGGATCGCGTGCGCGAGGCAGCGCCCTTCATCCGAGTGTCGCGGGTCGCGGACCCAGCGCCACGTGTAGGTAGGAATCATGGTCCAGCCGGAGGGGATGCCGTTCTCGAAGTTGACGAGCACGTTGCCGGGAAACAGCATCCAGGCGAACCAGGCCGTGTCGTCGCCGGCACGGACGCTGTCGTCCTTGCGGTACGTCCAGCGGAAGCTGTGCGTGCCGGCCGGCAGCTCCGGCACGACGTGCTCGCGCAGGCCGCTGGCGGCGTTGCCGGAGGCGAAGAACATCACCGCGCCCCTGCCGCCGCGGCCCGTGAGCGCCGCGGTCTGAATGGCCGACTGCAACGCGGCCGAGGGGGTGCCGCTGCCCCAGCCGCCGTTGAGGATGTCGGCCAGGCCGGCCGCGTAGCGCAGCGCCTCCGCCGTCGCGGCGTCGCCGGCGTACACGGACGCGGAGAAGATCTTCACCGGCAGGATGCTGCACGACTGGCACGCCCCCGACCCGCCGGTGGCGTTGTTGCCGCGCGCCGCGGCCACGCCGGCGGCGGCGGTGCCGTGGTTGTCCTCGGCGGACGAGGGATCGGCATCGTTGTCGTCATCGGAGAAGTCCCATCCGTGCACGTCGTCGATATAGCCGTTGTGATCGTCGTCGATGCCGTTGGCCGCGATCTCGCCGGGATTGGTGAAGATGTTCTCGGCGAGATCTTCGTGCGTTTTCTGCACGCCGTCGTCGACGATGGCGATGACGATATTGGCGTGGCCCGTGGTGAGGTTCCAGGCGGTGACGGCGTCGACGTCGGCGTTGGCCCTGCCGCCGCCCTGGCCGGAGTTGTCGAGATGCCACTGCTGCGGGAAGCGCGGATCGTTCGGCAGCGCGAACTTGCCGTACTGGCGGATGAAGCTCGGCTCGGCCCAGGCGAAGACGCCGGTCTCGTGGAGGAGGCGCGCCTTCTCCAGCGCGTCACCGTTGCGGCCGTCGCCGAGGCGCAGCACAAACTCGTCGGAGGTGCCGCGCAGCGGGCGGTCGATGGTGAGGCCGAGACCCGCGGCGATGTCGGCGAGCTCCTTCTTCGTGCCGCCGGGGCGGAGCTTGACCAGGACCTCGTCCGTGGCCAGCAGGCGGAGCCCTGTGCGCGGATCTTCGAAGACGTGCGCCACGACGTCCACGGAGGGGGAGGCGCGGAGCTGGCGGACGGCCTCGTCGCTGCCGGCGCTCACGACGCGGAAGCCGCGGCCGCCGGTCACGACGTGCGGGGCGCGCTCGTTCTTCGCGCGGACGACGACCTCCGTCTGCGAACGCTGCAGCGGGACACGCTCGCCCGCGAAGTAGTAATAGTCGTTGCCGCCTGCGGACGGCGCGGGAGGTACTTTCGACGGCGGTTCTGCGAGGATGGCGATGGCAGTCGCGGAGCAGAACCACAGCGCGACGACCAATACCCTGAGCACCATACGGTCTCCTTGTTCTGGGCAGCAGTCGCGCGAGACGGATTATGTTTCAGGACGGAACAAAATCAAGGGAGCAGAATGTAGCAATGAGCCTCCTCGTCCGCTGGATCCTCAACACCCTCGCCCTGTTGCTCGTGGCGAACGTCGTCCCGAACTTCACCTACCGGTCGTGGGTGACGCTGGCCATCGCCGCGGCGGTGCTCGGTCTGCTGAACGCCGTCATCCGGCCGATCCTCTGGTTCATCACGCTGCCGATCACCGTGCTCACCCTGGGACTGTTCCTGCTCGTGCTGAACGCGATCATGCTCGAGCTGACGGCGTGGCTCGTGCCGGGCTTCGACATCGACGGCTTCGGCTGGGCCATCGTGGGAGCGCTGGTGCTGTCGGTGATCTCGCTCCTGACCGACCGCATCGGGAGGCGCGAGGAAGAGTGAACGGTTCTGATACACTTCGCGCCGCCGGTATGAACATCATCAAAAATCGGGTCAACGACGTAACCGTGCTCGACATCCAGGGCGTGATCAAGCTCGGGGAGAGCGCCCGGGAGTTCTCCAGCTATCTCGAGAAAGTGCTCAACGACGAGACCGGCCCGGTGATGATCAACTTCGAGGCCATCAACTACATGGACTCGACCGGCCTCGGCGAGCTGATCGGCTATCTGCAGAAGTTCGAAGACCGCCAGCGCAAGATGGCGCTGGTCAAACCGTCCCACCGCATCCTGGCCCTGCTCAAGATCACCAAGCTCGACACGGTCTTCAAGATCTTCGACTCCCGGGAGACGGCCATGTCGTATCTGACCGAGAGCGTGGCCTGAGTCCGGGCGCTCTTGTTGCTTCCTCTTCGGTGCTGATCTAGCATCACGCCCGCTTTATGACCAACAGCTACATCCCCATCCTGATCATGCTCTTCGTCGCCGTCGCCCTCGGCGCGGTGTTCCTCAGCCTGAACTGGATGCTCGGCCGCCATCAGCGGAATCCGTCCAAGCTCGCGCCTTACGAGAGCGGCGTGCCGCTCCTCGACGAGAACCGCAAGCGGGTGAACGTCCGCTTCTACCAGATCGCGATGCTGTTCATCCTCTTCGACATCGAGGCGGCGTTCCTCTACCCATGGGCAGTCATCTATCGCGACGCCTCGCGCGGCCCCGCGGCGTGGTTCATCTTCGGCGAGATGCTGCTCTTCATCCTTCTTCTCGGCGTCGGCTTCGTCTACGTCTGGAAGAAGAAAGCCTTCGACTGGAAATGAGATACAAGTGCTGAGTGCGGAGTCCTGAGTGCCGAGTCCCACCTCATGGGACTCGTACTCTCAGGACTCGGGACTCAGGACTCAGGACTGATTCATGGCCGACTTACATCCCGACAACCCATACGCAAAAGAGCGCTTCCCCGATCCTCAGAAAACCGTCGAGTTCCCGGAAGAGGCGCAGAAGCGCTTCGAGTACATCCTGACCCGCTACCCGACGAAGGAAGCGGCGCTCCTGCCGACGCTGCACCTCTGCCAGGAGCTGTGGGGATGGATCTCGCCGGAGATCGTGCACTACGTCAGCGGCCTGCTCGACCTCTCGCCGGCCAACGTCTTCGGCGTCGTGTCGTTCTACGACATGTACGACCAGAAGCCGGTCGGCAAGTACCGCCTCCGCGTTTGCACGAACCTGAGCTGCATGGTCTCGAACGCGTACGACATCTACGAGCACCTCTGCGACCGCTTGCAGGTCCAGCCGCACGAGACCACCCGGGACGGCCTCTACACCGTGCTGGAAGTCGAGTGCCTCGGCTCCTGCGGCACCGCTCCCGTCGTGCAGGTCAACAACGACTATCACGAGAACATGAGCGTCGAGCGGATGGACGCGCTATTGGAGAAGTTGAAGTAAGCCTCAGAGTCTCAAAGTCTCAAAGTCTCGAAGGCCGCGGCCGGAGACGCCTCTGAGACTCTGACACTCTGAGACTTTGAGACTTGCTATGGAACCGATCAAAGTCCTCACCGCCAACATCGACAAGCCCAACTCCGCATCCATCGATACCTACATCGAGGGAGGCGGCTACGAGACCGCGCGCGCAGCGCTCGGGATGAAGTGGGAAGACATCATCCAGATCGTCAAGGACTCCGAGCTCCGCGGACGCGGCGGCGCGGGCTTCCCGACCGGGATGAAGTGGTCGTTCGTGCCGCGCAACGCGCCGCGCCCGACCTACCTCCTCTGCAACGCGGACGAGGCCGAGCCGGGGACGTTCAAGGACCGGGTCATCATCGAGAAGGATCCGCATCTCCTCATCGAGGGGATGATCATCGCCGCCTATGCCATCGGCTCGAACCCGATGGCCTACATCTACATCCGCGGCGAGTTCTACTACGGCGCCACGGTCCTCGTGAAAGCGCTCGAGGAAGCGCGCGCGAAAGGCTTCCTCGGCAAGAACATCTTCGGCAGCGGCTGGGACTTCGACATCACCGTCCACCGCGGCGCCGGCGCCTACATCTGCGGCGAGGAGACGGGCCTCATCGAGTCCGTCGAAGGCCATCGCGGCCAGCCGCGCGTCAAGCCGCCGTTCCCCGCCGTGGTCGGCGTGTTCGGCGGCCCGACGGTCGTGCAGAACGTCGAGACGCTGGCCTGCGTGCCGCTGATCCTCAAGAACGGCGCGGACTGGTTCAAGTCGTTCGGCAGCCCGAAGAACACCGGGCCGAAGCTCTACTGCGTCTCCGGCAAGGTCAAGAAGCCGGGCGTGTACGAGTTCCCGATGGGCATCACGCTCAAGGAGCTGATCTACGACCACTGCGGCGGCATCACCGGCGACAAGAAGCTGAAGGCGGTCATCCCCGGCGGCGCCTCGGCGCCGATGCTGCTGCCCGAGGAGATCGACCTGCCGCTGAACTTCGACGCGGTCATGAAGGCCGGCTCGATGCTCGGCTCGGCCGGCATCATCGTCCTCGACGAGACGGTCTGCATCGTCGATGCGGTCTGGCGCCTGTCGAAGTTCTTCGCCCACGAGTCGTGCGGGCAGTGCACGCCGTGCCGCGAGGGAACGAACTGGATGGAGTCGATCCTCGACCGCCTCGAGCGCGGCGAAGGACGGCAGCAGGACGCCGATCTGCTCCTGGACATGGCCGACAACATCGGCGGCAAGTCCCTCTGCGCCCTCGGCGACGCGGCCATCGGTCCGGTCATCTCGTCGGTCAAGAAGTTCCGCGACGAGTACGTGCACCACGTCACGCACAAGAGCTGCCTCCCGGGGACGAAACGGTACCGTCGCCTGGACATGCCGGTCGCCGCGCACTAATGAGGGTCCGTGCCCGAGACATCGCGCGCGCAGTGTCCGGCCTGTTCCGCGAGCATCGCGGACGACGGCTATAGCAGCGTCCTGACCTGCGCGTACTGCGGAACGCGCGTCACGGTGCACCGTCCGCACTCATCGGCGCCCGCACCCGCGCCGGCGGTGCGCCGCGAGCGCACGGAGCGCGATCAGCTCGTCGAGCGGCTCGCGTCCGAGGAGCGGGACTGGTCGCTGCGGGTCAGCGCGGCCAGGCGGTGGGGCGCCGCGGACGCCGGCTATCCGATCCTCGCCGCGGCGATCGTCATGTTCGTGCTGTTCAGCATCCTCGTGCCGCTCGACCGGGCAATGGAGCAGCGCGGCCTGACGCCGCTGGCCGCGTGCGTATTCTGGTTTTCGGGGCCGCTCGCGGCGATCCTCGTCTTCGTCTACATGTCGCGCCGCCGCCGCGCGCGGGCCCAGGTCGTGGCCGGCCACCGCGACGAGGCACTCGCGCCGCTGCGCGCCCGCATCGCGCATCTCGACCGGCAGCCGCCGCTCAGCGAGAAGGAGCGGCGCATTCAGGCCCTCACGTTCGAGCGCGACGAAACGCGGCGCCAGCTCGACCTCGCCTACCACCGCGTCGAGGACGCGCGCACCGGCGGGGCCGGCGACATGGTGGCCATCCCCGCCATCGGCTGCACCGCGTTTGCCGTGTTCGCGATCATCA
>DASUSL010000039.1:0-22810 GCA_036375135.1 Thermoanaerobaculia bacterium | reverse complement strand
GCACCGTTACCAAAGCGGCGGCCGTGCCGCCGCACTCCTAAAAAATCGCTCGCAGGATGTGGTCTTTGGCCAGATCCCGGCTGATGGCGTGGGTGGCCTTGCCGCTGCTGTAGCTCGCGCCGAGGGTCGTGACGACCAGGTCGAGCTCGGGGACGACGATCGTCGCCTGCCCTCCGGCGCCGGCCGCGTAGTACGCGCGCACCGTGCGATCGCGATACGGGTAATCGCGCACCCACCAGAGGTAGCCGTACTTCAGCTCGCGCAGGTCGACGAGCGGCGACGAGGCGCGCGTGACGAAGTCGCGCGAGAGGATGCGCCGCCCTTCCCACGTGCCGCCGTCGAGCATGAGCTGGCCGAGCTTCAGGAAGTCGCGCGGGTAGAGCTGCACGCCGCCGCCGCCGTACGGGTTGCCGGCGCGGTCGAGCCACCAGCCGTAGTGGCGCATCTTCATCGGGCGCGCGACGAGGCGGTCGAAGGTCTGCAGCACGGACTCCCCCGTCGCGCGAGCCAGCACGCCGAGGGCGAGGTTCGGCTGGCTGCTGCAATAGACCGGCTGCTCGCCCGGCGCGGTGGCCATCGGCACCGCGAGGGTGAACTTGTACGTGTCCGGCTCCTCGGCCTCGTCGATCATGAAGTTCTCGTTGCCCGGCGCGGCGTCATTCGTGTCGTCGCAGAAATAGCCGGCGTTCATGGTCAGCAGATGCTCGAGGGTCATGGCGCGCTTGCGCGGCTCGAGATCGGCCGGGAGCTCACCGCGGTTCATCACCCGATAGACCGGCGACGACAGCGACAGCGGCGCGCCGGCCTGCAGCGCCGCGCCGATCACCGTCGCGGTGAGGCTCTTCGCCGCGGAGCGCGTCTCGTGGAGCTGGTCGCGGTGGTTGCCGTAAAAGTACTCCTCCAGCACGAGCTTCCCGTGACGCGCGATCAGCACGCCTTCGATGACCGGCGCCGTGTACGACTCCGCGGGCGTGTCGGCGATCCACTGGATGAACTTCTCGATCGCGGCGCGGTCGATGTGCGCCTCTTCGAGCGTGCCCACGGGCCAGCCGTCGTCGCGCGCGAGCGGCGGGCGGTAGGCGTAGCGCGCCGGCTTCGCGCCGCGCGCGTAGAACGCGCTGTCGTCGCCGTCGCGGCGGAAGTCGTACGAGCCGCCGCGGTTCGGAAAGTTCAGCGTGAGCACGTCGCGCTCCTGGTCGTACGTGCCGGTGGCGACCTCGCGTCCTCCTTTGCCGAGGAGCTTCACCGCGTTGCCGTCGATCGTCAGGCGCTCCACGCCGCGCATGCCGCCTTCGTCGCGATCGGGATTGCGCACAAACGCGCTGAACGAGCCGTCCGGCTGCTCGCGCAGCAGGAGGTAGAACGTGAACGTGTCGTCGAACGGACGGACCTCGCCGCGCCAGCGGTTCGCGCCATCCGCCTTCAATTCGACGGGCGAGGCGTAGACGAAGAAGCGCGGCACGGAGCCGGGCGGAAACCAGTGTCCGCGGATCGCACCGCCGTCCAGCTTTCCGCGGAACGATCCCTTCCCGTTCGACAGCGCGAAGGAGACGTTTCTCCCCTCGACGCGCACCGGCACGAGCTCGCCCGCCATGTCCGCCGCGTACGCGCCGCCCGCTTTCCGGATGACCAGCGGGCCGCGCGCCTCGGGGCCGAAGAACTTCTTCGCCTTCCACAATCCCGCGACCGAGGCGTGCGCCGGGGACGCGAGCACGAACGTGAGGAGCAGCGTGGCGAGTCGCATACTCTTACCGACGCTGGTGCGCAGGGAACGTTAGACGATGAAGATCCGAAAGGCCCGCTCCTCCGACCTCGACCGCCTCGCCGCCATGCGCGCCGCGCTCTGGCCGGAAGACACGGCCGAAGGTCACGCGAAGGAAGTCGCGGTGATCCTGTCGGGGGCATGGCCGGGCGCGT
This sequence comes from Thermoanaerobaculia bacterium, assembly GCA_036375135.1. GTDB lineage: Bacteria > Acidobacteriota > Thermoanaerobaculia > Gp7-AA8 > Gp7-AA8 > QHVT01. Next base: position 20,893 of record DASUSL010000039.1, on the reverse strand, counting down.
ATCCGTACGCGATCCTGGTCGCGGAGACGGACGACGGCGCGGTGATCGGCTTCGCGGAGGTCACGCTGCGCTCGTACGCGGACGGCTGCGATCCCGCGCATCCGGTCGGCTATCTGGAAGGATGGTTCGTCGAGGAGGCGCATCGCCGCCAGGGCGCCGGCGCGGCGCTCATGCGCGCCTCGGAGGATTGGGCGAAGACGCAGGGGTGCACGGAGATGGCCTCCGACACGTGGCACGACAACGAGCCGTCGCTGCGCGCGCACGAGTCGCTCGGATACGAGGTGGTCGACCGCGTGGTGACCTTCCGCAAGACGCTGGCCGCGCTGCTCGTCGCCTTCCTGTGGGGCGGGCTTCAGCCCGCCGGTGCCGCCGAGCGGGCTGAAGCCCGCTCCACAGTGGTCCTGCACAACGTCACGGTCATCGACGGCGGCACGCGCACCGCGCAGGACATCGTCATCCGCGGCGAGCAGATCGTCTCCGTGGCGCCGCACGCCGCGCATGCGAAGAACGCGGAGGTCATCGACGGCACGGGGCGCTTCGTCATCCCCGGCCTGGTCGACATGCACGTGCACGTCCTCACCCATCCGTGGGACGACCAGGGCAATCTCCAGCCGCGCTTCGACCGCGCCGCCAGCCTGGCCCTGCTCGAGCTGCTGTTGCAGCAGGGCGTGACCACGATCCGCGATCCCGGGTCGGAGACGGAGGCCGCGGTCACGCTGCGCGACCTCGTCAACCGCGGCGCGGCGAAGGGGCCGCGCATCTTCACCGCGGGACGCATCATCAATCAGTCGCCGTTCCATCCGGAGCCGTTCCTCCCCGTCGTCACCGCCGGCGACGTGCGCCGCGAGATCCGCTGGCAGAAGGCGGCCGGCGTCGACGCGATCAAGATCTACGGCAGCATGACGCCGGAGCTGACGAAGGTCGCCGTCGACGAGGCGCACGCGGCCGGGCTGCCGATCATCGGCCACCTGCAGCGCACGACGTGGACCGAGGCGGCGAAGCTCGGCATCGACGGCATCGAGCACTTCGCGCCGTGGGCGCCGTCGTATCTGCCGGAAGCGGCGCGCGCAAAGTACGAGCAGACGATGTTCGGGCGCGTGTACTGGCTGCGGCACGTCGACGTGCACGGGCCGGAGATCGCGGAGATGATCGCGGCGATGAAGGCGCACGGCGTGACGCTCGATCCGACGCTGATCGCGCTGCACACGAAGTTCTTCGGCAACGATCCGCGCTGGCTGCGGAACCCCGACCTCGCGCTCGCGCCGCGCGCGTTCAGCGCGGGCTGGGCCTCGGGGTCATTCACCAAAGGATGGACGGACGCGCAGTACGCGGAGGCGCAGCAGGCATGGCCGAAGCAGCTCGCGCTGATCCGGAAGATCTACGAAGGAGGCGTGCGCCTCACCGTCGGCACCGACACGCCGACGCCGTGGATCGTCCCCGGCACGAGCGTGCACGACGAAATGGCGCTGCTCGTCAGCGCCGGGATTCCACCGTCGGCGGTGCTGGAGATGGCCACGCGCAACGCGGCCCGCGCGCTGAAACGCGAGCGCGAGCTCGGCTCGGTCGCGGCGGGGATGCGCGCGGACCTGGTGGTGCTGTCGAAGAATCCGCTGGTGAAGATCGAGCACACGCGGAGCATTGAGATGGTGTTCCAGCGCGGGCAGCGCGTGCGGTAAGGGCGAGAGAGAACGACCGGGGGCCTCCGGCGGGCCGACGCGGTCGGCAGCGCTGATTTCATGCACGTGCGGTCGCGAGACTCGCTGTTCAGGCGTCAGGCGTGCGGCCCGGCTAGGCCTTGAAGCGCTGCCGGCCGCGCCGGCCCGCCGGAGGCCTCTCGTCGTTTTCTCACCGCGCTTCGCGCGGCGTCTTGCCGCACTCGCGGCACTTCGCGTCGAGCCACGCCTCCCACTCCGTCCCGGTCAGCGTTTCGTCCCCGTCCTCGGGGCGGAGCCAGAGCGGCGTCTCGGCCTTGCAGTGCGGGCACTCCAGGCGGAGCAGCCTGCCTTCTCCGTCGCGCGGGGGTTGCGGAGGCGTGGTCATATGCGCGCCATACTGCCACACATGCGCGGTATGATCGCAGCGTCTTGCCGGTCATCGAAACGCCCGCAGTCGACAACTGGCTCCTCGATGCCTCCGCCGCGGGGAGGGTCGGCCTGTGGAAGCTCGATCTCGCCAGCGGCTCGATCGAGTGCACGCCGGGCTGCAAGATCAACCTCGGCTTCCCTCCCGACAGCGAACTGCACGTCGACGACGTCTTCCGGGCCATGCATCCCGACGATCGCGAGGTCACCGGCACCATCGTGCAGAAAGCCGTCGAGGCGCGCGGCGAGTATCACCTCCTCTACCGCGTGGTCTGGCCCGACGGCAGCATCCACTGGATCGACTCGCGCGGCCGCGTCGGCGACGGCAGCATCGCCGGCACCACCATCGACGTCACCGAGCAGCGCCAGCTCGAACAGCAGCTCTCGCGCGAGTCGAGCCGCACGCGCATGATCACCACGCACGTCGCGGAGGCGCTCTTCTTCATGGACTCCGGCGGGCACATCACGTTCATGAATCCCGCGGCCGAGCAGACCTTCGGCTGGACGTCGCAGGAAGTACGCGGGCGCGTGCTGCACGACATCGTCCACTACAAGCACCCCGACGGCTCGCCGTTTCCGATGGCCGACTGTCCCCTCGGCCGCACCCTCGCCGACGGCGTCACGCTGCGCAATCACGAGGACCTCTGGATCCACAAGAGCGGCCGCTTCGTGCCGGTGATCTGCTCCTCGACGCCGATCATCGACAGCGACATCGTGCGCGGCGCCGTCGTATCGGCGCACGACAACACCGAGCGCAAAGCGATCGAGGACGCGCTGCGCGAGAGCAGCCGCGCCAAGGACGACTTCCTGGCCACCGTCTCCCACGAGCTGCGCACGCCGATGACGGCCATCCTCGGCTGGACCGGCTTCCTGCGCATGATCGGCGTCCCGGAGGACCTGCGCACGGCCATCGAGCAGATCGACGCCAGCGCAAAGGCGCAGGCGTCCATCGTCGACGACCTGATCGACGTCTCGCGCATCGTCACCGGCAAGCTCAGCCTGCACCTGGAGGACGTCGAGGTGGAGGAAGTCCTCGACGACGCCATCCGCACCATCCGCCCCACCGCCGACGCGAAACAGATCACGCTCACCTGCCAGTCGACGTGCGAAGGCGCGCGCGTGCACGCGGACCGCAGCCGCTTCCGCCAGGTACTGTGGAACCTGCTCACGAACGCGATCAAGTTCACCCCCGAGCGCGGCGCGGTGACGGTGAACGCGCGGCTCGACGACGAGTCGGTGGTGATGTCGGTGCGCGACACGGGTGTCGGCATCGCGCCGGAGTTCCTCCCGCGCGTCTTCGAGCGCTTCTCGCAGGAGTCGAGCTCCGCGCGCTATCAGTCCGGCCTCGGCCTCGGCCTCTCGATCGTGAGGCAGCTCGTGGAGATGCACGGCGGCCGCGTGTCGGCGGAGAGCGACGGTCCGGGCATGGGCGCGACGTTCACCGTGACGCTGCCGCGCGCCGACCGAGCAGCGTATCCACCGGCGCATAGTCGTCCGTGAGGAGGAGCGCGTCGGGCGGCGGCGGCGCGTCCGTCAGCTCGCCGATCTGCGGCACGATCTCCGGCAGCCGCGCCGCGGGTGACGCCTTCGCACGCGCGACCAGCACTTCCTTCGACACGATCATCGGCTCGTGACTGGCGAGCAGCTCGCCGCGCGTGCGCAGCACCGAGGGGAAGACACTCAGCAGCGTTCGATGCAGCGACGACATGAGGCGCGTGTTGTCGAAGGCGCAGTGGAAATGGAGGATGCCGGCGTCGCTGAGGCGCGCCGAGGCGTCGGCGAAGAACTCGCGCGTGACCATGTGCGGCGGCAGCGTGTCGCCGTAGCGATTGGTCGAGTAGGCGTCGATGACGATCAGGTCCCACGTCTGGCGCGCCTGCTTGAGGAACGTGCGGCCGTCGCCGACGTGGATGCGCAGGCGATCGGTCGGCTGCACGGCGAAGTAGCGCCTGGCCACGTCGACGACGAGCGGATCGACGTCGACGACGTCCACCTCGGCGTCGGGGTAGTAATGCGGGAACTGCCGCGCCGCGGTGCCGCCGCCGAGGCCGATGAGGAGGATTTTTCGCGCATTCGGGCGCATCAGGCGGCCGATGTGGAACGAGTCGGTGTAGCCGAGGCCCGGCCCGAAAGGATCGGAGCGGAACATGCTCGACTGGATGCCGACGTTGAAGCGCAGTTGCCGCTGCGGCCCGTGGTCGGAGACGACGATGTGGTGATACGCGCTGTCGCCGACGAACACGGGCGGCTTGCCGCCCGGCGCGTCGACGCGCGTGCGCAGGAGCGCGCCGCCGAGGAGCAGCAGGAGGAGCGCGGCGGCGGCGGCGAGCGTGTAGCGCGGACGCGTGCGCTGCGCCATGAGCACGATCAGCGCGGTGATCAGCGTGGCCGTGGCCACGAAGGTGACGGTGCGCGCGATGCTGGCCAGCCAGTCGATCAGCAGGAACGCGGTGACGACGCTGCCGGCGATGCTCCCCGCCGTCGATAGCGCGGAGATGGAGCCGGCCGTCGAGCCGCTCTCCCCTGTCGTCGTGGCGAAGAGGCGGATGGCGATCGGCGACGTGGCCGCCAGGAGAAAGGTGGGAATGGCAAAGAGGATCGTCGTGGCCAGGAAGGCATGCGTCGCCAGCGCAATCGACGACGACGCGATGCGCGGCGAGAGCATGACGTCGATGGCCGGCACGAGCATCAGCGCCGCCGCCGCGGCGACGAGCGTCGTCACCAGCGTCATCGTCCGCGGCCACCGGTCCGCCACCCTCCCCCCCGCCCAGTAGCCGACGCTCATCGCCGCCAGGAACACGGCGATGACCGCGGTGGTCTCCCGCAACGCCGACCCGAACGTCTTGCCGATGATCCGGAACGCCGCCACTTCCAACCCCATGAGCAACGCCCCCGCCGCGAAGACGGCGAAGCGGAGAGCCAGGCGCTCGGTACGAGTCATGCGCCGCGCATTCTAGTTGCGGACCGCCGGCGCAGCGGACCGCCGTCGTCCCGGCGGTTGCCCGGGCGGCGTCCCGGCGGCTGCCCACGGGGGTGGCGGCGGGACGCCGCCACGGCAGCCGGCGGCGACGCCGGCGCTCCGCCAGGGACTACCATGCATCCGCCATGACCCCGCAGGAACTCGCGCTCCTGTATCTCAAACAGCTCCAGGCGGCGGAGGAGTCGTCCCCTCCGGCGCCAGCGGAGCCGAATGCGCTGTTCCTGTGGGAGGAGCTGATCGACAGCGATCCGGAGCAGGCGTGGCCGGTGTTCGAGCAGGTACTGTTGCGCGCGTCGGACGACGACACGCTGGAGCAGGTCTGGTATCGCCTGCGGATGCTGCTGTACCGGCACTACGACGCGTTTCACGAGCGGGCGGCGGAGCTGCTGGCGCGTTTCCCCCGGTTCGCGGTCGTGGCCGGGGACGACGCGCTGGAGCGGGAGCGCTACGAAGAGCGGCCGCTCGACCGCGAGGCGCTCATCGTCGCCTACCGCACCGTGTATCGCACGCACGCGCTCTACAGCCAGGTCGAGCAGCTCGCGAAATCCGATCCGCACCGCGCCCTGGCCATCGCGGTCGAGATCCTCCATCGCGGCATCGCCCGCGGCTGGACCACGTTCGACGTCCAGACCCCGTTCGCCGATCTGATCTCCCACAACGGCCGCAAGGTCGAGCGCGAGCTCGTGCGGCTGGCCAGGGAGTCCGTGGCCGTGCGGCGCGTGCTGTGGCGGCTGAAGCGACACCTGCGTCCGTGGAGCGGCGGCGACGACGAGGCGCGCGCGCGCAGCTATCACGCGGTCGACGCGGATGTGTGGGAGCGGCTGCAGCTCGCGCGCGGCACGACGACCGACTACACGGAGCGCGACGTCCCGCCCCCGCCGCCGCAGCCGCAGCTCGACGCCGACGAACGGCTGATCGAGGGATGGTTCGCGTACGAGGAGCACTTCTGGGCCTTCTCCGCGCTCGACGACCTGCGCGACGAAGACCCGCGGCTGGCCTGGAGCATCACGCTCGAGCTCATCGAGCGCGCCGAGGATGAAGACGAGCTCGGATACGTCGCGGCGGGGCCGCTGGAAGACCTCATCAAGGATTCGGCGGAGCTCATCTGGGACGACCTCACGAAGAGGGCGTACGAAAACGCGAAGTTCCGCGAGGCGCTGCGCGGCGTCTGGATCTTCGAGGGCGACGCGGCTTACGAACGATACGTCGCGCTGATGGAAACGATCCCGGAAGAGCCGAACTGAGAGGGAACGACCGGGGGCCTCCGGCCGGCCGGTGCGACCGGCAGCGCTGGTCGGCATAGCCGGGCCGCACGGTGATCGCCTGAAGCGCGCGTCTCGTGAGCGCACGTGCATCACCAGCGCTGCCGGCCGCGCCGGCCCGCCGGAGGCCCTTCGTCGTCCTCTCGCGTTGGCGCAGTGCACTGTCCGTTCGTGGGACGGCCAGTCCCAGCGGCGAACACGTCCGTGACGAACAAAATCGGCTAACTCCCGTATCCTCAGCGACCAAGGTGCTGGCGCCGCGGTTGCGCAGGCACGCGTCCCATGGACCTGCTGCTCAAAGACATCCGCTTCGCCATCCACTCGCTCCGCGCGCATCCCGGCTTCGCCATCGTGGCCATCCTCACCCTGGCCCTCGGCATCGGCGCGACGACGGCGATCTTCAGCGTCGTGAACGGCGTCCTGCTGCAGCCGCTGCCGCTCCACGATCCCGGCCGGCTGGTGATGGTGTTCGAGAGCCGGCTCGAGGAGCCGGGACATCCGGCCAACGTCATTTCCCCCGCCAACTACACCGACTGGCGCAAGGAGACGCCGCGCGTCTTCTCGACGATGGGGGCGACGTTCGACTGGGAGATGAGCCTCACCGGCCAGGCCGAGCCGGAAGTCGTCCGCGTCGGCTTCGCCGACGAGCACCTCTTCCCCACCCTCGGCGTGCGCCCCCTCCTCGGCCGCGCCATCGAGAGCCTGGCCGACAGCGAGCACGCGGTCCTCAGCCATCACCTGTGGCAGCGCAAGTTCGGCGGCGATCCGAAGGCCATCGGCAAGCGCATCGAGATCGACGGCAGCCCGCTGACCATCACCGGCGTCATGCCGCGCGAATTCTTCGTGCCGAAGAGCCGCGCCGACCTCTGGGTCCACTACCCCGTTCCCGCGACCGCGCGCGGCCGCTATCTCAGCGGCGTCGCGCGTCTCAAGCCGGGGATGAGCATCGAGCAGGCGCAGGCCTTCATGACCACGGTCGGCAAGCGCCTCGAGCTCGCGCATCCGGAAGCGAACACGAACCGCGGCGTCAAGCTCGTGCCGATCCACGAACAGGTCGTCGGCGACGTGCGCCGCGTCCTCCTGGTCGTCTTCGCCGCGGTGGCGTTCCTCCTCCTCATCGCCTGCGTCAACATCGCCAACCTCCTCCTCAGCCGCGCCACGGCGCGCGCGAAGGAAATGGCCGTGCGCGCCGCCCTCGGCGCGTCGCGCGGAGTGCTCATCCGCCAGCTCCTCACCGAGAGCGTGATCCTGGCCGTCCTCGCGGGCATCGTCGGCGTGGTGCTCGCCGGCTGGGCCACGATGCTGCTGGTGCGCTTCACGCCGGAGTCGGCGATGCTGCCGCGCACCGCGGAGATCGGCGTCGACGGAAGCGTGCTCGCCGTGACGGCCGTGCTCACGCTCGTCACCGGAGTGATCTTCGGACTGGCGCCCGCCATCGCCGCGTCGCGGCCGGACCTGCAGACGGGACTCAAGTCGGGCGGCCGCGGCTCGAGCCACGACCGCCGCGGCAAGGTGTTCCGCAACGCGCTCGTCGCGGTGGAAGTGGCGCTGGCGACGGTGCTGCTGATCGGCGCGGGACTGCTCATCAAGAGCTTCGCGCGACTCGACCAGGTGCAGTCCGGCGTGCGCGCGGAGGGAGCGCTGACGACGCGCGTGGTCCTGTCGCGGGCGCAGCAGGAGCCGGGGCGCAGGAAGCCGATGGTCGAGCGCATCCTCGACACCACCACGAAGATCCCCGGCGTCACGCACGCCGGGATGATCCTCTCGCTGAACATGCCTTTCACCGGCTCGCTCAGCAACAACTCCTTCACCATCGAGGGCGAGCCGGCTCCGAAAGCAGGAGAGGAGCCGAGCGCCGACATCCGCATCATCGCCGGCGACTACTTCCGCGCCATGGGGATGGCCATGCTGGCCGGACGCGCGGCCGACCCGCGCGCGGGCGAGCGGCCGCGGCAGACGGAGTTCGTCGTCAACGAGGCCTTCGCGCGCCAGTACTTCGGCGGCAAAAGTCCGGTCGGACGGCGCATCAACGTGGAGTGGTTCCAGGAACTGAAGGGAGAGATCGTCGGCATGGCGGCCGACGTGCGCGCGGCGGGGCTGAACAACGAGCCGGCGCCGGCGATCTACATGAGCTATCTCTTCGACGAGACGCCGGCCTTCACGCTCATCGCGCGCACCGACCGCGATCCGGAATCGCTGCAGGTGCCGCTGGCGAAGGCGCTGCGGCAGCTCGATCCGCTGATGCCGGTGAGCCACGCCGCGACGCTGGAGCATCTGATCTCCGGTACGATTGCGCGCCCTCGCTTCAACGCCACGATGCTCGCACTCTTCGCCGCACTCGGACTCCTGCTCGCCGCCATCGGCATCTACGGCGTGCTGTCGTACTCGGTCGCCCAGCGCACGCAGGAAATGGGCATCCGCATGGCCCTCGGCGCCGACCCGCGCGACGTGCTCGGCCTCGTGGTGCGCGACGGCCTGAAGGTCGCGGCCATCGGCATCGTCATCGGCATCGCCGTGGCGCTGCCGTCGACGCGGCTCATGGAATCGCTGCTGTACGGAGTCGAGGCGCGCGACGTGTACGTCTTCGCCGTCGTGGCCGCGGCGCTGGCGCTGGTGGCACTCCTGGCCAGCTGGATTCCGGCGCGCAGAGCGACGCTGGTCAACCCGATGATCGCGCTGCGGCCGGAGTGATTCCGGAGCTACCATGACGGCATTAAAGAAGGAGGTTGTATGAAGACTACGTTCCGTGCCGTCTCCATCCTCGCCGTCCTGCTTTTCCTCCCGCTTCAGGCCTTCGGAGAAGACCAGCCCGCAAAGCTGGCGCCGAAGACCATTAATTGCGAGCTCGCCTCCGCGCCTGCCGATTCCGACATGCGCAACCTCGGCGTGCTCGGCGCCTGGTCCAGTCCGCGCCTCAAGATGACCTGTCAGTACGGCGCATCCTGTCCCTCGACGTACTGCTCGAGCCTGCGTCCCCTCTGCAATCCCGGCAAATACACCGAGACGTTCATCGGCAAGTGCTGCGCGACGCCGTCCGACAGCAGTTACGCGCGCTTCGTCTGCACGAACAACGGCCAGATCACCATTGACCAGTTCTGCAGATACTAGAGGGCCGCTGCGAGCCACGATTCTCATCGCCGACGATCAGCCCGACGTCCTCGAGGCGCTGACGCTCCTGCTCGCGAGCGGCGAGACGGAAGTGCTCGAGGCGCGCTCCCCCGCGGAGGTGATCCGCCGCGTGGGAGCGCAGCAGCTCGACCTCGTGCTGATCGACATGAATTACACACGCGACACGAGCTCCGGTGCGGAGGGGCTCGGGTTGCTGGAACAGTTGCACGCGTACGACCCCACGCTGCCGATCGTGGTCATGACGGCGTGGGCGTCGATCCAGCTCGTGGTCGAGGCGATGCAGAAAGGGGCGCGCGACTTCGTGCAGAAGCCGTGGGACAACGCGCGGCTGCGCACCATCGTCCGCAACCAGATCGAGCTCGGACGCGCACTGCGCCGCTCGCAGCGTCTGGAGACGGAGAACTCCATCCTGCGCGCGGACGGAGCGGCGCCGATCGTCGCGGAGTCGCCGGCGATGAGGCGCGTGCTGGAAGTGGTGCAGCGCGTGGCGCCCTCGGACGCGAACGTGCTGGTGCGCGGCGAGAACGGCACCGGCAAGGGACTGGTCGCACGCGCGCTGCACGCGGCCTCGCGCCGCGCGGCGAAGCCGTTCATCTCGGTGAACATCGGCGGGCTGCCGGAGTCGCTCTTCGAGAGTGAGCTCTTCGGACACGTGAAGGGGGCCTTCACCGACGCGCGGCAGGACCGCATGGGGCGCTTCGAGCTGGCCGACGGCGGGACGCTCTTCCTCGACGAGATCGCGAACATCACGCTGACGCAGCAGGCGCGCCTGCTGCGCGTCATCGAGAGCGGCGAGTTCGAGCGCGTCGGCTCGTCGCAGACGCGCAAGGCCGACGTGCGCCTGATCTCCGCGACGAACGCCGCGCTCGAACAGGACGTGCAGGGCGGCCGCTTCCGCCAGGATCTGCTCTTTCGCCTGAACACGGTGCAGATCACGATTCCGCCGCTGCGCGACCGGCGCGAGGACATCCCGCCGCTGGCGGCGCACTTCCTCGACCGCTTCGCGCGCCGCTACCGCAAGGACGTCGCCGGCTTCGACGCCGCGGCCATCAAGGCCATGCTGGCGCATCCGTGGAGCGGCAACGTGCGCGAGCTGGAGCACGCCGTCGAGCGCGCGGTGCTGATGAGCGCCGCCACGCAGATCACGCGCGCGGACCTCGCGCTGGAGACGCCGGCACAGGCCACCATCGAGGACATGAGCATCGAGGAAGTGGAGGCGCTGCTCATCCGCAAGGCGCTGGCCCGCTTCGACGGCAACGTGAGTCGCGCCGCGGAGCTGCTCGGGTTGTCGCGCAGTGCGCTGTATCGGCGGATCCAGAGATACTCGTTATGACGCCGTTGCCATGTTGCTGGTTGCTGGTTCCTGAGCCAGCAACACTCTTATGACCCTCCTCGGCTACGAGCGCCGCATCATCGGCACCGCGTTGCTGGCGGTGATTCCGCTCGCCGCGGCGGCGCTGCTGCTGGCGTGGACGGGCGACTTTCCGGAGATCGTCTTCTGGACCATCGTGCTGCTGGCGGCCATCTCACTCATCGTCGTGACGTGGGCCATGCGCGAGGTGATCGTCTATCCGCTGCGCACGCTGGTGAACGTCGTCAGCGCCATGCGCGAGGAGGACTACACGACGCGCGCACGCGAGGCCGCGGACGGCACGATCTTCGGCGACCTGATGCTCGAGCTGAACGAGCTCAGTGCCGCGATGCGGCAGCGGCACCTCGCGGTGCTGGAGGCGGCGGCGCTGGTGCGCGCGGTGATGGCGGAAGTGGACGCGGCGATCTTCGCGTTCGACGCCTCGTCGCGACTGGAGCTGGTCAATCGCGCCGGCGAGCGGCTCCTCGGCCAGTCGCTCCTCGGCCGCACCGCCTCCGAGCTCGGCCTCGACGAGCTGCTCGCGCTCGAAGAGGCGGCCACGGTCGAATGGCGCGGCGCGCGCTGGAGCGTGCGTGTGTCGACCTTCCGCCGCGAGGGGGAAACGCATCGCCTGCTCGTCATCGCGGACATCAGCCGCGCGCTGCGGCAGGAGGAGATCCGCGCCTGGCAGCGCGTCGTGCGCGTCCTCGGCCACGAGCTGAACAACTCCCTCGCGCCCATCAAATCGATCGCCGGCTCGCTCGAAGAAGCGGTGGAAGCGTCGAGCCTCGAGCCGCCGCTGCAGGCGAGCCTCACGCGCGGCCTGGGCGTGATCTCCCGCCGCGCCGACGCGCTGGCGCGCTTCCTCTCCGGCTACTCCGAGCTGGCACGCCTCCCCGAGCCGACGCTACGCGACGTCGACCTCGGCGCCGTCGTCCGCCGCGCGGTCATGCTCGACTCGCGCGTCGTGGTCGAGGAAGGTCCGCGCGTACGCATCGAGGCGGACGAAGACCAGCTCGAGCAGGTCATCATCAACCTCCTGAAAAACGCCCTCGACGCCGGCGGCCCCGTGACGGTGACCTGGCACCTCGACGGCGACGCCGTCGAGCTGGCGGTGCGCGACGAAGGTCCCGGCCTGCCCGCCACGGCGAATCTCTTCGTGCCGTTCTTCACCACCAAGCCGGGCGGGAGCGGCATCGGCCTGGTGCTGTCGCGCCAGATCGCCGAGGCGCACGGCGGCACGCTCGTGCTGCGCAACCGCGATGACCGCGCAGGATGTGAAGCCACGCTGCGACTGCCCCGAACGTAGGATGTGGGGCGCGGCTTCAGCCCGCCCACCCCGCCCGGGGGGCAGGCTGAAGCCTGCCCTACGTTGGGGAGGCGGGCTGAAGCCCGCCCCACATTAGAGGGGCAGGCTGAAGCCTGCCCTACGTTGGGGGGCAGGCTGAAGCCTGCCCTACATTTGAGGGGTAAAGCCCGCCCGCCCGAGAGGCGGGCTGAAGCCCGCCCCACATGGGTCCTATGTTTCGGGCTGGTCTTTGATGGAGAGGTACTCGAGCCGTTCCGGCCCGCCGATCGCGATCACGTAGTACTTCGGCGATCCCGTCGACCACGTCCACGTGTGCGTGTCGCCCGCGGCGCGATGGTCGGCGGTGGCGGTGTCGAGCACTTCGTCGTAGCGGACCGGGACGCCGTCGGGCTTTGCGACCGCGGTCACGAAGCGCACTTTCCACTCGGGGGTGTAGCCGATGATGAGTGACGCGAAGCGCGGATCGGAGGCGATGGTCCAGACCTCGTGGCGGCGGCGCTCCTCGCGCTCCAGCGTGGCCGTGCCGGCCAGACTGGAGCGGACGGTGTCGCGGGGCATGTCCAGGCGGATGCCCAGGATGTCGGTCATCGGCGCCCGTTGAGAAACAACGGGCGCCGACGTCGCACAGGAGACGAGCAGCATCGCCAGGATGGCGGTTGCCGCGCGGTTCATTGCATTCATCATCATTACTTCACGTACGCGCTGACGACGTTCGAGTAGCTCGAGGTGCCGTTCGCGTTCGAGGCCTTCACACGATAGTAGTACGTCGTCTTGCGCGACACCGCGCCGTCGACGAACGAGCTGCTGTTCGACGGAACGCTGACGAGCTGCGTGAAGGTGCCGTTGGCCGACTGCGCGCGCTCGACGACGTAGCTCGTTTCGTTCGAGGCGTTGTCGCTCCAGTTCAGGGTCACGTTCGACTTCGTCGGCGAGACCCAGAGGTTGGACGGCGAGTCGGGCAGGTCGTAGGCGGCGAAGAGCGTCCGTCCGCTGCTCTGGCGGATGATCGTGGCCACGTCGGCGCCGTCGTTGTCATAGCTGTCGAGCAGGCCGTCCGCGGTCCCGGCCGGGCCGCTGCTGTCGACGCCGCCCTTGCAGTTGCCGGTCACGCAGCCGTCCGCGAACGCGGCCAGCGGCCGGCCCTTCGCGTCGATCTCGAGGTCGTTGAAGTCGAGGAGATTGCGCGTGCCGGAGGGGCAGGTCGTCCCCTGCGTGCAGACGACGCCGCGCTGCACGGGATCGTCGCCGGTGGCGTTCACCGTGACCCAGGTCGCACCGCGGTCATAGGTCGTGGCGATGTAGCCGTACCAGGTGCCCTTGAAGGCCATGTCGGTGCCGACGCCGTTCGCGCCGGGCGTGGACGAGCCGAGGAAGAAGATCGCGCCGCGGTCGCCGTCGCCGGCGGTGGCAGCCGCGAAGACGGCGTTCTGCACGTTGTGGCTGTGGCCGATGTTGACCGGCGCCGACCAGGTCAGGCCGCGGTCGGTCGACACCGCCGCGCGGGCCGTGCCGTCACCGTTGACGAAGCCGAAGTAGACCGTGCCGTCGCTGCCGATGCCGACCGAGGGATCGGTGTTGCCGCCGGTGCTGCCCGGCACCTTGCGGATGCTCCAGGTCAGGCCGTTGTCCTCGGAGACCGCCACGGCCTGCTGGCCGCCGCAGTTCTTGTTCGGCACGTACACGGTGCCGTCCGGGGCGACTTTGATGTGGCCGTGCAGGCCGTTGCACTGCGTGAGGTTCCACATCGGCACGGCCACTTCGAATGTCAGGCCGCCGTCGCGGCTGAGGGCGATCTCGGCGAGGCCGATGTCCTGCGATGCGTAATAGACGGCATTCGGATACGACGTGAGCGGGCCGCGCCCCAGCACGCCCGGCTTGAACGGGCCGCCGCCGACGGTCTGGTGGTCGACGCCGGCGGCGATGCCGGAGCCCTGACTCGGCGTCCAGGTCTGGCCGTCATCGTCGCTGAACGCCATCAGGCTGACTTTGGCCGGAAGGAGCTGCGAGACGAAAGTGCGGTTGGTGCGCCAGTCGGTGAAGAGGATCGGGTCGAACGTCGTGATGGAGGTGGTGAGGCCGGAGCGGTCCGTCCAGGTGGCCGTGCCGTTCGCGTCGTCGAAATCGACGGCCAGCGTCTCCAGGCCGGCGATGAACATCGTCTTGCCGGTCGCCCAGTTGTTGCCGAGGGTCGGCTCGCCGGCGCCCTGTCCGAGCGGCGCGGGGGCGGCGAAGTTCGCGTACGCCGGCGGCTGGCCGGAGGCGGCCACCGGAGGAGTGTCGGGGACGGACGAGATCACTTCCGCGCGTCCTTTGTACTGGTCCGCGAGGGCGAGGAAGTAGACGACGCGCACGGCATACGTGCCGGTGCCGCTCTGCGCGACGTTGATCTCAGCGGCTTCGGCGGTGGTGGTACCCAGCGCCGAGCTCGCCACGACCGGGCCGGTGATGCTGTCCTTGTGGATGTACATGTCGTAGTCGGTGGCCACGAGGAGCCACGACAGCGAGACCTTGACGCTCTTGCCCTGCCAGTCCGTGGCGTTGCCGCCGACCGTCAGGAGAAACGTGTCGCAGTTGACGCCTTCCACGCAGGTCGTCTCCGCCTCCGGCGAGGCGCCGCCGAGGGCGTTGCCGGTGAACGTGAGGGCGCTGCCGGTGGGGCTCAACGTGCCCGACGCGGGCTGGGATGCGAAAACGGGGACCACCAAGGCGACCACAACCAGGGCCAGAATCGACCGGAGCCACGTAATAACTTCTTTCATCCTTCGTTACCTGCCTCTTTCTCGGATTGCCGCGATGGACTGCAACGCGGGTGCCAGTAGTGACACTACCACCGAGAAATGAGAAAGGCAATCCCCGAGGTGAAACGCGCAGCGTCCGGACTGCGCGAGCGCCAGCTCGCGCTCTCGCACGCCGCCTCAGTCCGGACGCTGCGCGTGCGCGAAGACTGAGGCCGACCTGCCCGGCACCGGGAGGTACACTCCTCCTCCCCCATGTCTTACGACCCCGCGATCGCGCTGCGCGCGCTTCTGAGCTGCACGCCCGACTACCTCTTCTTCCACGACCGCGACGGGCGGTATGTCTACGTCAGCGATGCCGCGGCGCAGTCGCTGGGGCGGACGCCGGAGTCGATGCTCGGGCTCACCGCCACCGACCTCGGCATCCCCGAGGAGCTCTCGGCGCCCTTTCACGCGCAGCGGCGGCGGGTCATGGAGACGCGGGTCATGGAGCGCGGCAAGACGACGTACGGCGACCTGGCGCTCGAGTACCAGATCACGCCGCTGATCGTGCACGACGAAGTGGCCGGCACGATCGTCATCACGCACGACGTCACCGAGCAGCATCGCGCCGCGGCGGCCCTGCGCGCGTCGGAGACGAAATTCTCCACTGCCTTCGAGCGCAGTCCCCTCGCGCTGACCATCACCTCCATCGACGACGGCACGCTGATCGACGTCAACGAAGGCTTCGTGCAGATGTCGGGCTACACGCGCGAGGAAGCGGTCGGACGCACGCCCGACTCGCTCGGCCTCTGGCTCGACCCGCAACTGCGCGCGGAGCGTTTCCAGCGCATGCTGGCCGGCGAGCACGTGACGAACGTCGAGGCGCGCTTCCGCATCAAGAATGGGACAGAGTTGATCGGCGTGGTCGGCTCGGCTTTGGTCGAGATCAACGGACGCCGCTGCGTGCTCAGCTCCGTCATCGACATCACGGAGCGCAAGCGCGCCGAGGAGTCGATGCGGCGCAGCGAGGCACGCTTCCGCGAGTTCGCCGACACCGCGCCGGCCATGCTCTGGATCACCGATCCCGACGGCCTCTGCACCTACATCTCGCGCGGCTGGCTGGAGTTCACGGGGCAGCGGCTGTCGGAGGCGCTCGGACTGGGATGGGTCGAGGCCGTGCATCCCGACGACCGTCCCGCCGCGGCCGAGGCGTTCCTGCATGCGAACAAGGCACGTGAGCCGTTCGAGTTCGACTATCGCGTCCGCCGCGCCGACGGCGAGTACCGCTGGGCTCTCGACGCCGGCCGCCCGCGCTTCGACACCAACGGAGAGTTCCTCGGACACATCGGCTCGGTCATCGACATCACGGACCGCAAGCACGCCGAGCAGGCCAAGGACGAGTTCCTGGCCACGCTGTCGCACGAGCTGCGCACGCCGCTCACCTCCGCGTACGGTTGGGCCAAGCTGCTGGCCCGCACGCGCGAGCCGGAGCTGCTCGAGAACGGCCTGCGCGCGATCGAGCAGAGCCTCGTCGCGCAGATCCGCCTCATCGACGATCTGCTCGACGTGTCGCGCATCGCCGCGGGGAAGACCACGGTCGACCTGCAGCCGCTCGAGCTCGCGGAGGTCATGCACTCCGCGGTCGACATGGTGCGCCATGCCGCGGAGGCGAAGCGCATCGCGCTCCACGCGGACCTGCAGGCCTCGACGTTCGTCCTCGGCGATGCGGCGCGGCTGAAGCAGGTCGCGGGGAACGTGCTGTCGAACGCGGTGAAGTTCACGCCGCCGGGCGGCACGATCGACGTGACGCTGCGGCAGCGCGACGGCCACGCGGAGCTGGTGGTGCGCGACACGGGCGACGGCATCGATCCGAAGTTCCTCCCCCACGTCTTCGACCGCTTCCGTCAGGCCGACAGCTCGACGAGCCGCCGCTACGGCGGCCTCGGCATCGGGCTGTCGATCGTGGCGTCGCTGGTGGAGGCGCACGGCGGCAGCGTGCGCGCGGAGAGCGACGGGCCGCGGCAGGGAGCGACGTTCACGGTGACGCTGCCGCTCGCAGGGTGGAGGACAGGCAATCGTGCCGGTCCGGACAGGCAGGATTGCCTGTCGTCCACTACGTCGGATCTCGCAGGGGCGCGCGTGCTGGTCGTCGACGACGACGAGCCGACGCGGCAGATCGTCAGCACGGCGCTCTCCGCGGCCGGCGCCGAGGTGCGCGCGTGCGGCAGCGCGGGCGAGGCGTTCGACGCGCTGATGACGTGGAAGCCGAACGTGCTGATCAGCGATCTGGCCATGCCCTTCGAGGACGGCTATTCGCTGATCCACAGAATTCGCGCGGCGGGAGAGCTCGTGCCGGCGGTGGCCATCACCGCGTACGCGCGCTCGGAGGATGAAGCGCGCGTACGCGATGCCGGGTTTCAGAAACACGTCGCGAAACCGTTCGATCCCGAGGAGCTGGTCCGAACAGTTCGCGAGCTCGTCTGAGGTGGACCGCCGGCGTCCGCGCCGGCTGCCTGTGCGGGCGTCCCGCCCGCACACGCGTGTGGCGCCGAGACGGCGCCACAGGCAGCCGGCGGGACGCCGGCGGTCCGCCATGACGGGGCGAGTGGGCGGCGTTTTCCAGGATGGCGGGGCGGGCTGAAGCCGCGCCCCACATTTGGCTCGGGCATGGCAGGGGCCGAACGTAGGGCGGGCTTCAGCCTGCCCCGGTCTTGCGCTACGCGAACGACACGTCCAGACCCACGCCGCGTTCCACCGTGCGCGAGTACGCCAGCGACGCCACCGCGACGTCCTGCAGCGCGGTGCCGGTGGAGTCGAAGACGAAGACCTCTTCGTCGTGCACGCGGCCGGGCACGCGGCCGCGGAGGACGTCGCCTAGTTCGCCGTGCACGTCCGCGCGCGTCATTACTCCGGCGTCGAGCGCGTGGTGCAGGTCGCCCATGGTGGCGGCCTGTTCGAGCACGTCGACCACGACCTTGCTCTGCGCGAGCACTGCAGGCGCGAGCTCCTGCTTCTGCGGGTTGTCGGCGCCGACGGCGGCGATGAAGAGGCCGGGGTGGAGGTGTTGCGCGTCGAGGATGGGGGAGCGCGACGTCGTGCACGTGACGACGATGTCGGAGCTCGCGATTGCCTCATCGAGCGCGTCGGGCACGCGTCCGAGAGTCGCGGCGGCAGAGTGAGAAACATCCCAGGCGAAGACGTCGCTGAGTGGCCGTACGAGTCGCAGCGCGTCGAGCGTCGCGCGTCCGAGGACGCCGCAGCCGACGATGGTCAGTGTCGTCGCGTCGCGGCGCGCGAGGTGCTTCGCCGCCACGGCCGTCGCCGCGGCGGTGCGCATCGTGGTGATCAGCCCCGAGTCGAGGATCGCCAGCGGCGTGCCGCGCTCGAGGTCCATCACCACGATCACGCCCTGGATCGTCGGCCCCGAGGGATTTCCGGGAAAGTTCGCGTTGATCTTCGTCGCGAACACGTCGCCCATCGCCGCCTTGATGTGAAACGTCCCCGCCGCTGCGTGGAAGCCGAGGCTCTTCGCGGACGCGGGATCGCCGTGGAATGCCTGTTCGACGGCGGCGAGGCAATCCTCGAGTGTGAGCAGCGACGTGATGTCGGCGCGGGTGAGGAGGCGCGTCATTTCCGCTTCCGGGTGCCGAGGGCTTCGTGGAGGTCGTCGAAGATCACCAGGGCGCGCTCGATGCGCTCGTCGTCGCTGTCGGTGCGCGCCATCAAACCGTCGAGCATCATGCGCACGCCCGCGGCCTCGGCGCGGCCGTACTTGCCGTCCTTGAGGTCGAGGTCGTGCACGATCTCCGCGATCGCGCGCACCGCCTTGTCGGGCAGTCCGACGCGGCCGATCAGTGTCTCGAACGTGCAGCGGTCTTCCTCGTGCGTGAAGTCGCCGCCGACCATGTCGAAGCGCAGCTCTCCTTCTTTCTTCGGCGCGGCGGGATCGGCGAAGCGGAAGCGCGCCTTCGGGTCGACGAAGCGGCGGATGAACCAGGCCGAGGCCATGCGGTCGATCTTCACGCCCGGGCGGGTCACCCACGTTCTGCCGCGCAGGTCGGGTTGGGCTTTGAGCATGCGGGTCTCCTCCTTGCGGTCTTTCTGCAGCCGCGTCTCGATGGCGGCCAGTGCTTCCTCGGCAGACGTGCGCCGCTCCGCCTCGAAGAAGTCGATGCGGCGGATCTCCTCGAGGCGGCGGGAGAGGCGCGCGTGTGCATTCGCCAGCTCGGCCACGGCGGCGGCGCTGCGCGCGGACTTCATCGCCGCGTGGGCATCGGCGGCCAGTGCGTCGTAGTCGGCGTCGCGGGCTTCCTTGAACTGCGCGATGGCGGCGTCGTTGGCCACGCCGTCGACGAAGTCGCCGTGGAACAGGTGCGCGTCGCCGCCGCCGGCCACGATCTCCTGCGCGATCCACTGCAGGTCTTCCAGCGTTTCCGCGCCGTGCGGCAGCAGGTAGACCGCGTTCTTCACCGCGATCGCGCCGACGTCCGCCAGCCGCTGGCGCATCTTCGCGCGGAGGTAGAGCGGGCGGGGAGGAATGCGATGGACGAGGATCAGCCACTGCGGCATGAGACGCATGCTAACAGTTGCTTCTGCGATATAGCAACTGCTAGATTCAATACATGAACATCCTTTTTCTCTGTCCTCACGGTGGCGCGAAGAGCGTCATCGCAGTGTCGTACTTCAATCGGCTCACCCGAGGCGACGGCGCCACGTGCGCGGCCTCGGAGGAGCCGTACGAGGCCGTGCCCGAGCCGGTGGCCGCGTTCCTCGAAGGGGAGGGATTCGACGTGCGCGGTTTCGTCCCGCATCGCGTCACCGAGGAGGAGCGGCAGCGCGCGACGCGCGTCGTCGACATCGACCGCTGGGACGACGTGCCGCAGGCGAGCGAGGATCTGGAAGGCTCCGTGGCCGCCATCCGCCGGCACGTCGAGGAACTGGTGAAAGAGCTCGATGCGTGAGCCGTCGCTGACCGCGTTCGTCGCGTACTTTCTGCGACTGGGCACGTTCGGCTTCGGCGGTCCGATCGCGCTCGCCGGCGCGATGCAGCGCGACCTGGTCGAGGAGCGCGGCTGGGTGACGCGCGACGAGTACGTGAACGGACTGGCGCTGGCGCAGCTCGCGCCCGGACCGCTGGCGGCGCAGCTCGCGATCTACCTCGGATGGGCGCGCGCGGGCGTCCTCGGCGCGACGCTCGTGGCACTGGCCTTCGTCCTGCCGTCGCTGCTGATGGTCCTCGGCATCTCCGCGGCGTACGTCCGCTTCGGCGGACTGGCGTGGATGCAGTCGGCGTTCTACGGCATCGGCGCGGCGGTCATCGCCATCATCCTGCGCAGCGCGTACAAGCTCGTGCGGCTGACGCTGCGGCGCGACGCGTTGCTGTGGGTGATCTTCGCCGCGAACGCGATCGCCACCGCGCTGCTGGAAGCGGAAGTGGTCTCACTGATCCTCGGCTGCGGCGCGGTCACGCTGCTCGCGCATTACGCGAAGCGGACGCGCGTGGTGCTGTCGATCGTGCCGCTGTTCTGGTTCTTCACCAAGGCGGGGGCGTTCGTCTTCGGCAGCGGGCTGGCCATCGTGCCGTTCCTCTACGGCGGCGTCGTGCGCGAGCATGCCTGGCTGAACGACCAGCAGTTCCTCGACGCGGTGGCCGTGGCGATGATCACGCCCGGGCCGGTGGTCATCACCGTCGCCTTCATCGGCTACCTCGTGCAGGGCGTCAGCGGCGCGCTGGTGGCGTCGCTGGGCGTCTTCCTGCCGTGCTACCTCTTCGTGGTCATCCCGGCGCCGTTCTACACGCGCTTCGCCGGCAACCCGGCGCTGAAGGCGTTCGTCGATGGCGTGACCGCCGCGGCGACGGGAGCGATCGCGGGGGCGGTGTGGGTGCTGGCCAAGCGCGCGATCGTCGACCTGCCGACGCTGCTGATCTTCGTCGCGACGCTGGCCTGTCTGGTGTGGCTGAAGCGCGTGCCGGAGCCGATGGTGATCGGGGTGGTGGGGGTGCTGTCCGTGGTGTTCGCGTGAGGAGCGCCGGCGTCCCGCCGGCTGCCGTGGCGGCGTCCCG
>DASUSL010000038.1:0-7132 GCA_036375135.1 Thermoanaerobaculia bacterium | reverse complement strand
GCCAGCTTCCACCCGAGATTCACCGCGTCCTGTACGCCGATGTTGAGTCCCTGTCCGCCGGTCGGGTAATGCACGTGCGCGGCGTCGCCCGCGAGCAGCACCCGTCCCTTGCGATACGCAGCGGCCTGCCGCGCCATGTCGGTGAACCGCGAGATCGAGGTGGGACTGTGAATTCCGTAATCGGTCCCGTAAATGGCGATGAGTGCGTCGCTGAGATCGCGCAGCGTCGGCTCGCCGGTGCGGCCGACGCTCGTTTCGGTCAGGAGGATGCGCACCGTCTTCCCATCCTCCATCCTGCTCAGGCCATGAATCCCGTGCGCGTCGCGGCGTGCGCCCCACTCCGGCTCCTCCGCCAATTGCACTTCGGCGATCAGGTTGCTGATCGTCGGATCCCATCCGGAGAATTCGATGCCGGCCGCCTTGCGGATCACACTGCGTCCGCCGTCGCACCCGACGAGATACTCCGCGCGCAGTGAGCGTCCATCCGACAGCGCAACGTCGACGCCTCGCTCGTCCTGCGTGAAACCGGTCACTTCCCGTTCGCGATAGATCGGCACCGCCAGCTCCCCCACCCATTCGGCGAGGATGCGCTCGATGTGGTTCTGCCACAGCGCCAGTCCGTAAGGGTGCCGCGTCGGAAAGTCGCTGATGTCGAGCGGAATCCAGGCGAACCCCGCGACCTGCGCCACCTTCCCCTGCGACAGAAACCGCTCGGCAATGCCGCGCTGATCGAGCACCTCGATGGTGCGCGCGTGCAGTCCGCCCGCGCGCGAGCCGGCCAGCTCCTGATTCGCGCGCCGCTCGACGATCGCTACATCGATCCCCGCCAGCGCCAGCTCCCCCGCCAGCATCAACCCTGTCGGACCACCACCCGCAATGACCACGGCATGTGCATTCATGGCCGCGGATTGTGCGGAACGGGCGTGGGCTTGAATCAAGCCCCCCGCTGCTCGATACTGTGAAGGTGGAGGGGCGCTACGCCGCTTTCCGACTCGAGGGGCACATTCGCGGAAGGAGGTCAGGTGCCATTTCCGAAGCAGATCGAGGTCGAGCTGCCGTTGCTGCGCGCGCTCGAGGCGCGCGGCGGTGATGCAAGGCCGCACGATATCTACCCGGTAATCGCGAGTGAGCTCGGTCTCACTCCGGATGAGCAGGAGGAGCGTCTCGAAGGCTCTCCTTCGACTCGTAAGTGGTCCAACCTTGTGCGATGGGTCCGGCAGCGCCTCGTCGAACTCGGACAAATCGACAGGTCTCAACGAGGCGTTTGGCGGCTTACCGCATCAGGTCGCGAGAGGCTCTTGCGAGCGCGAGAGCAGGGTTCGCTGGAAGGACGGGCGGAAGACAGTCCGGAACGCGTGGCAATAGCAGCCGTCAGTCTTCGCGACCTCATGAACTCGAACACCGAGGAAATCAAGAAGCGGCTGGCTGCCGAGCTTCAGGAGTTGTCGCCTCGGAGTTTCGAGTTCTTCTGTCGCAACTTCCTGTCCCACCTCGGCTTCACGACAGTCGAGGTCACGCGGACCAGTCAGGATGGCGGGATCGACGGCCACGGAGATTTCCGGCAGGGGGCCGTTCGAATCCGCTCGGCGTTCCAGGCGAAGCGATGGACGAAAGGCGTAGTAGGACGGCCTGACATCGACCGCTTTCGCGGGGCGATCCAAGGCGAATACGATCACGGTGTCTTCTTGACGACCAGCAGATTCTCCCGAGACGCAAAAGAAGCTTCCTACAAAAAGGGCGCGATCACCATTCTGCTACTCGATGGGGAAGCAATCGCTGAAATGCTGCTGGAACGTGGTCTCGGTGTCAGAAAATCGCCGCTGTACGTCTACGACATCGACGAAGAGTTCTTCGACATTGAGGACGAAGAATAATGAATCGGTGGACACCACGCGCTACGCCGCTTTCCGCCGCGTCGCCTTCTCCACCATCCGCTTCAACGTGATCGCGTTGTACACCGCGTACGCCGAGTCGTCGTTGTCGAAGTAGACGTAAATCCCCTTGAGTTTCTTCGACCACGTGCGGATGCGGTCCGCCCACTCGGCGAGCTGCTCGTCGCTGTAACTCCCCTGGTATTTGAACGACGTCGGGCCGTGCAGGCGGATGTAGGTCCAGTCGGCGGTGAGCTCGATCGGTGAGTGATATCCCGCCAGTTCATAGATGCAGAACGCGGCGTTGTACTTTTTCAGGACATCCAGGACCGCGTCCGTCATCCACGTCTCGTTGCGCAATTCGAACGTGTAGCGGTGCTGCTTCGGCAGGAGTGACAGGAACTCCTCGAGGCGCTCCACGTTCACTTTCCATCCCGGCGGGAGCTGCCAGAGGATCGGACCGAGCTTCCCTTTGAGGCGCTCCGCGCGCGGCATGAAGTTGGTCAGGCCGCGCATCGGATCCTTCAGCTTGATCATGTGCGTGATGAAGCGGCTTCCTTTGACGGCGTAGAGGAAATCGGACGGCGTGTTCTTGCGCCACGCGTCGAACGTCGACTCGTTCGGCAGTTGATAGAACGTGTTGTTCAGTTCCACCGTGTCGAAATCGCGCAGGTAATGCTTCAGCATTTCGCTCGATTTCATCCCCGCCGGGTAATAGCGGCCGAGCCAGTGCTTGTAGTGATACCCGGAAGTTCCGATGCGGATGTCTGTCATGTGCCGGCGCTCCACGTGTGGAGGCGGGCTGAAGCCCGCCCCACATGTCGCTTACTGCTGGTTGCTGCCGTTGGATGCGTTGGTGATGGTCACGGCGCCGGCGTCACCGCGCACGACGCGCACGCCGCCCGTGACGCTGGGGGTCGCGCTGCTCGCCGCGGTCACCGTGGTGGCCGTCGCCGCTGTGGTGGGAGTGGCCGTGACGGCGGTCGTGGCCGTACCGGTGACCGGCACGCCCGCGCGGCCGACGCCGACCGAAGCCGAGGTCACGCCGGGGTTGTTGCCGATCGTCTCCGTCGTCGCGGGACGCACGGTCGCCAGCGTGCCGGCCGGGAGGCCGATGCCGGTGGTGGTCGTCGTGCCCGTGCCCGCGAGCGTCGAGGCCGCGGTGGTGTTGATGCCCGCGGTCGTGCCCGTGGTAGCCACGCCGGTGCCGAGGATGCCCGCTCCGCCGGCAGTCACCGGGAAGGCGGCGCTGTCGATGCTGCCGGGCGCCGGCGAGCTGATGGTCGAGTTGATGGTCATCTGAGGATTGGTGGCCAGGGCCGGGTTGCCGAGACCGCCGGCGCCGTCGGAGTGATACGGACGATTGCCGGGGCCGGGGTTCACCACGCCGAGGTAACGGCCGCGGAGCGCCTGCGCGCCGGCCATGATCGCCGCCGCCTCAGCGGCGCTGCGGCGCGGGATGCCGCGGTTGACGCTGCGCGGGGTGACCGGCGGCAGCACCTGCGCGCTGTTGTAGGACGACGTCATCGACTGCGGCGGCGAGGTGACCCGCTCCGTGCCGGTCGAGACGCCGGACGTCGGCGCGGAGCGCAGCTCCGGTCCGGTGCGCGTCGGGGTGCCGTTTCCAGGGTTGAGGTTGGTGGTGCAGCCAAAAGCCGCGAGCGACGCGGCGAGCGAAACCGCAAGCAGCGAACTGGTCGTCCGCCGCTTCTGTAAGTCGTTGCTGATCTGAAGCTTGCCCATGAGATCTCCTTTCGGGTTTCGGCAAGTGCTACGCGGTTATTAAGAGCAACCGGCATGCCCTTTCCGAGGCGGGAACAGCCGTTGCTATCCACGTCCGCAGGAGGAAGAAAAACCGATGCATAAGAATCGTGCTCTCATCTCGCTCTCGCTGCTGCTCATGCTGGTGGCGGCCAGTGCCTGCTCGCTGAACCGTCAGCTCCCCGAGGCTGCCGACGAAGAGGCCATGGTGGTCGAAGTGCGCTCGGCGATCGCCGCCGCGGTGCCGGGCAAGACGTTCGACCTCGGCGTCGATGTCACGGAAGGCGGCCGCGTGAAGCTGACCGGCACTGTCGACAGCGCGTCCGACCGCGACGCCATCGTCAGCAAGGTGCGCCAGGTGAACGGCGTGTCGAGCGTCGACGCGAGTGGGTTGACGGTCAAGTAACCGCGCGGAGCGCCGGCGTCCTCGCCGGCTGCCGTGGCGGCGTCCCGCGCCGCCACCCACGGGCGGCGAGACACCGCCCGGGCAGCCGGCGGGACGCCGGCGCTCCCTTACAATCTCCGCCGCGTGTTTCACATCCGCGAGCGCGGCAGCAGCATCCGCACGGAGGTCCTCGGCGGCATCACGACCTTCGTCTCCATGGCGTACATCATCGTCGTCAATCCGGCCATCCTCTCCGCCGCCGGACTCCCCACCGGCCCGAGCACCGTCGCCACCATCCTCACCGCCGTCTTCGGCACGCTGCTGATGGGACTCTGGGCCAACCGTCCCATCGCCGTCGCGCCGTACATGGGCGAGAACGCCTTCATCGCCTTCGGCCTGGCCGCCTTCGGCATCACCTGGCAGCAGCGCCTCGGCGCGGTGTTCGTGAGCGGCGTGGTCTTCGTGATCATCACTCTCATCGGCGTGCGCACGTGGCTCGCCGACGCGGTGTCGAAGTCGATGAAGCACAGCTTCGCCGCCGGCATCGGCCTCTTTCTCACCTTCATCGGCCTGTTCGAAGCAGGCATCGTGAAGGCGGGCCAGGGCGTGCCCGTGCAGCTCGGCGACGTGCGCAGCGCGCCGGTGCTGCTCGCGCTCTTCGGCTTCGTGCTCATCTCCGCGCTGCTGTACAAGCGCGTCCCCGGCGCGATCCTCATCGGCATGGCCGTCACCGCGCTGACCGGCGCACTCCTCGGCGTCGGCAAACTGCCCACGCACATCGTTGATCTGCCGTACGACCTCTCCCCCATCGCGCTGCAGCTCGACGTCGTCTCCATCCTGCGACTGAGCTTCCTCCCGATTCTCCTCACGCTGTTCCTGATGGCGCTCTTCGACACCCTGGGCACACTCGTCGCGCTCGACCCCGAGGGAGACCTCGAGCGCCCGATGCTCGTCGACGCGCTGGCGTGCACGTTCAGTGGACTGATCGGCACGTCGACGAGCGGCGCGTACATCGAGTCGTCCACCGGCATCCGCGAGGGAGCGCGCACGGGACTGGCGTCGGTCGTCACGGCGGCGCTGTTCGCGCTGTCGCTCTTCTTCATCCCCCTGCTCGAGCCGATGCAGTCGCTGCAGTACGCGTATGCGCCGGCGCTGATGGTGGTGGGGATGCTGATGCTCAATGCGGTGGCGAAGATCGACTTCGACGACCTGACCGAGCTCGTGCCGGCGTTCACGACGGTGATCGTGATGGTCTTCACCTTCAACATCGCCAATGGACTGACGGCCGGCCTCGCGCTCTATCCGATCATGAAAGTGCTGGCCGGCCGCGCGCGGGAACTGCGTCCCGCGACGCTGGTGCTCGCCGCCTTGTGCGGTTTGTACTACGCCTTCGGACTGCCGCATTAAGACGTAGGGCAGGCTTCAGCCTGCCGGGACAGGCGGAAAGCCTGTCCTGCGTCGCTTCAGCCCGTCCTACGTGGCACCCGCCGTGCTCTTTTGCACGATATGAAAATCCTCGTCACCGGCGGTACGGGCGTCATCGGAGAAGGCGTCATCCCGGAGCTCATCACGCGCGGACACAGCGTGCGGCTCCTTTCCCGACATGCGAAAGACGATGCGAAGCAGTGGCCGGACGTCGAGCCGTTCGAAGGGAACGTGGCCGACACGTCGTCGCTCCACGGCGCCGCGGACGGCTGCGACGCGGTGGTGCACATCGCCGGCATCGTGGCCGAGGATCCGCCGAAGGTGACCTTCCAGGCGGTGAACGTCGAGGGAACGCGCAACATCCTCGACGAGGCAAAGCGCGCAAATGTGCAGCATTTCGTCTTCGTCTCCTCCCTCGGCGCGGACGTCGGCGAGTCGCCCTATCACCAGTCGAAGAAGGCGGCGGAGGAGATCGTCGCGCAATCGGAGTTGCAGTGGACCATCGTGCGGCCGGGCAACGTCTACGGCCCGGGCGACGAGGTGCTGTCGCTCATCCTGAAGATGGTGCGCACGCTGCCGGCCATCCCGGTCATCGACGGCGGCGATCAGGAGTTCCAGCCGATCTGGCATGAGGATCTGGCGAAGATGCTGGCCGCGGTGGTCGAGCGGAACGATCTCGCGAAGCAGACGCTCGAGGCGGCGGGGCCGGAGATCACGACGATGAAAGACGTCGTGGCGCGTTTCAGTGAGATCACGGGACGCTCGCCGGTGAACGTGCCGGTGCCGTCGGCGCTGGCGCAGTTCGGCGTCGACGAGAACAAGCTGCAGATGCTGAAGGAGAGGAACGTCGTGCGCGGACGCAGCGCCGCGGAAGTCCTCGGCGTGAATACGACGCCGCTCGACAAAGGACTGCGCCTCCTCGCCGATGCCCTGAAGGAAGCGCTCCCCGAGGATGGCTTCGGGTCGCTCGAGCACAAGACGTTCTTCGCCGAGATCCGCGGGGCACGCCTCTCAGCGGCGTCTCTCATGGCGGCGTTCCGCGAGCGGGTGAACGAGTTCATGCCGATCGAGTTCGTGGCCGAGCCGGGCGCGCCGGACCGCATCGAGAAAGGGGCGACGCTCACCGGCTCGCTCCCGCTGCGCGGCAACTTTCAGGTGCGCGTGGAAGTGGCGGAGCCGACGCACGTGGTCTTCGCGACACTGGAAGGACATCCGCTCGCGGGGATCGTGGAGTTCACGTCGTCCGAGGAGCACGGCGTGCTGCGCTTCGCCATCGACACCTGGACGCGCGCCGCGAACATCTTCGACTGGCTGGCCGTGCGCACCGTCGGCGCGCCGGCGCAGGACGCGAACTGGCGCGCCGTCGTGCAGCGCATCATCGACGCCAGCGGCGGCACGTCCGAGGGCGTGCAGCAGGAGAAGGAGAAGCTGAGCGACGAGGAGGCGACCCGGGCGGAGGAGCGCATCAAGTCGCTCGTGCAGACGCGCAAGCGCGACGAAGTCCGCGACAACGCCAACGCCTAGCGTCTCGTGGGCGGGCTGAAGCCACGCCCCACATTTGGCACGCGTGAGCCGCATGTGGGGCTGGGCTTCAGCCCGCCCCCCTCGTGCCGCCGCACGTCCTTCGCCTCGCTGCACGCCGGCGCCCGGACGACCCAGGGACAGGCAGGATTGCCTGTCCTCCACGGGC
>DASUSL010000037.1:0-20609 GCA_036375135.1 Thermoanaerobaculia bacterium | reverse complement strand
AGAACGGCGCAAGAGTGGTGATCTGGCCGGAGTCGACGGTCCCGCTGTCGTACACGGAAACGAACTTCTATCGCGCGTCGATCGAGGAGCTCTCCCGCGAGCACGACATCGACATCATCCTCGGCTCGGTCGCGACGGACCCGGCGCGTCCGAACCGGCTGTGGAACTCCGCGTTCCTCGCCAGTGACGGACGCACGATCGGCCACTACGACAAGATCCGTCTCGTTCCCTTCGGCGAGTACGTGCCGTTGCGGCGCGTGCTTTTCTTCGCGGAAAAGCTCGTGCGCGCGGTGGGCGAGTTCGAGTTCGGCTCGAACGAAGCGCCGCTCGCCGGACTGCTGAAGTACGGCCCGGCCATCTGCTACGAGATCGTCTATCCGCAGATCTCCCGCACGCAGGTGAAGAACGGCGCCGACGTGCTGGTGACGATCACCAACGACGCCTGGTTCGACGGCAGCTCCGCGCCGGCGCAGCACCTCTGGCAGGCGCGCATGCGCGCGGTCGAGAACGACCGCTACCTGCTGCGCGCCGCGACCACCGGCATCTCCGCGTTCGTCGATCCGACGGGACAGGTGCAGTCGTGGATCCCGATGGGGAAGGACGGCATCATCTACGCGACCTTCGAGCCCCGCACGGCGGAGACGTTGTACGTGCGGTTCGGAGACTGGTTTGCGTGGGTGGCGTGCGCCGTGGTACTCATCGCATTGTTCTATGCGAGAAGATCTTCCTCAGAAAATTGACGACCTGCGCAGCCGACTCCACTCCGTACGGAGCTATCTTTGACCCTGCCGGCGCGCGAAGAGCACTAGACGAGATCGAGCGGGAGATGTCCGCGCCCGGCTTCTGGGACGACCAGGAGAAGGCGCAGGAAGTGGGACGCAAGCGCTCCCGCGTGGAGAAGCGCATCGCCTCCAGCACGTCGCTCGACTCGAAGGACGGCGATCTCGACGTACTCCTCGACTTCCAGAAGGAAGGGGAGAACGTCGAGGCCGACATCGAGGCGCTCGTGGCGCAGCTCGAGTCGGAGATCACCGGCATCGAGCTGACCATGAAGCTCAGCGGCGAGCACGATCTCCGCGACGCAATCCTGAACATCCATCCCGGCGCCGGCGGCACGGAGTCGCAGGACTGGGCGGAGATGCTGCTGCGCATGTACCTCCGCTACTGCGAGCGCAAGGGGTGGTCGACGGAGATGCTCGAGTATCAGGCCGGCGAGGAGGCGGGCCTCAAGAGCGCGACGGTGATGGTGCGCGGCGACTACGCATACGGCTACCTGAAGGCGGAGACGGGCGTGCATCGCCTGGTGCGCATCTCGCCCTTCGACGCGGCCAAGCGCCGGCACACGTCGTTCGCGTCGGTGATGTGCATGCCCGACATCGACGACACGATCGAGGTGAACATCGACGACAAGGACCTGCGCGTCGATACCTATCGTTCCTCGGGCGCAGGCGGTCAGCACGTCAACGTGACCGACTCGGCCATCCGCATCACGCACCTGCCGACAGGCGTGGTGGTGACCTGCCAGAACGAGCGCAGCCAGCACAAGAACCGCGCGACGGCGATGCACCTCCTGCGCGCGCGCCTCTACGCGCTGGAGCAGGAGAAGCAGCAGGAGGAGCAGAACAAGCTGGCCGGCGAGAAGAAGGACATCGGCTGGGGCTCGCAGATCCGCTCGTACGTGCTGCAGCCGTATCAGCTGGTGAAGGACCTGCGCACGCAGCACGAGGTGGGCGATCCGAGCCGCATCCTCGACGGAGACCTCGACGAGTTCATCGAGGCCTGGCTGGCGGCACAGGTGCGGAAAGCGGCGGACTGACGTGCGCGTGGCGATGCTCACGCCGCTCCCACCGGCGCGGACGGGCGTCGCCCATTACGCGTCGATGGTGCTGCGCGAGCTGCCGGGCGTCCGAGTCTTCGACTCTTCGAGTCTCGACGACTCGACGACTCGAGCGCTCGACGACTTCGATCACGTCATCTACCAGCTCGGCAACAACCCTTTCCACGAAAAGATCTACCGCGCCGCGATGGAGAAGCCCGGCGTGGTGGTGCTGCACGATCTCGTGCTGCATCACCTGATCGTGGAGATGACCCTCGCGCGCGGCGACGCCGAGGGGTACGTCGACGCGCTGCGCGCCAGTCATGGCGAAGCGGGTGCGGCGTGGGCGCGCGGGCGCGCGGCGGGGCTGCACAGCGAGATGGGCAACTTTCTCCTGCCCGCTTCCATCCAGATCGCGCAGCGCGCGACGTCGGTGATCGTGCACAACCGCTACGCCGCGGAGCGCCTCCGCTCGTTCGGAGTGACGACGCCCATCCACATCGTGCCGCATCCGTACGTGCCGGAGACGCGCACGTTCCCGCGCACGCTCTTCCCTTCCGGCACGCGCGTGATCGGCTTCTTCGGCTTCCTCACCTCGGCCAAACGCGCCGAGGTGGTGCTGGAGGCGTTCCGCATCGCGCGGGCGAAGATGCCGAAGCTCGCCTTGCTCATCGTCGGCGAGCCCGCTCCTGACATCGACGTCGAATCGCTGCGCGGCGAAGGGATCGTGATGACGGGCTACGTCGCGGACGAAGAGTTTGCGCGCTACTACGCCGAGGCCGATCGCTTCGTGAATCTTCGCTACCCGTCGGCGGGAGAAACCTCGGGGACACTCATCCGCGCGCTCGACGCCGGCAAACCGGTCGCGGTCAGCAACTACGCCCAGTTCGCCGAGCTCCCCGACGACGTCGTGTTCAAGGTGCCGCTCGGAGAAGGGGAGGTGGAGCGCCTGGTCGAGTTCTTCACGAGCGACCTGCCGGACCCGCGCGAGAAACAACGCGCGTGGCTCGAGGAAAACGCGTCGCTCGCGAAGACGGTGCAAGGGTACGTAGACGCGCTCGAACGTAGGGCAGGCTTCAGCCTGCCCGGACAGGCTGAAGCCTGTCCTACGTTTCCACTCTTTCCGCAGGTCGAGCTGGTGTCGGCGAGTCCGGTCGTCATTCGGAATGTCGGCGCGAGCACCATCCGCACGCGCACCTACGGCACGCCCGAATACCGTCTCATCCTCCGCTCCGCGAGCGGCGACGAGTGGCTCTCTCTTCCCAAAGATCTGCATCCCGGCGAAAGCGTCGAAATCGCGGCGAGAACGAAGCCGCCATTCACGATGCACCACGCCCTCCAGGACATCCCGCATGTTCCATGACGCGGCGCTGGAGAACCTGCGCGTCATCCTCGCGAACCGTCCCGCGATCGAGATCGTCGCGCCGCAGCATAGGCGCGCGTGCGTGCTCATCCCGCTGATCCGCAATCGCGCGGAGTGGTCGATCCTCTTCACCAAACGCAGCGAAAACCTGGCCGCGCACAGCGGGCAGATCGCGTTCCCCGGCGGCGCCGTCGAGCCGGGAGAGACGCTCGAGCAGGCGGCGATCCGCGAGGCGCAGGAAGAGGTGGGCATCCCGCCGGCCAGCATCGAGCTGATCGGACGTCTCGACGACGTCGTCACGCACAGCGGCTTCCTCGTCGCGCCGTTCGTCGGCGTGATCCACGACCCGGTCGACTACGTGATGCAGGAATCCGAGGTCGTGGAGATCTTCGAGGTGCCGGTCGAGGCGCTGCTCGACGTCCGCAACCCCGAGGTGCGCTACGTGCCGTTCCGCCGGAAAGAGTTCCCGGCGTACTTTTACCACTACGGCCGATACGAGATCTGGGGCCTCACGGGGCGGATGCTGAAGGGCTTCCTCGACCTCGTCTGGCAGGCGATTTAGGCAAACGCAGGGCAGGCTTCAGCCTGCCCGGACAGGCTGAAGCCTGTCCTACGTCATGCCTGTCTTACGTCATTTCGCGGCCAGCAGCTTCTCGACGTGCGCGAGCAGCGCCTCTCCGGTGTGACCCGGGTCGACGATCTGCCCGTTGACCATATACGTCGGCGTGGAACGAATGTCGTTCGAGAAGGCGTGGCCGGCGCCGGTGAGGATCTGCGCCTTGAGCTCGGCGTCGTTCAGATCCGCGTCGTACTTTTTCAGGTCCAGCTCGTGATCCTCGGCCCAGTTGCGCGCCCAGTCCCAGAACGTGAAGGCGCTGAGCTGCTCCTGGTTGGCGTAGACGGTCTTCTTGTACTCCCAGAAGAGGTCGGGCTTCTGACGATAGATGGCGCGGCCGGCCAGCGCGGCGGGGAAGGCCCACGGATGTCCGGAGAGCGGCAGGTCGTAGCGGATGTAGCGCACGCTGCCGGCGTGCTTGGCGAGCACCGCGTCCGCGTATCCCGAGGAGCGCTTGCACGACGGGCACTGGAAGTCGGAGAACTCGACGATGGTCACGGTGCCCTTCGACGCGCCCTTCGCGGGCGAGTCGCCGAGGTAGGTGTCGAAGGCCTTGGCGCGCTGCGGCTGGAGGTCCGCGTTCAGGCGGCGGAAGCTGCCGAAGAAGAAGACGCGTCCCTGCTGGTCGACGTAGCCGGAGAGCGGCAGCTTGCCGGCCTCGGTGGTCTGGATGAGGGTCGCGGGATAGAGCCCGTCCTCGGTGGCCGTGCGCGTGACCTTCACGTCCATCGCCTCGCGCATGTTGCGCTGCGTGAAGTTGCGGAGCTTCTCCTCGATGGTCGTTCCTTCTTCGTTCGCGATCGGCCACGGAGAGCCGAGGAAGAAGCCGCCCGCCGGCGTGGTCACGGCCATGTACTGGCCGGCGCAGTGGCCATGATCGCTTTCGATCTTCACCGACACCGACTTGAAGCCCTGCGGCAGCGACATGCCGCCCGCGTCGAACGAGACGGTCGACGGATCGGCGCACTGCGGCAGTCCGGCGCGGATGGCCTTTTCGAGCCGCGGATCGATGTCGATCGCGAACAGGAGCGGCGAGCTGAAGGCGAGGGCGAGCGTGAGAAGGATTTTCACGCCGGAAGGAACGGGAAGGGGCGGGCGCGGCATTCCGCGAGGTAGAAGTGGAAGACAGGCAATCCTGCCTGTCGCCCTCGCGGAAAGTGTGAGGACAGGCAGGATTGCCTGTCCTCCACCTGTGAACCGTTAGTTGTTCGGCGGGGCTTCGCTGATGTTTTCCACCGCGCGGCCGACCTTGCCATCCTGGTTACCCTGGCTGGCGATGTCGCCGAGCGAGACGATGCCCACGAGCTCGTCGTTGCCGTTGACGACCGGCACGCGCCGGATCTCGGCGTTGCCCATCATCTCCAGCACTTCGGTGAGCGAAGCGTCCTCGCGGACGCTGCGCACGCTCTTGGTCATGATCTCGTTCACGCGCACATTCTCGAGGTTCTTCCCCTCGGCGAACGCGCGCACGACGATGTCACGATCGGTGATCAGTCCGATGATGCGCTTGCCGTCGACGACGGGGACGACGCCCGTGTCCTGGTCCTTCATGATGCGGGCGACGTCGCGAAGGCTGTCCTTCTCGCTGACGGTCTCGGGGTTCGGGGTCATGACGTCACGAATGTGACGATTGCGATCTGCCATCTTTCCTCCTTCAACAACGGAGAAGAAGAGGGCAAAAGCCGTTCCCGTCACGCGTTCCGATCAAACGACAAGCGTGCGGCCCGGCTCGCAAACAGCGCAGGCCGTGCCGGCCCGTTCCGTGTCGTCAGAACGAGATGCGCAAACCGGCGCCGACCGTCAGGAAGCGCGGGTCGAACTCGTCGCGCGTCCAGTGATAAGCGGCCTCGAGCAGGACTCCGTAACGCCGCGTGACCGGAAAGTCGGCATTCACGCCGGCCGTCACGCCCCACGTCGACCGCGACTCCTCGCCCGACGCGCTCTGGCGGTAATAGCCGAGGCCGGCGAAGAGGCCGCTCGAGCCGAACGGCTCGTCGAACTCGTACTCCACCAGCGCCTCGATGTGATTGACCTCCCCCTCGACGTCGCGGCGGTTGATGGTCACGGCGTCGGGGTTCTCGTCGGTCGGCGTGGCCACTTCGTAGGGGATGGCGACCTGCGTGTCGAGGCGGCCGCCCTTGAACTTCAGGCTCAGGTCCGGCTCGATGGGGATGGACCAGAACAGCTCGACCGAGGTGTTGCCGAAGGCGAAGTTGCTCTCGATGAAATCGTCTTCGTTCTGATGCGGGGCACCGTCGACGAAGCGGCGGCTGCCGCCGACGATGATGCCGACTTCGCTCATGTCCTGGGCGAGCGCGGGGAGCGCGCCGGCAGTCAAAAGAGCGAGCAGGAAAAGGGTCCGTTTCATGGCCGGCACTATACGGGATGGGTTCTGGTTCTTCAAAGTCGGGACTCCCCTCATAAAATGAGCGCGTGCGTACGTTTGCCAGCGCTCTGTCTTCAGTAGGACGCGAGGCGCTGCGAATCGTTCTGCCCTCCTGGTGCGTGGCCTGCCGGAAGGAGCTGCCATGGAGGGAGCGGACGGCATCGTGCTGCGCGGAGTGCTGGGCCAGTCTGCCGCGCATCGTGGGCGCCAGATGTGCGTCGTGCGCGCTGCCCTTGCCCGGTGGAGGACAGGCAATCCTGCCAGCCCCGCCGGAAACCGGACAGGCAGGATTGCCTGTCTTCCACTGCATCTCCTGTATCGAGAATCCGCTCCCCGTCGACTGGTGCGACGCCGCCTGCGAATACCGCGGATCGATGGAGCGCATCCTCCACGCGTTGAAGTTCGAGCGACACGATTTCCTGAGCGCCGCGCTGGCGTCGCTCCTCGAAGAGACGATGCGCGGTCGCGGCGACCTCGCCTTCGACGCCCTCGTGGCCGTGCCGATGGGGAAGGCGAAGGAGCGGCGGCGCGGCTACAACCAGGCCGAGCTGCTGACGCGCGCTCTCGGACGGCGCCTCGGCGCCGGTTGTGATATGACGCTGCTGACACGCCGCGAGGAGCGCGCCACGCAATCGATGCTGCCCAGGCGTGAGCGCGCGGCCAACGTCCGCGGCGCGTTCGCCGCCTCATCCCGCGTGAAAGGAAAAGCGATTCTCGTCGTCGACGACATCTGCACCACGGGTGAAACGCTCCGCGCCTGCGCCACCGCGCTGCGTCGCGCCGGCGCCTCCCGCGTCTGTGCCCTCACCGTCGCCAAGGCGAGCTGACTCCAACGCATGACTCGAGCGTTCTTCATCGCCCTCTCCGAAAGCCGCAGGCTGCGCAACGTCGCCGAGCGCTCCCGCTTCGGCCGCCGCGTCTCGGGCCGCTTCGTCGCCGGCATGTCCGTCGAGGACGCCCTCCAGGCCACGCAGGCCACCACCGCCAAGGGGATGAGCGTCAGCGTCGACAACCTCGGCGAGAACGTCACCAACCTCGAGGAAGCGCGCCACAGCGCGCAGCTCTACCACGAGATGCTCGACCAGATTCACGCGCGCAAGCTCAACGCGAACGTGAGCATGAAGCTGACGCACATGGGACTCGACGTCGACGAGGCCGCCGCGCGGAAGATCGCCGCCGAGCTCGTGTCGCACGCGGCGCGCATCGGCAACTTCGTGCGCATCGACATGGAAGGGTCGCCCTACACGCAGAAGACGCTCGACATCGTGCAGGAGCTCCACCGCCAGCCGGGCCACGCCAACCACGTCGGCGCGGTGATCCAGGCGTACCTGCACCGCAGCGAAGGGGACGTGAACGACCTCTGCGCGCAACGCATCCGCATCCGCCTCTGCAAGGGCGCCTACAAGGAGCCGGCGGAGATCGCCTTCCAGGCGAAGGAGGAGGTCGACGCGAACTTCGTGAAGCTGATGAAGATCCTCCTCAAGAGCGGCGTCTACCACGGCATCGCCACGCACGACCCGAAGATGATCGACGCCACGATCGCCTTCGCCCGCGCCGAGAACATCCCGCCGAGTGCCTTCGAGTTCCAGATGCTCTACGGCGTCCGCCGCGACCTGCAGGAGCAGCTCGTGAAGGACGGGTGGGGGATGCGCGTCTACATCCCGTTCGGCACGGAGTGGTACCCGTACCTGATGCGCCGCCTCGCCGAACGTCCGGCCAATGTGTTGTTCATCTTGAAGAACCTGGTGCGGAGGTAGTCGCAGAGTCGCAAAGTCTCACAGTCTCACAGGAGCTTGACTGCACCCCCTCTGAGACTGTGAGACTTTGCGACTATGAGACTTCTCGTTGTCCTCATCGCCCTTACCCTGACCACGACCGCGTTCGCGAATCCGGTCGAAGAAGTCCGCCAGGCCGAGATCGGCTTCGCCAAAGCCTTCGCCGATCGCGACAAAGCGAAGTTCTTCTCCTACGTCGCGGACGACGCGGTCTTCCTCAGCGCTCTCGGCGCACTGCGCGGCAAGCCGGCCGTCGTGGCGCGCTGGTCGCGCTTCTTCGACAACGTCCCCGTCGCGCCGTTCAGTTGGGGGCCGGAGCGCGTGGAGGTCATGTCCGGCGGCACGCTCGGCTTCTCCATGGGGCCGATCTACGACGCCGGCGCGAAACACAGCGGCTACTACACGTCCGTCTGGCAGAAGCAGGGCGACGGTGCGTGGAAAGTCGTCCTCGACGGTCCGGGCAATCCGCCCGCGCCGGTTCCCGAGCACGCCGCCAGGCTCGAAGAAGGCTTCCTCCCGACCCCGGACGGCGTGAAGCTCTACTACCGCAAGCTCTCCGGCGGCAGCCCGATCACCATCATCGCGCCGCTCGACTTCATGCTGCACGAGCCGCTGAAGCAGTTCGCCGACATCGCCACCATCATCACGTACGACGGCCGCAGCCGCGGACGCTCCACGGTCTCGGACGTCAAGTTGTTGACCATCGACCAGGACGTGCGCGACCTCGAAACGGTCCGCGCGCATTTCAAGATCGACAAGTTCATCCCCCTCGGCTACTCGTATCTCGGCAAGGTCGCGGCGATGTACGCGGCCGCGCATCCGCAGCACGTCGCGCGCGTGATCCAGCTCGGCCCCGGCGCGAACCGCTTCGCCGACATGCCGGCGCCCGAGCAGGGGACGTTCGGCGCGCCCCCCGAAGCGCTCCAGCGACTCGAGCAGCTGCGCACGACGCAGGGCACGCCGAAGGAGATCTGCGAGGCATTCTGGAACGTGATGGCCTATCGCATGGTCGGCGATCCGAAGCACGCCTCACGCTTCGACCGCTCCTCGTGCGCGCTGGAGAACGAGCAGAACTTCATGGCCACGTTCCAGCACATCGGGCCGACGGTGCAGGCGGCGACGCTCTCGAGCGAAGAGTTGAAGAAGATCACCATGCCGGTGCTGACCATCCACGGCGACCGCGATCGCAACGCTCACTACGACGGCGGACGCGCGTGGGTGGCGTCGCTGCCGGACGCGCGCCTGGTCACCGTCCGCGGCGCCGCGCACAGCCCGTGGCTGGACGATCCGGTTACAGTGTTCGGCGCGATTCGACATTTCCTCCGCGGCGAATGGCCGCTCGGGAGCGAGAAAATCCAATGACCCGGTTCCTCTTCCTTCTTCTCTTTTCCTTCGCTGCCTTCGCCCAGACCACCACGCCCGTCCTCATCCCGGTCTTCTACAACGGCCCCGGCCAGTACGGCTCGGAGTGGTTCACGGCCGTGAACATCAGCAACTTCACCACGCAGACCGTGCAGGGACACGGGCTGCGCTTCATCGATCGCGCATGTCCGATCCCCGAAGGATGCGAGACGGGGAACATCGCGCCGAACGCGTTCGGCTCCATCGCCGGGCCGGCCACGGCGAGCGGCTTTCTGCTGCACGTGCCGGAGGCGGAGGCGGCGCGGTTCGAGCTCGACGCGCGCTTCGGCGAGCGGACGCGCAACCGCTACGGCGTCGAGCTGCCGATCGCGCGCGAGGACGACTTCCGGCAGGCGCCCGGCATCGTGCTGCCGTTCGTCGCCATGCGCGGGTTCACCGACGGACTGCGCACGACGCTGCGCATCTACAGCCCCGACGCCATCGCCGGACAGCGGGTGGGCGTCGAGATCGGGACGTGGGGGACGCGCAACACCATCGCCTCGACGACCGTGACGCTGGCGCTCTCCGATCCTCCCGGCACGGCGGCACCGCTGCGGCCCGCGTACGCGCAGCTCGACCTGCAGCAGGTCTTCCCCGCGATCTTCGCGTCGAACGTCACCGTGCGCGTGGTGCCGCTGCCGTCCGAGGGCGGCATGACGCCGCGCATCTGGGCTTTCGCCACCGCGGTGCGCAACGACAACAACGAGGTGGCGGTCTTCTCTCCGCGTTGATGTGGGGCGGGCTTCAGCCCGCCCAATCGCCCGCCCCCCACATTTCCACTCGATTCCCACCTTGCGCCGCCCGCGCGCACAGGCGTACCGTTACGCCGTTCCGTTTCAGTTCGAGTCGTGGCCCCGCGGCGGCGAATGCGCCCGCTCCGCGGAGCCGATGATGTGGGCAAGCGCGCGGTTCCCGAAACAGGAGGAGCGTGATGAGTCTCTGGTTCCAGTTCCAGGATGCGACGACGAGCGATCAGGTGGGCGGTGCCGCGGCAGCAGGAATGGGCATCGGCCTCATGATCGTCTGGCTGGCGATCGTCGTTCTCATGGTCGCGTCGATGTGGAAGGTGTTCGAGAAGGCCGGCAAGCCGGGCTGGGCGGCCATCATCCCGATCTACAACTTCGTCGTCCTGCTCGAGATCGCGGGCAAGCCGGCGTGGTGGGTGATCCTCTTCTTCATCCCGGTCGTCAACTTCATCATGCTCGTCATCACGTCGCTGTCGCTGGCGAAGAAGTTCGGCAAAGGCACCGGCTTCGGCCTCGGCCTCGCGCTCCTCGGCATCGTGTTCTACCCGCTGCTCGGATTCGGCAGCGCGCAGTACGACCGCAACGCCTACTGAGCTCGCCATTCATGCTGTAACCACATGAAAGCAACGCGAAAGCGTTGCTTTTTATGTTTTATGGCAATAAATTGGATCGTCAGGAGGACACTCGTGATGATCCGGTTCCTTTTGACGATGAGCATCGCCCTGGGCGCATTCGCGCAGCAGGCGACCCCGGTCCTGATCCCCGTCTACTACAACGGTCCGGGCGCGTTCGGGTCGCAGTGGTACACGCAGGTGAGCATCAACAACTTCACCTCGCAGATCGTGGAAGGGCGCGGCGTGACGTTCGTCTCGCGCGCGTGCGCGATCCCCGAGGGATGCCCGCGGACGCGGCTCGCGGCGGGCGACTTCGGCACGGTCGGCGGGCGGGACATGTTCGATCCCGGCCCGAACTGGGGAACGGGTTTCCTGCTGTACATCCCGAGCAACGAGGTGGACGACTTCGAGCTCGACGCGCGCTTCGGCGAGAAGACGCGCAACCAGTACGGCGTGGAGATGCCGATCGCCCGCGAGGACGACTTCCGCCGCGCGCCGATCGTGCTGCCGTACGTGGCGTGGATCGGCCACGGCAACGAGCTCCGCACGACGCTGCGCGTGTACAGCCCCGACGCCATCGACGGACAGCAGGTGCGCGTCGAGATCTACTACCCGGACGTGCGCGTGTCGCCGACGCCGCTGGCCACGGCCACGCTGACGCTGTCACTCTCCGATCCTCCCGGTACGGAGGCGCCGGTGCGGCCCGCGTACGCGCAGGTCGACCTGCAGAGCCGCTTCCCCGGCATCTTCACCGGCACGGCCCGCGTGGAGGTCGTGCCGCTGCAGAAGGGCGGCGTCACGCCGCGCATCTGGGCCATCGCCACCGCGGTGCGCAACGACACGAACGAAGTGGCGATGTTCTCGCCGCGGCACTGAGAGACGACGAGAGGCCTCCGGCCGCGCCGGCCCGCCGGAGGCCTCCCGGTCGTTCTCTATTCCGTCGCGCCGACATCCCACTTCGGGCGGTCGCGCCAGCGGTCGTGCATCCATACCCATTGCTCGGGCACGCGGCGGATCTGGTCTTCGATGACGCGGGTCATGCGCGCCGTGAGCGCGACCGGGTCGTCGTCGCGCTTCGTCTCGAGCGGCACGCCGACCTTCAGCCGGTGCCGTCCGTCTGGCAGGCGCTCGATGAGGATGTCCACCACGACCGACTCCGTGCGGATGGCCAGCTTCGCCGGGCCGATCGGCGTCAGCGCGTTGCGGCCGAAGAACGGCACCTGCACCGAGTCGGTGCGCAGGTTCTGGTCGATGAGAAAGGCGAGGATGCCGCCGCGGCGCAGCGACTGAATGAGCTCGCGGCCCGCCGCGGACGAGCCGCGGTCGATCGTGCGCACGCCCGAGCGCGCCCGGTGCTCCGTGATCCAGCGGTTCATCTCCGGCGCGTCGCGCTCGCGCTGCAGCACGGTCGTGGGGCGGCCCCAGAGTCCGACCGCGTACGACATCCACTCCCAGTTCCCGCAGTGCGCGGTGAAGACGACCACGCCGCGCCCCTGGTCGATGAGCCGCAGCAGCGGCTCGGCGCCTTCGATGACCGTGAGCCGGTCGCGCGTGGCCACGTCCATGTTCGGCATCCAGGCGATCTCGAAGAGCGACATGCCGAGGTGGCGGAACATCTTCCTGATGGTGTCGCGGCGCCGCGCGTCATCCCATTCGGGGAAGGCGATGGCGATGTGCTTCAGCGCTTTCCTGCGCTCGCGGACCGCGACCGCATATGCGAGCGAGCCGAGCGCGCGGCCGAAGGCGCGGCCCAGTTGGAGAGGAATGCGCCGGCCGATCGCGGCGACGACCACGAGCACGCGGTAAAGCGCGCGCTCCCTAAATGCTCGCTGCTTCGGGCCGGCCACTGGCGAACTCCCGGATCAGCGCGTCCCACTCTCCGCGCTCGCGGAGCAGGCGCTCGACCACTTCGCGGAACGCGCCGTTCCCCCCCGCGCTCTTCAGTTTCCACGTCGCCGCGTTCAACACCTCGGCGGCCGCATCCGCCGGCGCCGCGGAGATGCCGACGCGCGTCATCGGCGCGAGGTCGGGAAGGTCGTCGCCGGCATAGAGGATCTGCTCGAACGTGACGCCCAGGCGCAGCGCGATCTGTTCCGCCGCGGCGAGCTTGTTCGACGCGCCCTGATGGATCTCCGCGATCCCGAGCTCCTTCGCCCGCCGCTCCAGCGCCAGCGAGCGCCGGCTGGTGAGCAGCGCCACCGTGATCCCCGCGCGCTGCGCGAGCTTCGCGCCGAGGCCGTCGCGCACGTTGAATGCTTTGATCTCGCTGCGGTCGCCGTAGATGATCTTCCCGTCCGTCCAGACGCCGTCGACGTCGGAGATGATCAGGCGGATGCTCGCGGCGTCGGTCACGGGCGCGCATCGTAGCAGAGCGTCACATCGACCACGTCGTGTACGCGCTCCTGCACGAGCTGCACGGAGCGATGTACACCTCGCTCCCGCTTCCCAACGCCACGTGGGAGGACAGTCCGGAGTTCACCCGATCCTCGGGATATGGCCCGACCGTGAGGTTCGTGATCGTCGTGCCGGCGCTCTTCACGAACGAGAAGATCTTCTTCTCCGCACAGCCCGGGTTCCACATCTGCTGAAAGCCGGGCAACGTCTGCGTGATGCTGTTGCAGTACGTCTGGATGGTGGGGTGGGCATCGCGGATGCGCGCGGTGAGTCGCAGGTCCTTGCACTCGGCCTGCAGCGCCGCCGAGAAACCGAAGTAGATGTGTCCGTTCGCCGCGTGCGCGATGCCGATCACTCCGCCGGTGCCGCCCTGCACGCCATGCTGCGCCAGCCAGGTCCTGATGCGATCGATCCCATCGAAGCCGGCATTGCTCGGTCCAGGCACGGGTGAGTACGCGACGGCCAGTCTCGACAGAATGAATTCGCTCGGCATGCCGGGGAGAGTGTTCGCAGGGGCGTTTCCCTACCCGCGCTAATGCCTGAAGTGCCGCTCGCCGGTAAAGACCATCGCCAGCCCGCGCTCGTTCGCCGCGGCGATCACCTCCGCGTCGCGCACCGAGCCGCCCGGCTGGACGACCGCGGTCACGCCGGCGTCGGCGAGGAGGTCCAGGCCGTCGCGGAACGGAAAGAACGCATCCGACGCCGCGAACGGCGCCTTCGATGCCGACTTCATGATCGCCACCTTCGCGGCATCGACGCGCGACATCTGTCCCGCCCCGATCCCCACCGACTGCGACTGACTGGTCAGCACGATCGCGTTCGACTTCACGTGCGCGCAGACGATCCACGCGAACTCCAGCCCGTCCAACTCCTCGGATGAGGGCTGCCGCTCCGTGACCACCTTCCACGTCTCGCGCGCACCGAGGACGTCGAGCGACTGCACCAGCACCCCGCCCGACGCGGAGCGCAACTCATTCCTCATCCCTCGTGCCTCATACCGGACCAGCCGCAGATTCTTCTTCTTCGCCAGCAGCGCCACTGCCTCGTCCTCGAACGACGGCGCCACGATCACCTCGAGGAACAGGTCGCCGATGATGCGCGCGCACTCGGCATCGAACGGCCGATTCGCGCCGATGATCCCGCCGAACGCGGAGATCGGATCGGCGTCGATGGCGGCCTGCAAGGCGCCGCTGAGTGACTCGCGTCGCGCCACGCCGCACGGATTCGTGTGCTTGATGACGGCCACGGCCGGCTCGTCGAACGCGCGGGCGAGCTTGATCGCCGAGTCGAGGTCGAGGAGGTTGTTGTACGACAGCTCCTTTCCCTGGAGCTGTTCGAACGGACGCTCGCCGGCTTCGACGTAGAAGCCGGCGGTCTGGTGCGGGTTCTCGCCGTAGCGGAGGTCCTGGAACCTCTCGAGGCTCAGCGTGAAATGTGACGCGGGCTTCGGCCCGCGATCTTCCGGGCGGGCTGAAGTCCGCCCCACATTGAGGAACGCGGCGATGGCGGAGTCGTAGGCGGCGGTCTTCTCGAACACGCGCACGGCGCACTTCAGACGGAACGCGTCGGAGATCGCGCCGCTCTCGAATTCGCGGACGAACTCTTCGTACAGCGAAGGGTCGCAGAGCGGCAGCACGTGGCGATGGTTCTTCGCCGCGGCGCGCAGCATCGACGGGCCGCCGATGTCGATCTGCTCGATGGCCTCGGCGATCGTGACATCGCCTTTGGCCACGGTCTGCTCGAACGGGTAGAGGTTCACCACCACCAGGTCGATGGCGGGGATGTCGAGGCGGGTCACGTCGGCGAGGTGATCGGCGTTGGCGCGGTCGTGGAGGATCGCGC
The DNA here is from genome assembly GCA_036375135.1 of Thermoanaerobaculia bacterium. Lineage (GTDB taxonomy): Bacteria > Acidobacteriota > Thermoanaerobaculia > Gp7-AA8 > Gp7-AA8 > QHVT01. Next base: position 5,656 of record DASUSL010000037.1, on the reverse strand, counting down.
CGAAGACTTTCGGCGTGAGCGTCTTCACGCGTCCGCCGAGGATCTCCGGGGCGCCGGACCACTGCGCGATCGGCGTCACGGCGATGCCGGCGTCGGTGAGGTGTTTGGCCGTGCCGCCGGTGGAGAGAATCTCCACGCCCTTCGCGCTGAGGGCGCGGGCGAGCTCGGTGATGCCGGTCTTGTCGGAGACGGAGAGAATCGCGCGACTAAGGTTTTGCATTCAACGACAGGTTGCCGTTCCGCATGACGGCGGCAGAGCGAACGTCGCCGCCCGCTTCCTTCCAGATGTAGTAGTAGAGGTTCACGAGGTCGGTGACCGCGCGCGAGTAAGAGATGGAGGCGATGCCGAACGCGGTGGAGCGGTCGTCGAAGACGGCCGCGTGTCCGCCGCGCTCGTACTCCTGGCGCATCAGCGGATAGAACTTCGCGCTGCGCGCGAAGGTGCGGTCGAGGTAGGGGGTGAGCGAGAACTTCGGGTCGAGGCCGTAGAAGACGGTGGGGAACTTGGAGAGGCGGCGCTCGAAGTAGGTCTCGAAGTCGTTGTGCGTCTCGCTGTGCTGCGGCGCGTCGTTGGCGACGTGGAAGGGATTGTTGGCGTCGGCGACGAGGTGGGCGAGGATGCCGAGGCGCTGCACGACGTCACTCATCGGCTCGCCTTTGCGGATCATCTGCACGGCCAGGCGCGTCTCGCGCTCGATCCCTTCGCGCAGGCGCCCTTTGCGGGAGAGGACGAAGTAGTGATGGACGTCGCTCCCCTCGTCGGACTGCGCGCGGGCCAGGCCCTGCTTGTAGTCGCCCTCGAACTTCTCGATGAGCATGCGCAAGTCGGGCGGAGCGAGCGCGGCCGCTTTCATCGCGATCCGCTCGTCGGAACTGCGGGTCCATGCGGCGGCGGTGAGCGGAAATAGCAGGATGAGGACGAATCCGAGGCGCCGCATTGTTGGGACGCGATCGTAACGTATGAACCGCGACTTTGCAGCTCATCTGGACGCGCTCTTCGCCTGCCGCCGCTGCCCCAACGTGATGGGACAGCCGGTGACGGGCTTCGTCGAGCAGGCGCGCGTGATGCTCGTCGGCCAGGCGCCCGGCCCGCGCGAGATGGACGAGCGCCGCCCGTTCGCGTACACCGCCGGCAAGCGCCTCTTCTCCTGGCTCGCGCCCTTCATCTCGGAGGAGGAGTTCCGCAGGCGCGTGTACATCGGCGCCATGATCCGCTGCTTTCCCGGACGCGATCCGAAAGCCGGCGGCGACCGCGTCCCCTCGTTCGACGAGATCGCGAACTGCGCTCCTCATCTCGATCGCGAGATCGCCTTGCTGCGACCATCACTCATCATCGCCGTCGGCACCCTGTCCTCGAAGAACCTCCTCGGCATCGCCGAGCTCAAGGACGCGGTGGGCCGCGTGCACCGCCTCACGCGCGCCGGTCACACTTGCGACGTCGTCGTCCTCCCTCACCCCTCGGGACGCTCGACGTGGACCAACAAACCGCAGAACAAGGCGCTCCTCGACAAGTCGCTCGCACTGATCGCGAAGCGTTTAGGAGTGCGGCAGCCTGAGCTGCCGCTTTCGTAGCCGGCTGCGAGGCGCGTTCACCAAAGCGGCGGCTCGGCCGCCGCACTCCTAAAAGAGATTGCGCACGCTGAGGAGGATGACCACCACCCCGACCGCGATCATGAGCGGGCGCGCGGGGATGCGTCCGGTCATGCGCGCGGCGAGGGGGGAGGCGAGTGCGCCGCCGAGGGCCAGTCCGGCGATCGGGAGCCAGTTCGTGATGCCGATGGTCAGGAGCAGCGTGGCCGAGGCGGCGAAGGTGACGAAGAACTCGGAGAAGGCGACGGAGCCGATGGTCGTGCGCGGCTCGTTGCCGCGCGCGAGCAGCGTGCCGGCCACGATCGGGCCCCAGCCGCCGCCGCCGATCGCGTCGCAGAAGCCGCCCACGAAGCCGAGGGGCGTGAGGTGACGCGCGCTGCCGACGTGCACGCCGCGGCGCCAGGCCTTCAGCAGGATGATGACGCCCATCACGATCAGGTACGCGGCCATGAACGGCTTGATGACGGCGGCGGAGACGGTCGTCAGCACGTACGCGCCCGCGATCGCGCCGAGGACGCCGGGAATGAGCAGGCGCTTCACGAACGACGCGATCACGTTCTTCAGCCGCCAGTGATTGTACGCCGAGAACGCCGTCGCCACGACCTCGGCGGTGTGCACGCTGGCACTGGCCGCGGCGGGGGAGACGCCGAACGAGAGCAGCAGCGTCGTCGCGGTCACGCCGTAGCCCATGCTCAGCGTGCCGTCGATGATCTGCGCGACGAACCCCGCCACGGCGAACAGCGCCAGCTCGACGAGGTCGTGCGAGTCCATCAGGACGGCTTCATGTAGTTGCGGTCGATGTAGTCCATCTCCTCGTACGTGGTGGCCATGGCCAGCCGCGACTCGAAGATGAGGTAGACGCTCGCGGAGAAGAGGAGGAACGCGCCGACGAAGCCGAGGAGCATCGGCACGAAGCCGAGGTCGACGTGCAGCAGCGACACGACGCCGATGGAGACACTGGTGGCGATGAAGAAGCTGATGCCGAGGTAGAGCCGCGACATCGCTTTCTGCAGCAGCCGCGCGCGGCGCGTGTTGATCTCGAGCTGCTTGAAGAGATGGTTGCGCCGCTTTTCCGTTCCCTCATCGTGGCCTTTGCCGAGCGCCTGCAGTTCCTCGGCGCGCTCGCGCACGCGGTCGACGCAGCGGATGGAGCGCGCGGAGGTGGTGATGAGCAGAGAGCTCGAGGCGAGGATCAGCACCGCCGGCGTGATCATCGCCCCGAGGACGTCGAGGACGGATTTCAGCTCGCGCGTCGACGCGAAATCAGGCCACATCGGCGAACGCGTTGCGGGTCATGTTCTCGTTGCCCGCCTCCAGGATCAGTACGTCGTCTTCGATGCGGATGCCGCCGTACTTGCGGAACCCGTCGACCTTCTCCCAGTTCACGTACTTCGCGTTGTCGCTCTTCTGCAGCTCGGCCAGGAGCGAGTCGATGAAGTAGAGGCCCGGCTCGATGGTGAAGACGTGGCCCGGATCGACGACGCGCGTGAGCCGCAGGTACGGATGCCCTTCCGGCTTGGGGATGGTCTTGCCGGTGCGGTCGGCCATGAAGCCGCCGACGTCGTGTACCTGCAGCCCGAGGTAATGGCCGACGCCGTGGGGGAGGAAGGTGGAGGTGATGCGCTTCTCGAAGAGGCCGTCCGCGTCGATGTCCCGCGTGAAGCCGAAGCGCGTCAGCAGACCGGCCACGCCGCGGTGGGCCATCATGTGGATGTCGGGATAGTTCGTGTTCGGGAGGCACGCCTTGACGAGGCCGAGCTGCATCTCGTCCATGGCGTCGATGAGCTCCTGGAACTCGTCCTTACGGCGGGAGTACGTGCGGGTGATGTCGCACGCGTAGCCGTTGTACGACGCGCCCGCGTCGATGAGGAACGAGTGCAGGTCGTCCTCCGGGATGCGGTCGCGCACGTGATGGTAGTAGTGGAGCGTGGACGCGTTTTCGTTGAGGGCGATGATGTTGCCGTACGGCACTTCCTCTTCGGTGTGATCCGCGCCGCGCAGGTACTCGAGATGGATCTCGTACTCCGAGAGTCCCTCGCGGAACGCGCGCTCCGCGGCGCGATGTCCGCGCGCGCCGCGCCGGTTGGCTTCGCGCAGGCAGACGATCTCGTACTCGGTCTTCTGGGCGCGATCCCAGTGCAGGCTGTTGATGACGGCCTCGGGATTCGGTGTCAAATCTCCCCACGCTGCGTAGCGCTCGTCCCATTCGCCGAGGAAGGCGATGCGTCCTTTGGGGACGTACTGCTTCGCCTGATCGGGGTCGGCGATCATGACCAGGTCCCACTTGTCGATCCACTTCGCGGAAGGCGCGGCCGCCACCTTGTGCCAGTAGTCGACCGGCTGGTGGTAGATGAGCTTCCCCTTCATGCCCGGCGTGTAGAGGACGAAGCAGTTCGGGTTGTCGACGACCGGCACCCAGTTCTTGAAGTGCGGGTTGACCTTGAACGGGTACGGCATGTCGTCGAGGAACTGATAGTGCAGCGAGCCGGAGGCGATCAGGACGTGGTCGAACTTCGACTCCGCGAGCGCGACGTCGTGCCGCATCTTGAGCATCGTGACGTGGGCGGTGTAGAGCGTGAACAGCGCGTCATCCATGGGTCGGGAGGATATCGCAGAGCGCCGACGCGCAGCGTCCGGACTGCGGGCAGCGCGAGCTGCCGCAGTCCCGACGCCGCGATGTGGGGCGGGCTTCAGCCCGCCGCCTCGCGGGCTGAAGCCCGCGCCACATTCAGCGACACTGGGTGAGCTTGCGCAGGAGGAAGCGTTTTTCGGGCAACGTGGCCGGCAGTTCCAGCGCGCGCGTGAAGTGCTCCGCCGCTTTGGCGGCGTCGCCGGCGCGCAGCGAGAGCTCGCCGAGAGTGGCGGAGAGGGGGAGGTAGCCGCGGAGGGACGGGTGCTCCGCGATCTCCTCGATCGCGGCCAGCCCGGACGCCGGCCCGTGCGCCATCGCGACCGCCACGGCGCGGTTCAGCGCGACGACGGGCGTCGGTTTCAGCTCGAGGAGCTGGTCGTAGTGCGACACCACCGCCGCCCAGTCGGTCTCCTCGAACGACGGCGCGATGGCGTGATACGAGGCGATGGCCGCCTCGACGTGATACGCGGTCAGGCGCTGGCCCGCCGCGGAGCGTCCCAGCTCGCGCAGCCCTTCGGCCAGCATGTGCTGGTCCCACAGCGAGCGGTCCTGCTCTTCCAGCGTGGCCAGCTCGCCGGCGGCGTCGACGCGCGCCGGCAACCTCGCGGCCTGCAGCAGCATGAGTGAGAGCAGCGCGTGCGACTCGGGCCGCGACGTGGCGGGATGGTCAACCAGTTGACGACCGAGGCGGATGGCCTCGGCGCAGACGTCGGCGCGGACGAGGTCTTCGCCGGCGTGCGCTCCGTAGCCTTCGTTGAACAGGAGGTAGAGCACCTCGAGCAGCGAGTCGAGCCGCGCCGGCAGCTCCGCGCGCGACGGCAGCTCCATCGGGATGCCTTCCTCGCGAATGAGCCGCTTGGCGCGCACGAGGCGCTGGGCGATGGTCTCCTTCTTCGTGAGGAAGGCGCGGGCGATCTCGTCGACGGAGAAACCGCCCACGGTCTTCAGCGTCAGCGCCGTGCGGCTCTCCTTCGGGATCGACGGATGGCCGCACATGAGCATCATCCGCAACTGGTCGTCGCGCAGCTCGTGCGCGAAGAGCGGCTCTTCTTCCGGCGCGCGCTCGCGGAACGCGGCCACGAGCTGCTGCTCCCGGTCGCGCAGCGTCGACTCGCGGCGGAGCTGGTCGAGCGCGCGGTTGCGCGCCACCTGAAAGAGCCAGCCGCGCGGGTTGTCCGGCACGCCGCGCAGACTCCACTGCTGCAGCGCCGCGATCAGCGCCTCCTGCACGACCTCCTCGGCCAGCGAGAGGTGCTCCGCGCCGAAGACGCGGGTGAGTGTGGCGACCATCTGTCCCGCGCTGTGGCGGAACAGATGGTCGACCAGGGCAGGAACCTCGGGCATCGCTACATCTCGACGCGGCGGATCTCGATCGAGCCGAAGTCGAGGTGCGGGCAGTCCTCGACGAGCTTCGCGGCCGTCTCGTAGTCGTCC
>DASUSL010000036.1:0-15333 GCA_036375135.1 Thermoanaerobaculia bacterium | reverse complement strand
GATCAACGTGAGGAACGTGTAGGCGGCGAAGTCGAGACTGGTGATGCCGCAGAGCACGCAGCCGAACGCGGCGTACGCGAACCAGCGCGGTCTGCGCCAGCGCACCGCGCCGGCGATGAGCGCCAGCGTGGCGATGGCCGGCAGCATGCGCAGCGCCGGCGTGAAGACGCCCATCATGATGCTGAGGAAGACGGCCAGCAACGCACCTTCCGCGGAGCCGATCACCGCCCACGCCAGAAAGTAGAGCGCGATGGCCATCAGCGTGGCCGTGACCTCGCGCGCCTTCAGCGCGCGGCCGACGTTCACGTCGCCGGTCTGGAAGACGAGGTAGTCGAAGAAGCCGTCCTCGAGCAGGCCGTGCGCGGGAAGGATGTCGCGATACGCGCGCTCGCCGCGCAGATACTCCGACGCCGGCAGCAGCGCGTGCCCATCCTCGAAGTAGTTGACGTGCAGCTTCCCCTCGGCCGTGGAGCGGCTCATCGCGTTCCAGTACGCGTAGAGCGACAGCGGGTAGACGACCATCGTCAGGATCACGACCGCGCGGCGTTTGTCGCGCAGCACGAGCCGCAATACGAACGGTGAAATGACGACCAGGGCCAGCGCGTGCCAGCCGAAGTAGCGCTGGTCGCGGGCGAAGAAGCCGGTCTGCAGAATCAGCCCGAGCGGGGCGACGAGGAACGCCAGCGCGGGCGGGAGGTGGCAGGGGAGGAACGTCACCGCGATCCGCAACGCGAGCACGAGCAGCGCCGCGTACGGAACGAGAGCGAAGATCGACGTCTTCGGGAAGAGGTCGACCAGCGCGATGAGTGTAGTCAGGAACACCGGCAGGAGCACGGCGTCGCGCCGCGTGAAGTGCAGCGGACGCCGCACGACGACGACGATCGCCAGGACGACCGCGAACGGGATCACCGCCACGCGCCAGCTCTGATGCACGGAGACGAGCCACAGCGTCGCCAGCGACGCGGCGACGATCGCGTTGCGCGCCCACGTCGCGTCGATCACGCGAATCAGCGGCCGCAAAAGCAGCGGCACGAGCATCGGCAGCAGCATCAGCGCGAACATCCACTGCATCGGCCCGTGCGCATCGAAGCCCGTGACCCTGGCCAGTCCCGGCGTCTGATCGGGCGGCGCGGGGCGGCGCAACACCGTGATGAGCGAGATGGCGATGGCCAGCCCCCACAGCGCGAATGCCGCGGACAGGACGAGCTCGCGGCGCGACGGCTTCAACGCGCGTCCGCCCTGGCCAGCAGCCACTGCACGATCAGCTCTTCCGCCCAGTATTCGCACCGCCACGGCGCGCTGCCGCCGATGAAGCCGACATGGCCCCCGCACGGCGTCGTGCGCATCTCGATGGCGCTCGAGGCAGCAGCGCGCACGCGCGGCAACACATGCGGCGGCACGAACGGATCATCCTCGGCGCTGAGCAGCAGCGTCGGCGTGGTGATGCGGCCGATGTAATGGATGGAGCTGGAGCGCGTGTAGTAGTCGTTCGCGTCGGCGAAGCCGTGCAGCGGCGCCGTGGCGTGGTCGTCGAGCTCCCGGAAGTTGCGCGCGCGGCGCACGCGCGGCATGTCCAGGCGCTCCGCGATCTCGGGGCGCTCACATTTCTTCTTGAGCGTGCGGAGGAAGCCGCTCACGTAGAAGCGGCCCATGGCGGTGCGGTCGAGATGATCGGCGCCGGCGCCGAGGTCGAAGGGGACGGAGACCGCGGCCGCGGCGGCGATGCGCTCGTCGCCCGGATGCTCGCCGAGCCATTTCAACAGCACGTTGCCGCCGAGGGATGCGCCGAAGGCGACGAAGCGCGTGGTGGGCATGCGGTCGGCGAGCGTGCGCAGCACGAAGTCGACGTCGCCCGTGTGGCCGGAGTGATAGAACCGGGGCAGGCGGTTCGGGATCATCCGGTTGAGGTTGCGCGGGTCGCGCGCGCAGGAGCGGAAGTTGATCGCCGTCGCGGAGAAGCCGTGCCGCGCGATGACGCGCAGGATCCCCTGCATGTAGACCGAGTACGAGCTTCCTTCCAGGCCATGCAGCAGCACGAAGTGAAGGACAGGCAATCCTGCCTGTCCTCCACTGTCAACGTGATCGAGCAGCAGCTCGTCGCCGTCCGGCGTCTCCAGCGACTCCCTCCGGAACAGCACCGCGCGGCGCGGACGGGCGATGCGCCCCCACACCGTCTGCAGGTGCGGGCCGGGGAGGAACCAGGCCGGGGCGAACTCGCTCACTGGGTCCAATTCTAACGAGGCAGGGTTTTCGCGTACCGTGAAAGACGATGAAGCTCGTCATCGCAGCGATGGTGCTGGCGCAGGTCAGCGACACCATCACCGTCACCGCCACGCGCACGGAAACGCGTGTGGCGGACACGCCGGCGAGCGTGGTCGTGCTGTCTCAGGAGACGTTGCGCGCGACGGCGGCGCCGACGCTCGATGACGCGCTGCGGCAGGTCGCGGGCTTCACGCTCTTCCGCCGCGCGGGGAGCCGCGTCGCCAATCCGACCGCGCAGGGCGTGACGCTGCGCGGCGTCGGTGCCTCGGGTGCCTCGCGTGCTCTCGTGCTCGACGACGGCGTGCCGCTCAACGATCCCTTCGGCGGCTGGGTCTACTGGGGACGCGTGCCGCGCGTGGCCGTCGATCGCGCGGAGGTGCTGCGCGGGGGAGCGTCCGATCTCTATGGCAACGCGGCCATGGGCGGCGTGATCCAGTTCGTGCGCGGCGGGCGCACTCCGGCGCTGCGCGTGGAGACCTCGGGCGGAACGCAGGAGACGGGCACGGCGTCCCTGTTCGCGGCCGGACGGAATCTCAGCGTGGCGGCGGACCTCCTCACCACCGGCGGCTACATGCTCGTGCGGCCGTCGCAGCGCGGTGCGGTGGACGTACCGGCCGGCTCGCAGCACGCCTCCATCGACGCGACGCTGCGCGGCGCGGGGGCGTTCGTGCGCGCGTCGTACTACGACGAGTCGCGCGACAACGGCACGCCGCTGCAAGTGAACGACACGAAGATCCGCCAGCTCGCCGGCGGCTTCGACCGCGGCCCGCTCACGCTGCGCGCGTACGCCAGCGATCAGGATTACTACCAGACCTTCACCGCCGTCGCCGACGACCGCAACTCGGAGCGCCTGACGGTAGTGCAGCGCGTCCCGTCGCAAGGCGCGGGGGCGACCGCACAGTGGACGCAGACCGCCGGCAAGCGACACGTGCTGCTGGCCGGCCTCGAAGGACGCTACGCGAAAGGGCGCAGCGACGAGGAGCGCGGCGCGGCGTTCGTCTCCGCCGGCGGGACGCAGGAGACGGGCGCGGTCTACGTCGAGGATCTCTTCGCCGTGACGCCGGCACTCAGCATCACCGCCGGCCTGCGCGCCGACTGGTGGCGCGACGCGGAGCTGAGCCCGCGCCTCTCGGTGCTCTGGCGCGCGAATCCGTCGCTGGCGTTTTCCGCGGCGGCCTATCGCGGCTTCCGCGCGCCGACGCTCAACGAGCTGCACCGCGGCTTCCGCGTCGGCAACATCAACACGCTTCCGAACGCCGATCTGCGCTCGGAGATCCTGACCGGCTACGAGCTCGGCGCGCGCTTCCGCAACGCGCGGCTGACGCTGTTCGACATGCACGTCGACGACACGATCGCGAACGTCACACTCTCGGTCACTCCCTCACTCATCACCCGGCAACGCCGCAACCTCGGCGCCACGCGCTCGCGCGGCGCGGAGCTCGATGGCGAATGGCGCTTCGCACGCGACTGGCGCGTGTCGGGCTCCTGGCTCTACGTCGACGCTTCGGTGGAAGGCTCGGATCTGCGCGTGCCGCAGGTCCCGCGGCATCAGGCCACGGCGCAGGCGTCGTGGCGCCACTCCGGCGTGCAGGCGCGCTGGTCGGCGATGCAGTTCGACGACGACCGCAACGAGCTGCGGCTGGCCGGCTACTTCGTCGTCGACGCCTTCACCGCGTTCCCCTTTCGCAAAGGCTTCGACGTGACGCTGGCCGTCGAGAATCTCCTCGACGAGGACGTCGAGGTCAGCGCCACGCCGGTGGTGACCCTCGGCCAGCCGCGCGCATTTCGTGTCGGCGTGAGATACGCTCGGTGAATGTAGGGCAGGCTTCAGCCTGCCACCCACGGGAGGGGCAGGCTGAAGCCCGCCCTACGTTTGATGGCCTGGCGCATCGAGAAACAGTCCAACGGCAAGTACGCCGTCTTCTCCACGCGGCTCAAGGACTATGTCGTCATCGACGCCGACGCCGCGGAGATCGAGCGGCTGTACGAGGAGAAGGGGCGCAAGGTCTACCTCGCCAGTGCCCGCGCGCAGATGGCCAAGGAGTACGTCGTCCCCGCGGACGGCGAGACGCTGATCGAAGCGAGCCGCACCCGCGGCGCGACACCGAAGGAGCCGCCCGAGCCGATCGGCGCGACGGGGTACGTGCTGAATGATTGACGTCTATCTCGCCCGCATCGGCTACGACGGTCCGCTGGAACCGGCCGCGGATGTGCTGCGCGCGCTGCAGGAGCGGCACCTGCTCTCCGTTCCCTTCGAGAACCTGGACATTCACTGGAAGCGGCCGATCGTCGTCGACACGGAGCGCTTCCTTCACAAGATCCTCGACGAGCGGCGCGGCGGCTTCTGCTACGAGTTGAACGGCGCATTCGCGTGGTTGCTGCGCGAGCTCGGGTTCGACGTGCGGTATCTCTCGGGGCGCGTGCCGACGCGCGACGGAGGCCTCGGGCCGCCGTTCGATCACATGGCATTGCTGGTCACGATCGACGGGACACGATGGCTGGCCGACGTCGGGTTTGGTGATTTCGCGCTGCATCCGCTGAACCTGGATGGCGACAACGGCGAGTTCGAGATCGTGCAGGTCGACGATGAGTCGGAGATCCGCCGCAAGGGCGAGGTCGAGTACCGCTTCTCGCTCGAGCCGCACGAGCTGCACGAATTCGCGCCGATGTGTGATTACCAGCAGTTCGACCCGCGCTCGCATTTCACGAAGCGGCGGATCTGCAGCATCGCCACGCCCGAGGGGCGAATCACGCTCGCCGACGCGCGACTGATCGTCACGCGCAACGGCGAGCGGACCGAGACGGCCGTGGCACCCGATCAATGGGAGCGGGTGCTGGCCGAGAACTTCGGAATCACAGCCGGCGGCGCGTCGTAGCCGGCTTCTTCTCCATCTCCTCCCACGCCTCCACGCCGGCCACGGCGCAGCGGGGGATCTTGTCGCCGAGGGTCTCCTCGATCTTGCGGACCATGGGCAGGTCCTGCCAGGTCACGATCGTCGAGACGATGCCCACCGCCTCGCCGCGGGCGGTGCGGCCGGCGCGGTGGATGTAGTCCTCCACGTTCTCGGGGATGTCGAAGTTGATGATGTGCTCGATGCCGGGGATGTCGATGCCGCGGCCGGCGATGTCCGTCGCCACGAGGATGCGGTGCTGTCCCTCGCGGAACGTCTTCAGCGCGCTGACGCGCTTGTTCTGCGACTGGTCGGCGTGGATGCGCGCCACCGGATGTCCCTGCCGCTCGAGCACGGAGTAGAGCCACTCCGCGTCGATCTTGCGGCGCGTGAAGACGAGCGTCGAGCCGAGCTCCTGGCCGAGCAGCGCGATCAGCGCGGCGCGCTTGTCCTCGAGCTTCACCACGTACAGGCGGTGCGTGATCCCTTCCGCCGCGCCGACGGGAGTGATGTCGGTGCGCACCGGCTCGCGCATGAAGTCGCGGGCGATCATCTCGATCGAGTCGGGCATGGTCGCGGAGAACATCATCGTCTGCCGCTCGCGCGGGAGGCGCTTGAGGATGTCGCGCATCTGCGGGAGAAAGCCGAGGTCGAGCATGTGGTCGGCCTCGTCGAGGACCAGCACCTCGATCTTGTCGAGCGACGTGCTGCGCCGCTTCACGTGATCGAGCAGGCGCCCCGGAGTGGCCACGATGATGTCCGGCTGCGCGCGGAGCGCGTCGAGCTGCGGCTTCATCTTCACGCCGCCGATGAGGCAGGCCGTGGTCAGCTCGTGGTGCTTGCCGAAAAGGTCGAGGAAGGCCTTGGTTTGCAGGGCGATCTCGCGCGTCGGCGAGAGGATCAGGCCGCGCACGCCGCGGCCGTGCACCAGCCGTTCGGCCATCGGCAGGACGAAGGCGGCGGTCTTGCCCGAGCCGGTCTGGGCCAGGCCGATGACGTCTTTGCCCGTCAGCGCGGTCGGGACGACCGCGGCCTGGATGGGCGTCGGATTCACGAAGCCGATCTTCGCGATGGTCTCCGTGATCTCCGGGCTCAGGCCGAGCGCGGAGAACGGTTTGTCGGTGGTCGGGACAGGGTGCTGTGGAATGGCTCCTGGAAACATCTATCGAAAAGCTTTCATATAAACACTCACATTAATGATCAGCACAATGACGCCGATCGCGATTTCCAATCCCCGGGTCAGTCCGGCAGGATAAATGATCGGCATGATGTAGTGCGCAACGAACCCGCCGTCGTACCCGGCGCGCCCGGCCATGCGCAGGAAGTGGTTCTCCCATTTCGTGAGGGGACACCACCAGCCGAAGAACTCGATCAGCACGCCCCAGACCGCCGCCGGCAGATGCACCCACGCCATCTTCGGCCACCGCAGGACCAGCAGGCCGCCGAGGAGGACGAAGAGGATGAACGCGAGATGGAGGAGCGCGATCGCGGTCGCGGCGGATAGATAGAGCATGCGCTTCGGCATTGTTGCTGGTTGCTGTGTTGCTGGTTTCTGGGGGAGTGTCGCCTGAGCGACCAGCCGCAGGCAACCGGCAACACGACAACCAGCAGGACCGGACGCGGTCCTGCCGCGTCCGTATAATGCGCGGCCAATGAAACGGTCCTTCCCCCTGGTTCTCTTCCTGCTGGCCCTGGCCTGCGCGTCCGTGCCGCCTCAGCCGGCCGCGCCGGAGCACGTGGTGCTGGTCGGTACGACCGACGTCCACGGCTGGTTCGCCGGGCACGTCGAGACGCCCGCGGGCGGGGGTGAGGGGGTGGTCTGGGGCGGGCTGCCGGCGCTGGCGTCGTACGTGGAGACGCTGCGCGCGTCCCATCCCGGACGCGTGGTCGTCGTCGACGCGGGCGACATGTGGCAGGGCACCCTCGAGTCGAACATGTTCGAAGGGGAGGCGATGGTGCGCGCCTACAACGTCATCGGCTACGCCGGTGCCGCGGTCGGCAATCACGAGTTCGACTTCGGTCCCGCCGGCCCCGACGCCATTGCCCGCACCGCCGGACAGGACGCCCTCGGCGCGGTGAAACGCAACGCGTCCATTGCGTCGTTCCCCTTCCTCTCCGCGAACATGGTCGAGAAGTCGAACGGGCGCACGCCGCCGTGGGCGAAGCGCTACACCATCGTCCGCGCCGGCAACGCGCGCATCGGCATCATCGGCCTGTCGACGCCCGACACGCCGAACGTGACCATGGCCGCGAACGTGGTCAGCCTCTCCTTCACCGATCCGCTGGCGGCGACGGTTGCCGCGGCGCAGGAGCTGCGCGCGCAGGGCGTCGACGCGATCGTGCTCGTGGCGCACATGGGCGGACGCTGCACGTCGATGCACGACCCGAACGACGTCTCGAGCTGCGACGTGAACAACGAGGCGTGGCAGCTCCTGCAGAAGCTGCCCGCCGGAACCGTGGACGCGTACTTCGCGGGACACACCCACGCGCAGATGCGCCATTACGTGAACGGCGTCCCCGCGGCGCAGGGCGCGCCGTTCAGCCGCGAGTTCTCGATCATCGACCTCTGGATCGACACGGCCGGCAACCGCGTGACGAAGAGCGACATCCGTCCGCACACGATGATCTGCACGCACGTCTACGAAGGCACCGAGCGCTGCGATCCGCGCAACGCGCCGGCGGGAGCGAAGCTCGTCCCGCGCGTCTACAACGGCGCGACCATCACCCCGCACGCGAACGTCGGACGCACCATCGAGCCGTTCCTCCGCCGCGTCGCGGCGAGGCGCGACGAGGACGTGCACATCCGCGTGGCGAAGCCGTTCACGCGCACGTTCACCGGAGAGTCGCCGCTGGGCGACCTGATCGCCGACGCGCTGCGCGAGTACTCGGCCACCGACTTCGCGTTCATGAACTCCGGCGGCATCCGCGCCGAGCTGCCGGCGAAAGACCTCACGTACGCGGACGTCTTCGCGGTCAGCCCCTTCGACAACTTCCCCACCATCGTGGCCATGACCGGCGCCCAGATCATGGAGACGCTGCGGCTGACGTCGACCGGCGTGCGCGGCATCATGCAGGTGAGCGGCCTGCGCTACACCGTCGATGCGGGCAAAGACAACGACAAGCCGGCCGCGGAGCGCAACCGCATCGTCAGCGTCACGCGCGCGGACGGCACGCCGCTGGACATGGACGCGACCTACACCGTGGCCATGCCCGACTTCATCGCCGCCGGCGGCGACAACACGGAGTCGGTGATGAGCAGGATCGCGCGCGACCGCATCAACATCTCGTACGCGCGCCCGATCCGCGACGTGCTGGTCGAGGTCTGGTCGAAGAAGCCGCAGCCGCTGGAGCCGAAGACCGAGGGGCGGATCACGGTGTTGAACCTGCCGGCGGCGCCGTAACTGAACGTAGGTTGGGCTTCAGCCCGACCCGCGCTCGCGAGGGACGCGAAGGCGACGAGCGGAGCGCCGGCGTCTTCGCCGGCTGCCCGGGCGGCGTCCCGCGCCGCCCTCCCGCCCACGGGGGTGGCGGCGAGGACGCCGCCACGGCAGCCGGCGGGACGCCAGCGCTCCGCGGCGCTGCGGCGTTTGAGAGCGCGAGCTGCGCTCGCGCAGTCCAGACGCTACGCGTTGACGGGCGGCTGTCTCCGGATCCTCTTCATCACGCGCCACAACACCAGCACGAGCAGTGCGAGTGCGACCGGCACGAGGACGGGGAGGAAGATGGAGATGATCGACAGCGAGAACGAGAGGATGTCCTCGACGATGGAGAGCACCGGGTTCGCGCAGCCGAACGTCGTCGCGGACGACGCCACGCGCGTCCCCGCCTTCAGCGTGTGCATCCCGAGCGACGTCGGGGCGCCGACGATGATGCCGAGAATCGCGGCGACCATCGGGTCGATGCCGGTGAGCACGGAGGCGCTGGCCACCGCGCCCGCCACGGGACGGATGAACGTCCCCGCGCTGTCGAGGAAGTGATCGACCGCCGGCACCTTGTCGGCGATCAGCTCGACGATGCAGGCGACGATGAGCGTGATGATCGCCGCGTCGGAAGTCAGCCACTCGAACTTCGAGCCGAGCTCGATGCCGGCGATGTGGAAGCGCGCCGCGGCGGAAAGCAGCAGCAGCGGCAGGAAGGTATTCAGTCCCGTCGACGCGGAAAGGCCGAGGCCGAGCAGCAGCCCCAGGAAGAGATTCGTCGCGTTCATCGGCTGATGGTAAGCCTGCCCACGGCAAGCTCCAACTGCCGCTCGAGAAACTCGTTGAACGAAATCCCCACCGCCGCCAGCTCCTGCGGCACGAGCGAGCTGGTGGTCAGTCCCGGCAGGGTGTTCGTTTCGAGGAAGTAGATGCCGTCCTCGGCGGCGATCAGATCCGAGCGCGAATACCCCTCGCAGCCGAGCGCCTCGTGCGCGGCGAGCGCCGTGGCCTGCGCGGCGTGCGCCATCTCCTCGGGGATGCGTGCCGGACAGATCTCGCGCGTGCCGGCGCCGAGGTACTTGCCGGCGTAGTCGAAGGTGCGGTTCGGATCGACCTCGATCTCGATCACCGGCAGCGCGTACGGACGCCCGTCGCGGTCGAAGACGCCGCAGGTGAGCTCGCGGCCGGAGACGAACTGCTCGAGGATGTACGGCAGGCGCAGGCCGGACGGCAGTTCGTCGTTGCGTCCGAGGAAGTAGAGACCGCGGCTGGAGCCGCCGGCCAGCGGCTTGAGCACGATGCGCTCGTGGCGCGAGAGGAGGTCGTCGACCGCGCCGCGCAGCTCCGCCTGCGTGCGCACGACGCGCGACTCCGCGGTCCGCACGTGCCCGCGCACGAGCTCCTTGGCCCGCTCCTTGTCGAACGCCGCCGCGCTGGCCTCGGCGCCGGAGCCGGTGAACGGAATGCCGCGCGCCTCGAGCAGACGCTGGACGGTGCCGTCCTCGCCGGGTCCACCGTGCAGCGCGAGGAAGAACACCGGATCGTCGACAGGGATCGTGTCGAGGGCCTGCTCCAGCGTCGGAAAAATCGCAGGGCGCGCGGGGACGAAGTCGACTTCGAACGCGCGCTGATGCGCGAGCAGGTCCGCCGGCGCGACGTCGTGCACCGCTCCCTCGGGCGTCCAGAACCACGCCAGCGCGCCGCGCAGCGTGCGCACGACGTTCTGTGCCGAGGCCACGGAAACGTGGCGCTCGTCGGAGGGGCCGCCGAAGAGAACGATGGTGGTCACGCCTGCCGCGGGTGCAAGCGTGTTGCCGGGGTGTTGCGATGCCGCCACAACTGGCGCGTCGCGTCGCCTACACTCGCAGCCATGCTCGCGCGAACCGTGCTGATCCTCCTCGCCGCGCTCCCGCTCGCCGCGGAAGCGCCGTTTCTGAACATCAATCCGTCCTGGTCGCCCGACGGCCGCCGGATCGTGTTTCAGAGCGACCGCAACGGCGTGAACACGCAGCTCTACATCATCGACGCGGACGGCAGGAACGAGCGGCGCCTGTCGAACCACGGCGCGAGCGACACGCATGCGGCGTGGTCGCCGGACGGGAAGTGGATCCTCTTCGATTCGGACCGCGGCGGCGCGTGGAATCTGTACGTGATCCGCCCCGACGGCACGGGCGAGCGGAAGCTCACGGAGCGCGGCGACAGCAAGGGAGAGGCATTCGCGCGCCATCCGAACTGGTGCGCCGGCGGCAGGAAGATCGTGTTCGACTCGGACCGCGACGGCAACGAAGAGATCTACGTGATGGATGCGGACGGGTCGAGCCCGCGGCGGCTGACGAACAACGACGTCCGCGACAGCCACGCGTCGTGCGCGCCCGACGGCAAGGTGCTGTGGGGCTCGCGCGGCCGCGGGATGTGGACCATGGACCTGGACGGCACGAACGCGCGGCAGATCGTCGAGCGCGGCGGCGCGGCGAAGGTCTCGCCGGACGGACGGTTCATCGCGTATTCGATGTCGGAAGAGGGCGGGAAGCCCGATCTCTGGGTGATGAACCGCGACGGCTCGTCGCCGCGCAATCTCACCAACGACGCGTTCACGAACTACGAGCACGCCTGGGCGCCGGACGGCAAGCGGCTCGCGTACTACAGCGACGACAGCGGCAGCTACGAGCTGTACGTGATCAACGCCGACGGCACCGGGCGGCGGCAGCTCACCGGGTTGCCACCGGCGCGGTGACCGGCTTCAGCTTCACGTCCACCTTGTGCGGCGTGCGGTTCCACATCGCGCCGTTCACGCCGTCGACGACGAGGCCGATGATCCCGCCGATGATCACGTTGCCGAAGTAGAGGGGAGACATCTTCCGGCCGAGCTTCACGTCGGCGCGCTCGTAGCCTTCCTTCTCGAAACTGATGAAGCAGAACTCGGGCTTGCGGTGCACCTCGACCGTCGTCGGCGTAACCGCGTTCGGGTCGTTCTCCACTTCGCCGCAGGCGACCTTCACCGCCGCGCCGGGTGGATCGGAAATGACGGGGATGCTCTGCGTCGTCTGATGGACGATCGTCCCGCAGTTCACGGAAAAGAGAAGGGCCAGTACGATCGCTTTGCGCATGGTCAGTACTTCTGCCCGCACTCGGGACAGAACTTCGGGCTGCCCTCGGCCTCGTGGCCGCACTGCTGGCAGCCTTTCTTCGCGTTGAGCGCCGCACCGCAGTCGTGGCAGAACTTGCCTCCCTGCGTCTTCGCGCCGCACTCCTTGCAGACCGCGCCGGCGACGTTGCGGATGTCGCGCTGCCTGGTCCAGTCGACGGTGCGCGCCTTTTCGTGAATCTGCTCGCGCGCGGCCTCGGCCTGCGCGGCGGCCATCTCCTCGTCGAGGTCGGGCGCGCAGTTCTCGCAGAGGCCGGCCTTTTTGTTCCAGCAGATCGGCTCGCAGACCCAGTTGCCGCAGCGGTTGCACTGCTTGAAGGTCGGGGCGATCTCGCCGACGGCGTCCTTCAGCGCGGAGTCGTGCGCGGGGCCGCCGACGGCACGCTGCACCTCGTACGCGCTGTCCGCGACGCGCCCGAAGACGCCGCCGAAGAGCCCACCGGCCACGCGCGCCGCCGATCCGAGCATCCCCATCTTCGAGGTCTGGAACGACGACATGTAGCCGTTGTGGCACTTCTCGCAGTAGAACTTGAACTGGTAGCCGCGGTCGGTCGAGAGGTCTTCGTAGTTGCCGGTAAACGGGATCGAGGGCATGGGCCGAATTATCATCGGCCGCTGATGCGGAGGCAACATTTCGGTGCGGCGATCGTGTTCGTCGTCCTTTCGATCGCGTTCACCTGGCCGCTGGCGCCGAACCTCGGCCGCGCCGTGGCCGATCCGGGCGACCCGCTGATCAACATCTGGATCCTCGACTGGGACTGGTGGGCCACGCTGCACCAGCCGCTCTCGCTCTTCCACGCGAACGTGTTCCATCCGGCGCCGTACACGCTGGCGTACAGCGAGAACCTGGTCGGCGTGGCGGCGCTGCTCTTCCCGCTGCGCGCCCTCGGCGCCGGTCCCGTGGCGGCGTACAACGTGGCCATGCTGGCAGGGTTCGCGTTCTGCGGCTTCGCGGCGTACCTGCTCGGGCTGCGGCTGACGGGATCGTGGTGGGCGGGGATGGCGGCGGGGGTGTTCTACGCCTTCGTGCCGTTCCGCTTCGTGCATCTCTCGCACGTGCAGCACGTGTGGGGCGGATGGCTGCCGCTGCTGCTCGTGGCGCTGCTGGCGTATCACGAGCGGCCGGCGTGGAAACGCGCCTGGCTGCTGGCGGCGGTGTTCGTGATGAACGGGCTGACGAACATCCACTACCTGCTCTTCGGCGCTCTGGCGATTGCCATCACCTCGGCGCTGCTGATTCCGCGCGCGCACTGGAAGCCGCTGGCGATGACGATGTTCGCCGGCGTGCTGGCGCTGCTGCCGTTTCTCTATCCGTACACGAAGGTGGGGATGGTGCGCACGGCGGAGGAAGTGCTGCGCTACTCGGCCATGCCGGTCGACTGGCTTCCCGATGTGGTGCGGGCTTCAGCCCGCGAGAGCGACGGGCGGGCTGAAGCCCGCCCCACCTCCGACGCGGAGAGGCGGCTCGATCCGGGGTTGCTGGCGTACATCGTCTCCGTGCTGGCGTTGTTCGTCGGGAAGCGGGCGAAGGTGGGGCTGGCGCTGTTGTGGATCGCCATCGGTTTCATGGGATCGCTGGGGCTGAACTTCGTCTTCCACGAGTTCCTCTTCGGCGCGGTGCCGGGATTCCGCGCCATCCGCGCGCCGGCGCGCTGGGCGGTGATCGCGTACATCGGCATGGCCATCCTGATCGCGCTCTTCACGAAAGCGGTGGAGGACAGACGATTCCCCCTGTCGGGGCAGGCACGATTGCCTGCCCTCCACTGGCTCGTGCCGGTCGCGTTCGCGGTGACGTTGTGGAGCGCGCCGATCCGCTGGTTCCTCCTCGATCCGCACACACCGCCGGTCTACACGTGGCTCGCAAAGCAGAAGGTCTCCGCGGTCGTGGAGCTGCCGATGGACACGCTCTCCAGCGAGTACGAGTACATGCTGCACGCGACGGCGCATCACCAGCGCATCGTCAACGGAGTGTCGGGCTTCTCGCCGCCGCTGCGCGACGAGCTGTCGCGGCTGCAGCACACGGACGAGTTTCTCGACAAGGCGCCCGTCGAGCTGGTGATCGTCCACTCCGACCGCTACGGCGGCGAGCCCGCGCAGCGGATGCGCGACTGGGTGCATCGCGAGCTGGAGCGGGGACGCCTGCGCTACGTCGCGCACTTCGACGCGAAGACGGGCGCGGACTGGGTCTTCTCCACGCGCGGCGGCAAAGGTCCGCGTCCGCATGCGTTGAACGTGTTCCTGTACGGCGGCGCGACCTGCATCGACTCCGTCGCCGGCGCGCTCGTCTCCCCCCTCGGCGCGCAAGAGCTCCGCGGCCGCGCGGAGCTCTTCGGCTGGGCCTCCTCGCCGCACGGCATCGCGAAGGTCGACTTCTGGTTCGAGAACCGCCGCGTGCGTTATCCGGCGCGGCTCACGCCGCTCGATGAGCGGCGCTGCCCCGGCCCGCCGGCGGTCCGTTTCGAGCGAGTCTTCCCCTCGCGGCCGGATGACATCCGCGAGAAGACGGACGTGCAGGTGGAGGTCACGGACCGCCGCGGCGCGACGGCCGTCTTCGAGAGCCGGTGGATTTCGTGGGAGTGAGTTGGATAGGATCGCGCTCTATGCGAAAAACATTAGCGATTTTCACGATTCTCTTCGCGGCGACGGCCGCGTTCGGGCAGGTGCGGACCCCGCGTCCCAGCCCGAAGTCGAGCCTGATGCAGACGGTCGGCCTCACGGACATCACCATCAACTACAACCGGCCCGGCGTGAAGGGGCGCCAGATCTGGGGCGCGCTCGTGCCGTACGACAAGGTGTGGCGCACGGGCGCGAACGAGGCCACCACGATCCAGTTCAGCGACGACGTCTGGATCAACGGCCAGAAGCTGGCCAAGGGCCTCTACAGCCTGCACACGATCCCCAGCACGGGCGACTGGACGGTCATCTTCAACAGCGTGGCCGAGCAGTGGGGGAGCTACAGCTACACGGAGGCGAAGGACGCGCTGCGCGTGAAGGTGACGCCGCAGACGGCCGAGCACCGCGAGTGGCTGACGTTCGAGATCCCGGAGATGACCACCGACACGGCCAAGGTCGTGATCCGCTGGGAGAAGATCGCCGTGCCGTTCACGGTCGACACGAAGTCGACCGAGCGGACGATGGCCAGCCTGCGCAGCGCCATGAATCCCGACTGGCGCGCGCCGTACATGGCCGCCGATTTCGCCTTCAACAACAAGGGCGCGGCCACGGACGCGGAGATGATGCAGTGGGTCGAGCAGTCGCTGAAGGTGAACCAGAACATCGCCAACCTCTGGCTGCGCGCGCGCATCGCCGAGCGCTCCGGCAACCGCGCCGACGCCATCCGCTTCGGCGAGCAGGCCATCGCCGCGGCCACGCCGCAGCAGGCCGACTTTGCGTCGGAAGTGCGGCGCACCGTGGATAGCTGGAAGAAGTAAGCGGTCGATCGGTCTGGACTGCGCGAGCGAGGCTCGCGCAGTCCGGACGCTACGCGTTCTGTGAGGCCGTACGCGCCCGCGGCAGCACCGCCTGCAGCAGCAGCGCCGCCCCCACCCCGACCGTGCAGCCGATCACGTTCCACCAGAGCCAGGCCACGTCCAGCGTCGCCGCGCAGACGAACACC
>DASUSL010000035.1:0-17346 GCA_036375135.1 Thermoanaerobaculia bacterium | reverse complement strand
ACCATCACCAAAGCGGCGGCTCGCCGCCGCCGCACTCCTATAATTCGCCATCCGATCCCTTTACGCCGCGTTCGACCGCTTCCCGTCGCGCAAGGGCGCGGCGATTCACATCGACCGCTTCGCGCGGACGCTCTTCGAGGCGTTCGGCGGCGGCGCGCTCTTCGTTCTCGGCGGCCCCGAGCTCCCGCGCCACCAGATCGAAGGCGACGTGCAGATCCACCGCTTCGCCGAGGAGATCCCGAACTTTCTCGACCGCGCGCTGAAGTTCGGTGCGTGGCTGCGTCACCACGTCGAGCGCCTGGACGTGCGGATCGCGCACTTTCGCGATCCCTGGTCCGGCGCGCCGATCGCGCTCCGCGCGCACGACTACACGACCGTGTACGAGGTCAACGCGCTCCCGTCGATCGAGCTGCCGTCGCTCTTCCCCGACCTCGGCCCGAAGACGCTGGCAAAGATCCGCCGCCTGGAGCTCGACTGCTGCGCGGAAGCAGACCTCATCGTCACGCCGTCGCGTACGACGGCGAGCCTGCTCGAGAAACTCGGCGTGGAGAAGACGAAAATCGAAGTGATCCCCAACGGTGCAGACCTCGACGCCCCGGCCGCAAGACCGGAAGACGCGCCGGAACGCTACATCCTCTACTTCGGCGCCGCGCAGTCGTGGCAGGGCATCGACACGCTCCTGCGCGCATTCGCACGTCTCGCCGATTTCGAAGAGCTCCGCCTCGTCCTCTGCGCCTCGCGCGACTCCAGCGCCTGGCGTGCGTACGCGCGTCTGGCCGAGCGCCTCGGCGTCGCGCAGCGCATCGTCTGGAAGTACGAGCTCGGCGAGCCGGAGCTGGCCCGCTGGCGCCAGCACGCGCTCGTCTCCGTCGCACCGCTCACCGACTGCGAGCGCAACGTGACGCAGGGGTGCGCGCCGCTGAAGATCCTCGAGTCGATGGCCTCCGGCGCCGCCGTCGTCGCCTCCGACGTCCCGCCCGTGCGCGAGTTGATCGAAGACCGCGAGAACGGCTGGCTCGTGCATCCCGAGCGTCCCGCGGAGCTGGCCCGCGCCATCCGCATCCTCCTCGAGCATCCCGAAAAGGCGCGCATCCTCGGCAGCAACGCGCGCCGCACCATCGAAGAGCGCTTCACCTGGGAACGGTCAACGGACGCGCTGCGCAGCGCGTACCGGAAAGGAGTAGCGGCCCGTGAATGTGTGGAAGGTATACCGGTCTCTCAACGATGAGCAGAAGCGCACGCTGCGCGACAAGCGCATCGAGATGAACCGCCCCGTGGGGCCGCTGCTCGAGTTCCTCAAGCCGCTGGCCGCCTGCGACGCCCTGTCCGACAAGGCGCGCACGAGGCTGGGCTGCAGCACCGCCATCGCCATCGTGCTGACTGTCGTCCTGCTCTTCGTCGGCATCGGCAACGGCTGGCCGCTGGTCATCGGGGCCCTGCTGCTGCTCATGCTCGCCGCGGCGGTCATCTGCGGTTCGCTGTGGCGGTGGACGCGCAGCATCGACGTCTCGAACAACTTCCGCCGCTTCGCCATCCCCGTGCTGACCGTGCTGCGCGAGGACTTCGATCCCGCGCATCCGATCCACGTGCGGCTCGATCTCACCGCGCCCAACGCGCCGGCGAAGAAGCGCAGCGAAGGGGCGCCGTACAAAAAGGGGGCGTACTACAAAGTGATCGACAAGACGTACGTCGACGAGTGGATGTCGGTCGACGGAGTGCTGGTCGACGGGACGAAGCTCTCCTGGCGCATCAAAGACGCCATCCGCGAGCGCAGCAAGACCAAGCGCAACGCCCGCGGCAAGATCAAGTCGAAGACGAAGTACAAGAAAAAGTCGGAGATCGAGGTGTCGGTGGCGCTGAAGAAGAAGACGTACGACCTGCAGAAGGCGCTCGGCGCGATGACGGACGACGAGAAGCGCCGCACGGTTTCTCTGTCGCGCGAGGTGGTCACGGCGTCGCTCGACCCGATCGACCCGCGCGTGCTGCTCGACCTCGTGGCGAGCGTCTTCCGCAACACGCGGCCGGCGAAGGAGGCGGGAGCATGAACTGCGAGGGACGCAAAGGCTTCCTCACCCTGGCCGACTGCGAGAACCCCGGCGTGACGCCGTGCGCGAACTGCGGGCGGATGATGTGTCCCGTGCACCTGTCGGCGCAGACGGGCTTCTCCACCTGCCTCGACTGCGCGGCCGCGAACCCGCAGCAGCAACAGCAGCAGGAGGAAGGGGAGTACGACGAGACGTGGGCGGCCGGCTATCGCAGCTCGTACTACAGCGACACGGGCTACACGCCGGTGTCGGACTTCGACCGCCACGACCGCAGCTCGTTCACGTCGCGGACGCGCAACGAGTCGGAGGATGAGACGGAGCACGGCGGCTTCGACGCGAGCTGAGATGCGACTCCTCTTTCTCACCGAGAACTACCCGCCCGACCGCGGAGGCATGAGCGAGTCGTGCGACCGCATCGTGCGCGGCCTGGCGCGCGAAGGGGCGCAGCTCGACGTCGTGCACTTCGATCGCCGCGCGGCCATCACGTCGAGCCGCGCGACGTCGTTCGGATCGCTGACGCGCGTGGCCGCGGAGGCCGACGCCGCGCACACGATCAATCTGCTCTGGAACCGCCTCATGTGGAGCGGGCTTCAGCCCGCTGAGGGACGGGCTGAAGCCCGTCCCCACATCGTCGTCGCTTTCGGCGGGCACATGCCTCTGCTCTGTGCACCGACGTTCGCGGCGTGGCTGCAACTCCCGCTGATCACGCTCATCCGCGGCAACGAGCTCGATGCCGGCCTCTTCGACCCGCGCCGCCGCCCGATCCTCGACGACGCGCTGCGCCGCTCCGCGATGGTCTGCACGGTGACGACCGCGCAGGCGGAGAAGATCGCCGCGCTGCATCCCGAAGTGACCACGCGCGTCGTCCCGAACGGCATCGACTTCGACCTCTGGCAGCCGACGGAGGCCGATCGCAGATGGCAGCCGCCGACGAATCGCCGCGTGCTCGGCATCTTCGGACATCTCAAGCGGAAGAAAGGCGTCCCGTTCCTCGCCGATGCGTTGCAGCGCTCCGGTGTCGCCGATCGCTTTCACCTGCTGCTGGTCGGCGAGCTCGAAGAGCCGCTCGAGATCGAGCACACGCTGCTTCCGCCGCTCGATCGCCTCGACCTGATTCCGTACTACCTCGCCAGCGACCTGGTCGCCATCCCGTCGCACTACGACGGCTTCCCGAACGTGCTGATCGAAGCCGCCGCGCTCGCGCGCCCGCTGCTCGCGTCCGCGACCGGCGGCATGCGCGATCTGCTCACCGACGGCGAGAACGCGTTCCTCTTCGCGCCCGGCGACGATCACTCCTGCCGCGACGCGATCGCCCGCGCCGCCGACGCCGGCGACGCCACTCTGCAACGCATGGGCGCGCGCGCCGCCGAAGCCGCACGCCTGCACTGCGACGCCCGCCGCGAATCCGCAACCTACATGGAGGTCTTCAATGCGACGCTCACTCCCCGTGCTTCTTGCGATACTCGCCCTGCTCGCCTGCAAAGGTGAAAACGCAGGACGGACTTCAGCCCGTCCCGCCGGCAACGGCTACGAGATCAAATCCAACGACAACGGCTTCAAGCTCCGCACGTCCGACGGCACGCTGCTCTGGAAGGTCAGGATCTCGGAAGACAAGATCAAGGTCAGCAACAACGAAGAGAACGCGAACGCCTTCGAGCTGAAAGCGCGCGAGGGAGATCGCACGAAGGTCTTCGCGCCCGGCGACCAGGAGCTGGGCAACGTCCGCTTCGACGGCGCGAAGATCGAAGTCGAGAACGCGGTCGGGAAGACGCTGACCACCATCCCCGCGACCAGGCCGTCCGCCGCATACGGCCTGCTGCTGTGCGAGGGCATCCCTCCGGACCAGCGCGACCTCCTCATCGCCGAAATCATCGCCCGCGGCCGATGATCGTCTACTACGCACCCGGCGGCGGCCTCGGGCACCTCACGCGCGGCCTGCGCGTGCTCGCGAAGCTGCAGCTCGACGCGACCATCGTCACCACCTCGCAACAGGTGGAAGACAGGCAATCCTGCCTGTCGACGCGGGACAGGCAGGATGGCCTGTCCTCCACTCGGCTCATCCGCGTGCCGCGCCATCTCGAGCACGACCGGCTCGCCCATCGCGATTGGCTGCGCGACCTGGGCGCGACGCGCCTCATCGCCGACGCCTTTCCCGGCGGCATCCAGGGAGAGCTGTGCGGCCTGGACATGCCGATCGACTACGTCGCGCGCCTGCTGCGCTGGGATGCGTATCGCGCCGCGGTGCCGTTCGAGTTGCCGCACATCGAAACGACGTACGTCGTCGAAGAGCTCACGCACGCGCCGTGCGGAAACGTGGTGCTGCTCGATCTCTCGCTGCCGCTGGTCGACGAAGTGGAGGAAGAGCCGTATTCGCTCGTCGTGCACTCGGGCCCCGAGGAGGAAGTGCGTGAGCTGGTGGCGTACGCGCGTGAGCTCGACGCGACGAACGAAGTGGTCGTCGCCGGCACGTATCCCGCGGCGCATCTCTTTCCGGCGGCGGCGAAGATCATCACCGCCGCCGGCTTCAACGTCATGCTCGAGACCGAGCAGTGGCGCGCGAAGCACGTCGTCGTGCCGTTCGCGCGCCGCTTCGACGATCAGTACGTGCGCGCCGCGCGGCGGCGGAAGAGGTTGTCCAGCGCGTACGCGCCCGCCCCCGCCGCGGCGATGTAGAGGAAGATCCAGCAGTACATCACCGCCGGCTCCCCCTGATTCACCTTCGGGAAGATGGCCATCGGAAAGTCGCCGTGGCGCGCGTGTCCGTAGAAATACGCGACCGCCATCGTGCCGCTGGCGAGGAACGCCACCGGCCGCGTGAACAGGCCGATGGCGATCAGCAGGCCGCCGAAGAACTCGATGCTGCCGGCGCCGTACTGGATCCACGCCGGCGGCGTCATGCCCGCCGGAATGCCGCCGAACGCGCCGAACAGCTTCTGCGCGCCGTGGCAGGCGAACATGATTCCGGTGAGGATGCGCATGATGCCGAGGATTCTGGGTGCCCATTGATTCATGACTGCGTCTCCAGATAGGCGGTCAGTTGCTCGAGTGTGCCGCTCCATCCGCCCTGCATCGACGGATGTGCGCCGCGGAACATAGCGCGCTCGGCATCCGTCGCGCGAATCGGCACGCCCACCATCTTCAGCGTCGTCTTTCCGCCGCCCTCCGTGAAGGTGATCGTCGAGAGCACTTCCATCGGCCAGCCGCCGTCGAAGAACGGCGCGCGCACCATCCCTCCTGCCTCATCCGAGAACGACGCCAGGAACGACAGCCGCTCCGGCGGCACGACCTCGGTGAAGATCCAGCGCGCCCACATCATGCCGCCGTCCGGCCCCTGCAGGCCGTAGTGCATCGCGCCGCCGGGACGGGGATCGCTCGTGCAGTGCACGACCTTCATCCCCTTCGGTCCCCACCAGTGCCGCAGATGTTCGACCTCGGTCCAGACGCGGAACATCAGCTCGCGCGGCGCGTCGAAGGTGCGCGTGATGACGAAGGCCTCCGCCACCATTTCGGCGAGGCGCTCCAGTGTCTGCTTCCCGCCCTCGATGGCGCCGTACTGCTCGACCACGCGGTCGCGCAGCTCCGCGGTGGCGAAGGTCATGCGCAGCGTGACTTCCGTCTTCTCTCCGCGCGCCTCGAACGCCGCCTCGGCGTCGAAGAGCGGGCCGCTCACGTGTTGATACGCGATGCGATTCGGCGGGTCGATCTCGCCGTAGACGATGTGGTTCCTGTAGTCCGTGCCGTCCGGCCCGTGCATCACGAAGACCCATTCGCCGCCGGGGCGGAAATCGAACGAGTGCGTGGTGATGGTGAAGCCGTGCGGCCCCCACCAGTTGCCGAGATGCTCGGCGCTCGTCCACATGCTGAACACGAGCTCGCGCGGCGCGTCGAACACGCGGCTCACCACGATCTCATTTGCGGCGGTTGCCTTCATTCTTCTTCTTCTCCTTGTCCTTCTTCTGCACCTGGCGCAGGTAATCGTCGAGACGATCGAAGCTCTGCTCCCAGAATTCGCGGTATTCGTCGAGCCACTCGGCGATCTCCCGGAGGCGCGCTCCCTCGAGCCGGCACGGACGCCACTGCGCGTCGCGCGCGCGCGCGATGAGTCCTGCCTTTTCCAGCACCTTGAGGTGCTTGGAGACCGCGGGCATCGACATGTCGAAGGGAGCGGCCAGCTCGCTGACCGAGGTCTCCCCGCCGCGGGCCAGCCGCGCCAGGATGGCGCGGCGCGTGGGATCGGCCAGCGCGGCGAAGGTGGAGCTGAGTGGGTCGTGGTGAACCATCGGGTTAATTAACCTTACGGTTAACTAACCCGTGATGTCAAGGGGAGCGCCGGCGTCCCGCCGGCTGCCGCGCGGGCGTCTCGCCCGCGCACGCGAGCGGCGGCGAGGACGCCGCCGCGGCAGCCGCCGAGGACGGCGGCGCTCCGCTTTCGACTACTCGTACCGCAACGCCTCGATCGGATTCAGCGACGCAGCCTTGCGCGCCGGGTAGTAGCCGAAGAAGACGCCCACGGCGCCGGAGAAGACCACCGCCACGAGCATGACCAGCGGCGACATGACCGTGTCCCAGCCCGTGAA
This sequence comes from Thermoanaerobaculia bacterium, assembly GCA_036375135.1. Classification (GTDB taxonomy): domain Bacteria; phylum Acidobacteriota; class Thermoanaerobaculia; order Gp7-AA8; family Gp7-AA8; genus QHVT01. Next base: position 10,724 of record DASUSL010000035.1, on the reverse strand, counting down.
ATGGCCGAGGATCTTGGCGCCGGCGTAGCCGGTGGCGAGGCCGATCACGCCGCCGAGCATGCCCATCACGATCGACTCGACGAGGAACTGCGTGAGCACGTCCGAGCCGCGCGCGCCGATGGCCAGGCGGATGCCGATCTCGCGCGTCCGCTCCGTCACCGAGACCAGCATGATGTTCATGATGCCGATGCCGCCGACCAGCAGCGAGATCGAGGCGATGGCCGCGAGGAGCAGCGTCATGACGCGCGTGCTGCTCGATGCCGCCTCCGCCAGGTCGTTCTGGTTGCGCACGGTGAAGTCTTCCGGCTCCCCTTCCGCGATGCGCCGCGACTCGCGCATCAGCACGCGGATCTCCTCCTGCGCCGCGGCGATGTCCCCTTCCGACGCCGTGCTGGCCAGGATCTGCGGGATGAACGTGCGTCCCGACAGCGCCGACTGCGCGGTGGTGTACGGGATCAGTACGACGTCATCCGAGTCCGTGCCGCTCGCGGTCTGTCCTTTCGACGTCAGCACGCCCGCCACCGTGAACGGCACGTTGCGGATCTGGATCTCCTGTCCCACCGGATCGCTGCCGGGGAAGAGCTGTTCCGCGACGGTCTTGCCGAGCACCGCGGTCTTGCGGATCGCGGCCACGTCTTCCGGCGCGAAGAAGTCGCCCGAGGCGAGGTCCCAGTCGCGGATGACCTGGTAGTCGGTGTCGACGCCGTTGATGAGCGTGCGCCAGTTGCCGGCGTCGCCGATGACCTGCGCGCGCGTGACCACCACGGGCGAGACCGCGGTGACGACCTGCGCATCGCGGCGGATCTTCTCCACGTCGTCGACGGTGAGGTTCGGGAACGCCTGCGCCCCCTGGCTCACGCCGGCCTGCTGCGCCGCGCCGGCGGTGATGACGATCATGTTCGTGCCGAGGTTGTTGATCTGCGCCTTGATGCGCGAGCGCGCGCCGAAGCCGACCGCCACCATGACGATCACCGCGGCCACGCCGATGATGATGCCGAGCATCGTCAGCGCCGCGCGCAGCTTGTTCTTGCGGATGCTCTGGATGGCCAGCTTGATCAGGGTCCTGCTCTTCATGCTGCTTCCTCCATCCCCGCCAGATCGGCCGCGGCGGAGCGGCGGTTCCTGACCGGCTCGTCGCGGCGGATGCGGCCGTCGCGCACCTCCACGATGCGCTTCGCGTACACCGCCACTTCCGGCTCGTGCGTGACCAGCACGACGGTGATCCCCTGTTCGTTCAGCTCCTGAAAGAGCGCCATCACTTCGATGGTCGTGCGCGAGTCGAGGTTGCCCGTCGGCTCGTCGGCGAGGACGAGCGCCGGCTCGGTGACCAGCGCCCGCGCGATGGCCACGCGCTGTTGCTGGCCGCCCGAGAGCTCGCTCGGCTGATGGTCAACACGTTGACCGAGCCCGACGCGCTCCAGCGCGGCAGTCGCCAGCGCCTTCGTGTCGCGCTTCCGGCCGCTGCGGTCGTAGAGCATCGGCAGCTCGACGTTCTCCAGCGCGGTCGTGCGCGGCAGGAGGTTGAAGCCCTGGAAGACGAAGCCGATCTTCTGATTGCGGATCGCCGCCAGCTCGTTCTTCCCGAGGCCGTCGACGCGTACGCCGTCCAGCTCGTACGAGCCACCGGTCGGCGTGTCGAGGCAGCCGAGGAGATTCATGAGCGTCGACTTGCCGGAGCCGGACGTCCCCATGATGGCCACGAGCTCGCCGCGCTCGATGGTCAGGTCGATGCCGCGCAACGCGTGCACTTCGTTCGTGCCGCTGACGTACGTCTTCGTCAGACCACTGGTGCGGATGACGCCCATCAGAATCCTCCTCGGGGGCCGCGCTGCTGCTGCTGTTGACCCTGGAACGGGTTGCTGGATGTCGCCTCCGTCTTCGCCGACTGCGCCTGCGCCGTGCCGGCGATGACCTGCATCCCTTCCTTCACGCCGTCGCCGCGGACCTCGGTGAACGAGCCGTCGGTGACGCCGGCGCGCACCTGGATCGACTGCAGCTTGCCGTTGGCATCGACGAAGTAGAGCGAGCGCTGGCGGGCACGCGTGGGCGCGGCCTTCGGAGCTTCGGTCGTCTCCGGCTTGAAGCGCAGCGCCGCGTTGGCGACCTTCAGCACGTCGTCCGCGGCGCGCGTCACGAACTCCACGCGCGCGGTCATCCCGGGCAGGAGCTTGCGCTCCTGGTTGTCGACGTTGACGACCACGGTGTAGTTGACGACGTTCTCGGTCGTGGCCGACTGCAGGCGCACCTGCTCGACGGTCCCTTCGAACGTGTCGCGCGGCAGCGCCTGCACGGTGAACTTCACGCGCTGTCCTTCCTTGATCCCCGCGATGTCGCCTTCGCCGACCCTGGCCAGGATCTGCATCCGGGTGAGATCGTTCGCGATCAGGAAGAGCTGCGGCGTGTTGAGGCTGGCCGCGACGGTCTGGCCGAGGTCGACGTTGCGCTCGACCACGACGCCGTCGATCGGCGCGTAGATGTTGGTGTACTCCAGGTTGCGCCTGGCGCGCTCGAGCGCGACCTGCGCCGACTTCACGTTCGCGCGGGCGACGTCGGCCGACGAGTCGGTCATCTCCACTTCGCTGCGCGCGACGAGGCCCGCGGACGCCAGCTCGGCGTTGCGGTTGTGCTCGCGCGTGGCCTGCAGCGCCTGCGCGCGGGCGCGCTCGAGGGAGGCGTACGCATCGGTGACGGCCTGCTGCTGCAGCGTCGGATCGATGCGCGCGAGGAGCTGGCCCTTCTTCACCTTGTCGTTGAAGTCGACCAGGAGCTCCGCCACCTGACCGGAGACCTGCGTGCCGACCTGCACGGTGCGAACCGCGTTGAGTGTGCCGGTCGCGGAGACGCTCGCTTCGACGTCACCGCGCTCGACGGCGGTGAAGCGGTACGTGGTCGCCTCGCGCGCGAACGCCTGCCTGTGGACGAGCACGCCGACGACGGCCAGCACCGCGATGAGGGCAATGGCAATCGTTGTCTTTCTCTTTCGCATGCACCGTTCAACGAAGGTGCCGCGACGCGCACTTCAGCGAAACGACAACCTGCACGCGGGTGTCACGAACTGCACGTACGTAGGGCAGGCTTCAGCCTGCGCAGGTCAGGCTGAAGCCTGACCTGCGTTCACGTTCGCCGCGTCAGCCGCCGCACGAGGGGCGGCACGACCCAGCTGTAGACGCAGTACGTGAGCCACACGAGGCCGAGCACGCCCGCGGCGGTCCGCATCTTCATCGCGCGGAGCGAATAGATCAGCGCCACGGCAGCGATCCAGACCGGCGCCGCACCGAATTTGTTGAGCGGCCGCAACGGCCACAGCAGCCAGTGCGACGCCACACGAGCCTTTCTCGCCGCGTCGGCCACATCGTCGTCGTACGGATCGAGCACCACCGCGCGGCGGAGGTGATCCGCGGCGTCGTCGACGTCGCCTTCCTGCGAGTGCACGGTGCCGAGGATCGCGTGGCCGAAGGCGCTCTCCGGCACGTGGCGCAGCAGCTCGCGCGAGCGCGCAATCGCCTCGCGCGGATCGTCGCGCGCGGTGGCGATGAGCGCGTGCATGTGCAGCGCGAACGTGTTCTCCGGATCGATGGCCAGCGCGCGCACGACGAGCTTCTCCGCTTTGTCGAGTTGCCGCGCCGTCGCCACGACGTGCGCGTATCGCGTGAGCAGATCGGGATCCTCGGCATCGACGCGCAGCGCCGCGAGGATCGCCTCCTCGGCACCGGCGAGATCTTCGAGTCCGAGCCGCGCCGCCGCCAGCGCGTCGAGCAGATACGGATGCTCCGGCGCGCACTCGAGCCCTTCGAGCGCCGACCGGGCCGCGTCCTCGTAGCGGTCGAGCACGAGCAGCGCCGAGGCGTGGGCGCGCCACCACTCCGGCTCGTCGACCTCCGGCGCGTCCGCGAGCGTCTCCAGCGCCTCCTCGGCACGGCCGAGACTCAGCAACGTGCGCGCGTGTTCGTACGACGTCGTCATGAGCGCACCCACCACGCGAGGCCGATGATCAGCAGCGACTGCAGGCTGCCGATGAGGAACGTCGCGGCGATGCCCGGACCCCACAACGATGCGTAGTCGCCTTTCGCGAACACGCGGTAATGCGCGTCGGCCGGCTTCTGCAGCAGCGCGTGGAGCAGGAACAGCACGACCGCGATGACGCGTCCGATGAGACGCAGCTCGCGCGAGCCGCGTGCGAAGTCGATGAACGTCGGCGCCGGCGGCTGGCGCAGCCACAACGCGAGCAGCACGCCGAATGCGACAGCGCCCGCGCCGGCCATCAGCCATTGCTTGCGTCTGTCGAGGCCGAGCCGTCGCGCGTTGAGGATGGCGATCGTCGTGACGGCGGCGATGCCGCCGAAGAACGCCACCCACAGTTGCGACTGCACCCGCCACGGCATCTTCCGCGGCGCACTGACCATCTTCCCGATGCTCGGTTGCAGCAGGTCGTCGCTCATCGGATTCTCTGTTTGCGCAGGTACTCCGCGAGCTCGTCGAAGGCGCCGCCGTCGTTCGCGAACTCGGCGTAGTTGCGCGCGGTCGACATCCACGAGCGTGTGCTCGGCTGGACGTCTTTGAGCGCGCGGCGGAAGTCGTCCGTCGAGATCGCGCGCACGGTGCCGCTCTCCAGCGAGTCCTCCATCGCGTACTCGGTGGCCGACTCGCAGAGATGCACGACGTCGGCGCCGGAGAAGTTCTCCGTCAGCGCGGCGATGGCGGGGATGTCGACGCCGTCGGCGGGACGCTTCTTGAGCGTGGCGCGGAGGATGGCCTCGCGCGCGTCGCGGTCGGGCGGCGTGACGAGGATGGTGCGGTCGAAGCGTCCCGGGCGGCGCAGCGCGGCGTCGACGTCCCACGGATGGTTCGTCGCCGCGAGCACGAACAATCCCTCGTTGTTCGTGCCGACGCTGTCGAGATCGGCGAGCAACTGGTTGATGACGTTCCGCTCGCTGGAGTGGCGCATCAGGCTGCGCTTGCGGCCGAGGGCATCGAGCTCGTCGAAGAAGAGCACGCACGGCGTGTTGGCGCGCGCGGTCTCGAAGATCTCGTGCAGATTGCGCTCGCTCTCGCCGATGTACAGATTGAGCACGTCCGGCAGGCCGACGGCGATGAACTTCGCCCCGAGCTCGCCCGCCACTGCCTTCGCGACGAAGGTCTTGCCGCAGCCGGGCGGCCCGTAGAGCAGCAGGCCGCCCCGGAGCTGCTTGCCGTACATGCGCCGCATCTCCGGATTGCGCATCGGCGCGAGGAAGGCGATGTTGAGGCGCCGCTTGACGGCCTCCATCCCGGCGACGTCTTTCAGCGTGATCGGGCTCTCTTCGACCTCGGCGTCGAACGGATCGGCGCCGCCGACGGCGCGCAGGCGCACGACGTCTCCGCCCTGCGGCTCCGGCGTGCCGCCGAGCGCGGAGGCGAGACGCGCGTACGACTCCGCGCGCGGATCGTCCGCTTCGCGCGCGGCCCGCGCGGCGAGCCGCAACGCCTCGACGTCGTCGGGTCTGGCCGCGATCAGCACGACGCAATGCTCCAGCGCCTCGGACGGCCGGTCCGCCTCGAGCAGCAGCGTGGCCAGGTGCGCGCGCAGCGCACCGTTGTCGGGCGCGGCCTCGACGGCCTGCGCGAGCGCGGCGATGACGGAGGGATCGGGTGTCATGGGTTGCGCCAGATTGTAGGCTGACGACCGGCAGAGCGGCGTGGCATGTCCATGCCATACGCTAGGCGCGATGGATCGCGATCCGATCGCCGAGGCGGCGTGGCATCTCGACGCCGGCCATCCCGCCGAGGCGCTGCAGGCGTTGCGCGATGCCGACGAGCTCGACCCGAGTGCGATCGCGCTGCGCGCACGCGCACTCACCGCCGTCGGCAGGATTGCGGACGCGGAGGAGGAAGCGCGGCGCGGGCTCGAGCTCGAGCCGGAGAACCTCGCGCTGCTGGAGGCGCTGGCCTGGGCGCAGTTGGAGCACGATCCCGTCGCGGCGGAGAAGACGGTCCTGCAGGGGCTGGCCCTCGATGCGGAGAACGAGCGGCTGCTCGCACTGAACGTCCTCGTCCTGGTGCGGCGGCAGCGCTTCGAGAAGGCCGAGCGCGTGCTCTCGCGGCTGATGAGCATCGCGCCCGACGCGGAGAACACGCGGCGCGTCCGCGCGGTGTTCCTCGCCGACGCGTACCGCTCGGAGCGCGATGCCGGCGTCGCCGCCGCGGGCGAGCTGCTGCAGGAACGTCCCGACGATGCGTACGCGCACTACCTCCAGGGAATCACTCTGCTGCACAAGAAGTGGTGGGTCGCGCTCCGCCATCTGCGCGAGGCCGCGCGCCTCCAGCCGCACGACCCGCGGCTCGCCGAGACCGCGCGCGTGATGGGCTCGTGGTACGCGCGACCGGTGCTCGTCACCACCGGTTTCGTGGACGGATTCATTCAGCTCACGGCCATGCTGGTGATGTTCATCCTCCTGACGCGCGACGACCCGCGCTGGTGGATGCCCTTCGCCGTCTCCTGGAGCATCGCCATCTTCCGCGGAATCGGGAGCCGCCTGCTGCAGGCGCACGTGCAGCGGCGCGTCACGCGCACGACGCGGGAGATGTACGGATGACCGCCGTCAGGGCTCGTCTTCGATCCAGCGGATGGCGTCTGCGAATGGACTGCGAGTGACCGTCGCGTGAAACTTTGCGTCGGCGGTGACGAGCGTGGCGTTCTGCGCGACGGCCAGGGCCAGGTAGAGGCAATCGTAAACCGTGCGATCGAGAGCGCCGGCCAGCTCCAATGCCGCGGACAAAAGCTCGGCGGATGGATGAATCTCGATGCCGGCAGCCGGGAACGCCCTCACGATCTCGGCGGCTTCCGCGGCGGCGAGCTCGCGGCGCCGTATCTTCTTCCACAACGTATTTGCGAATTCAGGTCCGATCAGGTCGGGGGCGGAGAGGAACAGGCCGGGCTCGAGGAGCCGGGCCGCGGCCTCGGAGTGAGTCTCCGGAACGAACCATTTGACCGCGACGCTGGCGTCGACAACCACTCTTTTCATCGCCGCCGGTCGTCAGCGACAGAGGCATTCGAGTCGGAGTGCTTGCGCGACGCGAGTTTTCGCCGGATTCGCGCGGCGAGCGCGCGGCCCTCGACGACATCCGTTACCGCTGCCCGCTCCAGGATGGTGACCAGCTCGGCCTGCAGCGACCGGTCATTCCGCGCCGCACGTTCTTTCAGTCGGGCGACGGTGCGTTCATCGAGATTCCGGATCAGCACTTCTGCCATCGCTCCCTCCTGGTGCTAGCACTTTGCAAGCATAGCACCGCCCGACGCGCATTCAGGAGTGCGGCGGCGGCCAGCCGCCGCTTTGGTAACGGTGCAACACGCCGTTCCGTAGCGCCCTTACCAAAGCGGCGGCTCGTCGCCGCCGCACTCCTAAATCGGTGCGTGGGATGTACGGATGACCGCCTCCCGCAACGCCTCCGCGATCTTCAGCGCGTCCTCTTTCTCTGGCGCGTAGTCGCGGAACTGCATCGGCTCGCCGACGATCACGCGCAGTTTGCGCGGGCGCGGGATCCACTTTCCCTTCGGCCACGCGCGGTACGCGCCGTCGAGGTAGCACGGCACGACCGGCGTGCCGGTGCCGGCGGTGAGGAAGCCGATGCCGGGCTTGAATTTGCCCAGCGTGCCGTCCAGCGTGCGCGTCCCCTCGGGGAAGAGGATGAGGATGTGGCCCGGCGCGTCGAGGAGCTGGCGGCAGAGCGCGAGGCTCTGGCGCGGGTTCTCCTTGCGGTCGAAGGGCATGGCGTTGACGACGATCGCGGAGAAGACGAGCTTCGACAGGTTCGTGAAAAAGTAGTCGCTCGCCGCGGCGGGAAAGGCGCGATGGATCTTGCCGAGCGGCAGCGCGGCCAGCATCGCCGGCGCATCGAGGTGGCTGCCGTGGTTCGCCACCATCACGAACGATCCCTCGGCGGGCAGGTTCTCCCGGCCGACGATCTCCAGCCGGTGCCACACGCGCATCAACCCGCGGATGACCAGGTTCGTCAGCGAGCGCGCGGCGTACACGAAGAGATCGGGATGCCGCGGAAAGTTCTTCAGCCGCTCGATCGGCGCCTGATCGAAATCCTCGGTCGGCTGATAGCGCCACTCGTCCATCAGCCCAGCCCGCGGAAGTAGCGGATCATGTGAAAGAAGAGCGGCGCCACGTAGATCAGCGAGTCGACGCGATCGAGCACGCCGCCGTGTCCCTCCAGCAGCGCCCCCATGTCCTTGATGCCGATGTCGCGCTTGATCACGCTGATCGAGAGATCGCCGAGCTGGCTGCCGACGCCGACGATCACGCCGGCCAGCAGCAGCTCGCGCGTCCCGAGCTCCGGAAACGAGAAGCGCACCAGCCACGGGAAGGCCATCGACACCGCGAACGCGCCGAGCGCACCGGCCCACGTCTTGTTCGGACTGATGTTCGGACGGAACTTGCGGCGGCCGAAGATGCGCCCGAAGGTGAACGCGGCGATGTCGCACAGAGGCACGGCGAAGAGGAGATAGAGGAGGTAGCCGTACGCGTTCCTGGCGTTGGCGAGAAAGGCGAGGTGGCCGAACATCCATCCCATGTAAATGAAGCCGAGCAGCGCCAGCGCGATCGGCTGGAGCTGTCCCTTCGCGCGGTCGCGGATGATCGGAATCATCAGGATCGCCGAGACGACGTACACCGGCAGCGCCATGAGCATGCCGTACCACCCCGGCTCGCCGGTCACGGGCGTGTCGACGTACGAGACGACGCCCACCGCGGCGATGCCGAGGAGGACGATGCCGGTCATCCACCAGTCGCGATAGAGGCCGGTGGCGCGCGCGAACTCGCTGAACGCGCCGAGGGCGAGGAGTGTGAAGAAGATGATGGTGGTGAGGCGGCCGAACCAGAGCGCGGTGAAGACGAGCGGGATGATGATCAGCCAGCCGCGATAGGCCTTCCACGCGTGATCGACGTTCTTCTTGAAGCCGAAGCGCAGCACCGCCAGCAGGCCGCCCGCGACGACGAGCAGGCCGACGAGCACGACGAGGTAGCTGCGGAAGACCGGGTTCATCCGTACACCGATGATAGGACGAGCGCGGCGAGTTGCGCGATGACGGCGATGGCCGCCTTCACGACGAGGCGCTTCGCGCCGCGCGAGCGGTCGATCCAGTCGCGCGTCGCAGCAGGTGGAGGACAGGCAATCCTGCCTGTCCCTTCGTCTTCGCTCGACGCATGGGCCCGGACAGGCAGGATTGCCTGTCCTCCACCGAGGGCGAGGTCGAGTTGCGCGGTGGTGAGGCGGCCGGCGGCGATGTCATCGAACAGCTTTGCGTCGAAGGAGACGCGGAAGCAGTAGTAGATCGCGACGACGCCGAGGACGATCGCGGCGATGGCGACCTGGAACGTGGCCACGATGGTCACGCCGACGGCGAGGCCGGAGAGCATCGCCGCGGCACGGAGCAGGCGCGCGGTGACGACGACGTGTGCGCGTTCTTCGTCAGTCATGGAGCACCACCGATGGCCTGGCCTTGCGCACGATGGCCGCGGCTTCGTCGAACGAGGCGGCGCGGCGCGTGGTGAGCAGCCATTCGACGACGGCGCGGGCGCTGCGCGAGTAGCCGAGGGCGCAGCAGACGAGGAGTGGCTTCGGCGCTCCTTCGATGGCCTGCGCGGCGGCGCGCAGCGCGTCATCGCTCGGTCTGGTGAGATCGAGGACGGGGACGTTGTGATACGCCGGATGCGACGCGCACGACAGCTCGGCGCAGAGGTCGACGATGGCGGCGAACGGTTCCCCTTTCGTCGGGATGCGGCCGATCCACACACCGTCGCGCACTTCTGCCGCGTCGGGATGCCTCCGCGTCCAGAGGCGCGAGTTCAGCCACGCCGCGCCGAGATACGGCGCGAGCAGCGCGCGCGAGCCGAGACTCAACTGGCCGTTCGCGGATTTCTGAAATCCGCGCTCGCCGATGGCCGCGTAGATCAGCGCCACGAACGCCAGCGCGGCGGCGGGCCAGAGCATCCAGAGCCACGCGCCGCCGAGGAACGCGACGGCGGTGCAGAGTGCGGCGCCGGTCGCGTACAGCAGCGCGAGGCGCACGCGTTTGCGGTCGCGCGTGAACGACATCCGTCGCAGCGGCGATTCCTCTTCGTCGGGGATGATCCAGAGCGCGAGGAAGCCGACGGCGGCACCGGTGGGGAGATCGAGGAAGTGATGCTGATACGTCGTCAGGACGGAGACGCCGATGAGTGCCATCCACGCGTGCAGCAGATGTGGGGCGGGCTTCAGCCCGCCGGACGGGCTGAAGCCCGTCCCCACATGCGCGGCCAGGCGCACCCAGACGATGATCAGCAGCGCGATGTGCAGCGACGGCGCCTGATTGAACGGCTTGTCGAAACTCCCCAGCGCGGTGAAGAGCGCGCCGAACAATCCGGAAGATTCCGGCCGCTCGAACGAGAAGCGCAGCGGGAAGGCGATGAAGCAGGCCACGGAGACCAGTTGCGCGAACAGCAGCCGCTGCGCGTGTCGGTCGACCTCGCGGCGCGTGGTGCAGACGAAGAGCGAGATCGCGTAGAGCAGGTCGATCGACCAGTACGGAATGATCGTCCACGGCATGAACGGGATGTGCCGCTCCCAGTCGAAGACGACCACGCCGACGTTCGCGCGCGTCGAGGCCAGCCAGTTCGCGAAGCCGTACGTGGCGAAGAAGAACGGGCCGAGGAAGAGCAGCCAGGCGGCGGCGCGCAAGCGGACCGCTGGCGTCGGCGCCG
>DASUSL010000034.1:0-8006 GCA_036375135.1 Thermoanaerobaculia bacterium | reverse complement strand
GGATTGCGGAGGACGTCGTCGCCGTACTTTCGAATGGGGAGAATCATCGTTTCTTCAGGCTCTCGATCATCGCCTCGACGGTGTGCTCCGCGCGCTTCTTGTAGAAGTCGTCGAGCACCTTGCGGATCCCGGGGAACTTCGCCAGCACACCATCGAGCTTGGACTTGTCGAGGCGCAGCAGCTCGGTGCGCTGCGCCGCGGTGATGGTGGCCGTGCGAGGCTTCCCGGTCAACACGCTCACTTCTCCGAAAAAATCCCCTTCGCCGAGCTGGGCCAGGTAGAGCGTGCCGCCTTTCGAGCGCGTGTAGACCTTCACCGCGCCGGAGGCGATGACGTACATGGAGGTGCCGGGATCGCCCTCGTTGATGACCACGCTCCCCTCGTCGTGCGTCTCGACTTCCATCTCGCCGATGAGGGCGTCGCGCTCGTCGTCGGCCAGCACTTCGAAGAGAGGACTCTTCGGCACGTTGCGCTGGAAGAGCGGCTCGTTCTTCCCCGGCTCCTCGGCCGCCTTCGGGAGCTGCTCCCGCGCCTTCTCCGCCTTCTTGCGGACGGCGATGGCCTGCACCGTGAGGCCGTTGTCCTCGTAGTAGCGGGCCGTGGCCTCGTACTGCGCGATGGCCTCGTCGATCATCCCCGCGCCGGCGAGCGCGTCGGAGTACTGCAGGCGGATGCGCGGATTCGAAGGGTATTTCTCGTGCTCGCGCTTGAGCACCGGGACGGCGCGCGCGTACTCGCGCCGCGCGAGCAGAGTCGCTCCGCTTTCGGTTTCTTCAGGCATACGACGGGTATTCTATTCGGTGACTACTTGTAGAACGTATCGTTCAACAGCTTCACGAAGGCGTCCCTCCCCGGAATGACCTGATCGTTCTCGTGCACGCACGTGGCGCCCGCTTTGGCCGGCGTACCGAGCTTCGCCGCAACGAGCCAGCGTTGCACGAGGCCGGCCTCGTAGTTCCGGCCGAAGTCGGAGGTCGCGCCGGCGGCGTGCCCCCATCCTCCGGCCATCATTCTCCCCTGTGCGCCGCCCCACGCCAGCGGGTGCACGCCCTTCCCGCTGTTCGTCGGGTTCTGGCAGTTGTCCTTCCCGACGTCGGGAGGACAGTAGCCGGCCAGAATCGCGGACGTGGCCGTCTTGTCCTTGTCCTTCCCGGCAGCGGTCTCGCTGTCCTCGATGACGGGGAGCATGAAGTTCAGGTACTTGAGGTTGTAGTCGCGGTGCGACTCGGCCACGAGCAGCGCCGCCACCCCGTTCGCGAGCGCCTGTCCCTGCGCGTTCTGCGTTCCCACCGCGCCGCTCTTCATCGCCTGCCGGAGCGTCTGCAGCGTCAGCTTCGGATCGGTGAGCGCGAACATCGCCGGGTAGCTCGACGCGAAGCAATCGCTCGACTTGCCGTTGTCCATCCCCCAGAAATAGACGTAGCCCGTGCCGTCGCCGCCGCCGCAGTAGCGGTAGAAGATCATGTCGCCGATCGAGAAGAACTGATTCGAGTACCAGGGCCTGGTGCGTCCGTTGACGTCGTCCGAGCACTTCAGCTCCGACAGCGCGCGGAACCGGCTGGGGCTCTGGACGGCGCCGTAATACGCGCTGCCGATCTGCTCGACGTTCGGGCTCCCCGCTCTCGGCGCGAGGGGCTGGCTCAGGTCGGGCGCGGACTTCAGACGATCCTCGGTCGCGCCGCTGCATTTCTTTCCGGCCGGCTTGGCGGACTGCGCCAGCGGCTGGAGCGGATCGTCGGCGTTGGCGCCGTCGCCACCCGGGCGCTGCGATGCGACGCGCAGGATCACCAGCAGCGCCCCGCCGTCGTAAGTCACCTGTTGTTTATCGAGCGTCACCGTGTAGCACGCGGTGAGATTCGCCGTGTCGTCGGCCGATGCACCTGCCGGAATCAGAAGCACCGTCAGAGCGAGTGAGAGCACCTTTCCTTTGTCGAGCATGAGCTCCTCCTGTCTTTCTTTCGAACAGGAGGTGTGATGCGCGACGCCGGTTTTCCACTACGGGTACTGCGAATTCGAGCAGGAGGCGGTGGTTTCCCACGCCTCGTGAAGCTCGCCCGGCAGCAGGCGGAGCCGCCCGGGGTAGCCGAGGTCCAGCAGGCGTTCGAAGTTCTTTTTGGCGCAGTCGGCATCGAACGATTTCGGCAGCGACGAATAGCCGAACGGCATGGACTCCAGGAACTGCCCGATCCCGCTCTGGTCCGTCGTCAGATGCCACAGAAAGTCGACTTGCGCGTCCTTGCAGCTCAGTCCTCCGTTGCCGACGATGAGCGACGAGCCGACCGGAATCTCGGTGAAAAACGGACCGTCGTTCCGGTGCGACATCAGCGGCGTGACCCGAAGCATCGGAGGACCGGACGTCTTCATGGAGATCCGGGCGTGCCGTGCGGCACCGCGGAAAACGGCGACGACGCGGCCGCGCGAGATGTCGAAGTAGCAGGCCGCGCGGCCGCCGAGGACCACGCCGTCGTCGAAGGCATAACTCTGCGTGAACGAGGCGAGCTTCGGGATGAGCGCGCCGAACGGCTCGGCCTTCCCGAGATCGGACTCGGGATAGTCGAGCGCGTCGTCGGATGCATTCACGATCTCGAGCCGCACGGGCGAGACGATCCACCCGTCCTCGATGAGACCCGGCACGTCGACGAGCGGATTGCGCTCGCCGTCGACGACGAACGCGAAGTGCGGGTGCAGCAGATACAAAGCCGGCTCCGGCTGCACGATGACGCCGGGACGCCATGCGAACGCGTCCGGCAGGACGACCCGATGCGGAACACCGGGCACGACGCCCAGGAAATGACTGCAGATGCCGTAGAAATCAACGACCACGTCGGCGCTGCTGACCATCATTGCTCCTCTTTTTAATGCACGGGAATGCGCGTGGAGAGCACGGCCACCCCGGCCCATTCCGGAGATCCGCGCGTGCCGTCCTGTCGAATCGCCGCCACCTGCACGGCGCGCAATGCGTCCGCCGCGCCACGGCCCGCGAAGAGAGAGCGGTGGAATGCCAGGAAGAGCTCGCGTGCATCACGGTCGGCGATCGGCACGAGCGTCCCGGCGACGTCTCTCGCACCCGCCGCCGCGAACGCCTCCGCGAGAGTGCGCGCGCGGACGTGCGCCGAGAGCGGCCGGCGCATCGTCTCGCATGCCGCGAGCACGATCACCTCGGCGTGCACGCGCGGCGCGGCGCCGACGCTCTTCCAGGTGATGCGCTCCAGGCTCGTTCCCGGCCCGCCCGCGAAGAGCAGCGCATCGTCGCCGGCGCCCTGCTGCCGCTCGGCATGACCGGCGATGTGCACGACGTCGGCGCCGTTCGACAGCGCGCGCTGGAATGCCGGCCACGTGGCCTCCCGCGATGCGATGGCCACCGCGCGCGGGTACACGCGAGCGACGTCCTGCACTTCGCGCTCGATCGCGGACAGGAAGCGGGTCTCGTCGCCGGACGGCAGTCCGACCGCGATGATGCTCGCGGCGCGCGGCGCGCGGCCGTCGCGCACGAGCGCCGCGGCCGCGGGTGCGACCGCCACGGCGGCGCGCTCGACGAGGTACCGCTGCTGCACGCGGTCGTAGAGCGCCGCGAACGGCACGCCCTCCAGCAGCGGATCGGCGACGAACACGAGGCGGCCGGCACGGCCGGCGAGCGGCTCGACCGGGCGCACGATGGCGTCGTACAGCGCGGCCAGGGCGGACCGCGCGTCGCTTCCCCACGCCGCGCGCGCCAGTTCTTCGCCGGAGGCTCGCGACCGCCCCATGGCAACGTCGCGGCTGGTCACGGCCACGGTCACGAGCTCGCCCGGCAGTGCGGCGATCTCGAGGACCGTCACGTCCGATCCTTCGAGGCGGCGCTGCAATTCCTCGAGCGTCATCGCGCCGCCGCGCGAGCGCTCCGCGTACGCGAACGCGCCGGCAGCATCGCCGCGCGCGACGGCGAGGCCGATCGCCGCCTGAAACAGCGAGCGCTCGGCGGCGACGATCGCGTGGGCGGGTGTTCCCTCCTCGGGACCGCCGCGGCGCTCCTCCACCGCGGCGATGCCCGCGTCGAGATCGCGCTGCGCCGCGCCGGCGTCGTGAAGCCGCAGCGCGGCACGCGCGCGGAACAGCAGCGGCTCCGGCAGCGCGCTGCGCAGGCCGTGGACGCGGTAGAACTCGATCGCGGCGCTCAGCGCATCGGCCGCGCGGCGCGGCTCCGTCGCCACGAGCGCGGCCCCCGTGGCCACGCCGATGTCCGCGAGCGTCCGCGCGCGCACGGCCGCATCGGGAATGCGTGCCGCGGCGCGCTCCGCTTCGGCAGCGGTCGTCCGCGCGTCGCCGGGACGCTCCATCGTCGCCTCGAGCAGCGCTTTGCGGATGAGCGTGTCGACGACCAGCAGCGGCCGCGCCGCCGGGCCCTGAATGTCGAGCGCGACGGCGGAGAGCGAGAGCGCGGCTTCATGACGCCCCGCGCGCAGCTCCGCGTCCATCGCACTCCCGACGCTGCGCGCCGTCAGGTCGTCATCGCCTTCCGCGCTGAGCGCGCGAAAGGCGCGAATGCGCGCCTGCCACGACTCGTCGTACCGGCCGAGCGTGGCCAGCGCGCCCGCGGCCATCGACTCGAGGAACGCTTCCCCCGCGTGCTCGCCGAGGCGGCGGTAGAGCGCCGCGCCGGCCTCGAGGATCGGCAGCGCGCCCGCCCAGTCGTCCGCGAGGACATGTGCGCGCGCGAGCTCCCAGCGCACCGCGGCGCCGAGGGCCATGAAGTGCGGCCGGACGTCGGCTTCGGCGGTGGTCTGCTCGAGCTCCCGCCGCGCACCGGCGACGTCGTTCTGCGCCAGCCGCGCGCCGGCCGCGTAGTAGCGCGCCAGCAGCGCCATCGGACTGCCGCCTTCGGCGAAGCGCGCGGCCGCCAGACGGAGATCGCGTTCCGCTTCGGCGGGCGCCTGACGGCTGTACGCGACGCGACCGCGGCGATAGAGCACGTGTCCTTCCGCGATCGCGGCACGCTGTGCCGGCGTGGCGGAGTCGATCGACGCCACCGCGTCGCGGAGCAGCGACTCGCCCGAGAGCCCGTGCACGGCCTCGCCGACCTGCCGGGCCGCCGCGAGCCAGCGCGCCGCGGCGGCGGAATCGCTCGCGCGGACGGCTTCTCCCCATCGGCCGAGGTATTCGCCCTCGGCGTACGCGCGCGCCTGCTGGCGGTAGCGGCCGGCGAGCTCGCGGACGCGCTCCGCGTCGCCGGACGCAGCGGCCTGCTCGAGCAGCGGCCGATCGCGCTCGAACGTCGAAGAGCGCGTCGCCGCCGGCAGGTCGTGCAGGTGCGCGCGCGCCTCGGTCGCCCACTCCGATTGGCCGTCGACCTCGAGGTAGCGCAGCCACGCCTTGCGCGCCTCCCCCGCCAGGCCGAGGCGCTCCAGGATGAGTGCACGGTTGAACAGCGCCTCCGGCAGTTTCGGGTTTCGCTTCAACGCCGCGTCGACGGCCGGGAGCGCGTCGTGGTACAGCGAGGCATTGCCGCTCGCTTCCGCCGCGGCATAGCGCGCCGCCGCCAGATCGCTCCACGCCGCGGCGTCGCCGCTCCGCCTCGCCGCCGTCTCCAGCCGCCGCATCGCCTCGGCCGGTTTGTCGATCAGCACCATGGCGATGCCGGCGGCGTGCTCGGCCTCCGGCGTTTTCGTGCTGTCGGCGTGCGCGGCCAGATCGCCCGCCGCTCCGGAGAGGCGCAGCATTTCGTTGTCGACGACGGCATCGTTCGACCGCCGCGCGCCGCGATAGGCCGCCCAGGGGAACCCGCCGGTGAGCCGCGGCTCCGCCACGCGCGCCGAGCGCGGCGCGAGCGCCACGAGCCGGGAGACGGGATCCGCGCGGCGGCGGAGCAGCGGCACCGCGGCGATGACGATCAGCACCGCGGCGGCCGCGGCCATCCACCATCGCGAGCGCGAGAAAGCGCGCGATGGAGCGCTCTCGGCGCGGCTCTCGTTCGCCGCAAGCACCGCGGCCATGCAGTCGCCGCACGACTCGAGGTGCTCGAGGAGCGAGAGGCGCGTGGCGGCATCGACGTTGCCGTCGACGTACGCGGCCAGCGTTGCGTCGGAAGGATGCGTGGCGCGGTCGTTCCTCATCCGAGGTCTCCTGTCCGCGCCGTGTGCGAGGCGCCGTCTTCCCTGCCGTGCAGTCCGAAATCCACCCCCTCGGACGCGGCGGCGCTGATGATGTCCCCGACGTGCGCGGAGCCGATGCCTTCGCGCTCGAGCGTCTGGCGCAGCATGCGGAGGAGCGCCTCGACGCGGCGGTAGAGCGGCCGCTGCGGAACGCCGAGGAGCCGCGCCGCGTCGGCGATGCTCATTCCCGCACCGAAATGAAAGCGGATCAGCATCCGGTCCTGCAGCGGCAATGCGGCCATGGCCTGCCGTACCACCCGTCCCGCATGCTCCGACACTCTTCGCGTCTCGGCGTCATGCGCGCGTGCGTCCGCGGCCGCCGCGGCCGCGAACGTGTCGTCGAGATCGTCGAGCGGTACGAGGCGCGGGCGTGGCGCGCGGGGCGGCAGCCGCGCCAGCAGGTCGAGCACCGCGGCGCGATCGAGCGTGGGGTCGACGGCGCACACGATCGGCACCGCCTCGTCGATCGGGCGGCCGTCGCGCACGAGCAGCTTTTCGAGGAGTACGGCGGCAGGACCGAGACGCTCGGCCTCGGCGGACGCGTTCCAGCGTCCCCACATCCGCGTGCGCTCGCGCGACAGCAGCCGCTGCACCACGATCGTCAGAAACGTCGTCAGCGAAGAGCGCAATTCGAACGAGCGGAGGATGGCGTAGTCGTTCTCGATCAGCGCCAGTTTCACGATCGATCCGAAATCCTCGGCGTCGGCACCGCGCAGACCGGACCGGCGGCAGACCTTCGCGATCACTCGCTCAATCAGCGGCAGATTGGCCCGGAAAAGACTTTCAGGAAGCATTGCCGTGGAGGGGATGCGGCCAGCATACAACTTTCTTCAGCCGCAATGGAAAAGCGCACCGACGCCTCGCTCTGTAGTGGTTGAGCGCGCGCATCCAACCATCACAAGAAGGAGAAATCTCATGGCAAACGTACAGTTCACGGTGAATAATCAGCTCGACCAGCCGGTCGACGAAAACGTCCTCGTCTTTCTCGTCCCCACCCAGGCCAGTGCCGACTTCCAGCTCGCCGCATGGCAGAGCCTGAACATCGGCACCGGCGGCTCGATCGGGTTCGCCTACACCAACGACATCCAGGTCCAGGTGCAGCGGATGGACACCATGTCCCTCAGCAAGAGGGTGAAGATCGCCGCCGGCCAGGTGTGGGATGCGGTCCTCGACAACGTCAGCGGCCTCAAGCTGGTACAGGAACTGAAAAACGGCCCCAACGCCGGCGCCGCCACGCCGGACCAGTGCGTCGTCTTCAACGAGGTCGTCGACCCCAAGACGCCCAACGACGCGGTGCTGATCCAGGTCATGTGGTACGTCAACAACAGCCCGTGCGTGGCGAAGCCGAACCTGAACTACCAGTCGCGCAGCGCGTTCCAGCTCGAGGCGAGCCTCTACTTCAGCGCCGCGGAGCCGACCGACCAGGGCTTCAATTACACCCTGCAGCAACTGTCGAACGAGACGCAGTACTTCATCCCGGCCTCGGCCGCGGACGTGACCGTGACGTGGACGCGCCCCGGAGGCCTCAGCGGCGTGGACACGTTCACCTTCGATCCCCCCTCGGAGCCGCCGCCGTCCGCCAAGTCCGCACCGGCGAAAGCAATGCGCGCGCAGGCGCAGGCGTCCGCCTGACGCCGACGCAGAGAGAAAGGAGGAGCGGGGCCGCGCGGTATGGCGGCCTCGCTCACCACCACAATGGCCATGGTGCGATTCCAGCTCGTGAACACGACTCCCGTTTCGAACCTCGTCGTCGCCGTCGTGCCGGATCTCGGCGACATCGCTCCTTCCGCAATCCTTTCGGAGTGGCGGGTGCTGACGCCGGCTGCCGGCGGCTCGAGCGCGTTCCGCTTCGGAGGCGCGATCCAGGCCATCGTCTCC